>NZ_JACAQC010000063.1:0-28143 GCF_013385345.1 Pseudomonas sp. I8001
CGCTGTAAGAGCGGAACCCATATCAGCCATCACCCAAATAACGGATATGCCCCCAATCAGCGAGCCTTCACAGCCTCAACCCAATCCGGATCCAACCGCGTCTGGTCAGGCTCAATCCCCAACCCCCGCATCTTCTCCAGATGCTCATCAACCTCCCGCACCAACTGCGCCTGAGAACTCGAATTGGCGTCCAGTTCGTGCATCTGCATCAACCCAAGGTGATAAAACCGCAGCAACTTGATCGCCACCGGATCATTCGCCTTCACCCCGTCAGTCACCTTGTGCATCACATTCGTCACACTCATCAGGCTGCGCTTGAGCTGCCACCCATACACCGCCGGCGCGAACCAGGCCTGGTTCCAGAACGGCCCCCGCACCAGCCCTACGGTAATCAACACCCCGGCAAACACCCCGCCCACATTAAAGCGAAAATTATCCCCCCCAGGCTCACCAAACAGCATCACCGCCAGGCTGGAAAGCACCATCGCCAACACCACAAACAACCCCGCGACTATCAACGTACTGCGTCGCGTCTGCTGGCGAAAAACAATCGGGTCGCACGGTTTGAGCTCAAACATCCAGGGTCAGTCTCCATGGCACAAGTAGGGTTATAACGCCGGCCAGCATCTTCTCATGCTTCACCCGTCGGAGTGACGGTAATCAGGTTGAACGATGGATCAGCGCAATTTCTCTAACCCCTGTAGGCAACCGACCCCCAAGTGAGGTGAACCATGACCCGGTACCAGCAACAGTCGCCCGGCACACCCAACCCCGACCGCACGCCCGGCGAAGAGGAGCGTGACAACGACGCCCTGCGCCCCAACGACCCGGCCGAACGGCAAGACGAAGAAGAGCAGGTCGAGGAAGACCTGGAAAACCTGCACGACAAGGCCCGCCCGCTGTAGACCCGGCGCGCCAAGGAGGTAGTTATGACTAATCGTACAAGCGGCCCGCATTCATCCGAGCATTCCAGCGGCAAGGACGAATTGGGTTTCGACCCCGATTCCCCGGACGTCGCAGACCCACAGGTCGACCCGGTAGGTCCCGCCATTGCCCCGTTGGACAAGCCAGAAAAAACCGGCAAGAAGCCGGCCTATGATCCCCTCGGTGATCTGAAAAAGTGAAACAAGCCCCGCCGTCGTGCGGGGCTTTTTATTCCTCAACCAAGCCGTTTCGGGGCTGTCCATGTCACCTCGGTGATGCCGAACTTCTCCGCCCAGGGACGAGTGGTCTTTTTCACCCGCTCGTGGCCCGGCCGGCCTATCCGCCCCACGTGGGCAATGTCGGCGTCAACGGCCGCCCAATGCCACGCTTCGGCGTTGTTCATGACCTCGGCACGCACCACAAAGGTTTTTGGTTCGCCGTGTAGCAAGTAGTGGATGGTGTAGATCATTGCGGTACTCATGATGCCTCCCTGTCTTGTAGTGAATGGATATAAATCAGTTCAGAAAGGTTCAGAAAGTTTGTGCATCTGAGGACTTGCATTTGATTCAACCCACAATTGGCAAATAACCGCCGTCAGGGTATTAGTGGTGCTTTCGCCACCGACTCCAGGATTGCGTCATGCCAGAGCTGACCCACAGCCGCCTCTACCTGCAACGTCTGGGCTACGACACGCCGCCTCCGCCCACCCTGCAAACCCTGCAGGATCTGCAGTTGCGCCATGTCAGCACCTTCGCGTTTGAAAGCCTGTCGACCCTGCTGCACGCACCGGTGCCGATCGATTTGCCGAGCGTCGAACAAAAAGTCCTGTTCGACGGCCGTGGTGGTTATTGCTACGAGCTGAACCAGCTGTTCCTGGCCTTGTTGCAGGAGTTGGGCTTCGAGGCGCGGGGCATTACCGGCCGTGTGGTGATGGGGGGGCCACCCGATGCACTGACGGCGCGCACCCATCGGCTGAGCCTGGTGACCCTGGACGGCGTGCGTTACATCAGTGATGTCGGCTTTGGTGGCATGGTGCCCACCAGTCCCTTGCAACTGGACACCGATGCCACCCAGGCCACCGCCCATGAACCCTATCGCCTGAGCCTGGACGAGGGCAGCTACACCTTGTGGGCGCAGGTCGCCGGTGAGTGGCGCGGCTTATATGTGTTCGACCTGCAGGTGCAGTCACACTTCGACTACGAGATCGGTAACTGGTACGTCTCCACCCACCCGGATTCGCCGTTCCTCGGCCAGCTGAAAGTCGCACTGATTGGCCCGGGATTTCGCCGCACGCTGAACAACGGGCAGTACGCGATTCACTACCTGGACCGGGCCAGCGAAAAGCGTGCAATCGAGGACGTCGAAGAGTTGCTGAACCTGTTGCAGGCCAGCTTTGGCATTCGCCTGCCGGCGCATCCGCAGTTGCGGTCAATTCTCGGTCGTTTGCTGGCTCCCGTCCAAGACGCTTGATATAGAGCCTTCGCTGAACCGTTTTACCTCGAAAAAGGTGCAAATTAATTCGAACCTTTCGCCAAAACGAGGGTTCGAAGCGTTTCCTGAATAATTTGCCACCTGCAATGGAGACGTAAAACGATGTCCAAACTATTCGGAAAGATCCTCAAGAATTCCTCGGTCCTGGCCTTGATCGCGGCACCTGGTGTGGTGTTCGCCGCAGCGCCGACCGACCCGATTTCCACCTTCGGGATCCTCGGCAGCTACAACGACTTCAAACTCGAAGGCGGTAGCCAAAGCGACAAGGACCACATGCCTGAAGCCGGCCTGTTCTATAACTTCGGCAACAAGCTGACGGCTGAATCCGGCTTTATCTACCAGGCCGGTATCGAAGCCAAGTACGGCGAGAAGAGCGACAACAAGCTCAAGGAAGGCCAGGCCGACCTCGACCTCGGCTGGCGTGCCGCGCTGGATGCGCGCAACTTCGTCGACGTGCTGGTGGGTGGCGGCTACAGCTGGACCCGCTACGAGCCGGACTCGGGCGACTACGATATGAAACTCACCAACAAATCGCCGTTCGCCAAGGCGGCCCTGGGCTACAACCACCAGTTCGACGACATGACCATGCGTGTTGAACTGGGCGCCCGCCATACCATCGACGGCCGCGCCAAGCTCAAGGTCGACGGCATCGGCAGCGACACCGTGGACCTCAAGGACCGCACCAACCCGTACGCCGAAGTCAGCCTGCTGATGAACCAAAAAGGCGATCTGCCAGTGATGGCGGGCCTGTACTACACCCGCACCGAGTACAAGCTCGATGACGATTCGTACGTGGCCGACAACACCAAGCTCAAGCGTGACGAGTATGGGTTCAAGGTCGGTATAGCCTTCTAAGCCCACCTCGATTCTAACGGTGGGAGCGGGCTTGCTCGCGAATGCGGTGTATCAGTAACAGATCTGATGACTGATACACCGCATTCGCGAGCAAGCCCGCTCCCACATTTGATCGGCGTTGCGGCTCAATCAACTGTCCGCCCAAGCCCCCCTTTCTGTCCCCCAATACCCTCAACGCCGCGCCCTGGCTGCCTTAGTGTGGATCACGCTTTCACACAATAAGAGAGAAGGTGGCTATGCGGGCAATCAACCCCCGTCGCATCAGTCTGCTGCTGGCCGTGACCTGCCTGCTGACAGCCTGTGGCGACAAACCGAAACATCCCCCCGAACGTGCCACGGCGGCCAATGCCATGCCGAGCGACGCAGCCCTGGCCCAGGTCTACGACACCAGTTGCAAGCTGTGCCACGCCAACCCGGCCTCCGGTGCGCCGCTGACCGGTGACGGCCCGGCCTGGAGCCCGCGCCTTGCCCAGGGCCCGGACACCCTGCTGGACCACACCATCAACGGCTACAACGGCATGCCCCCGATGGGCCTGTGCGTGCAGTGCTCCGAAGAGCAATTCCTGGGGCTGATCAGCTTTATGTCGGGTCAACACATCCAATAAGAATAACGGGGTAGGCGATGGGGCTTTCACGGCGAGAATTATTGCAGCGCGGCGCGGTAGCCGGCGCGTTCATGGCATTGACCAGTAACCCGGTACTGGCCCAGCTGGCCCGGGCACCGCGGCTGATTCCCTGGCGCAATTGGTCGGGGGCGCAAACCTGTCTGCCCCTGGCGCGGCTGGCGCCGAAGAACCTTGATGAACTGGTGCAGGTCATCGGCCAGGCACCGGGCAAGGTGCGGCCGGTGGGCTCGGGCCATTCGTTCAGTGCGCTGGTGCCCACCGACGGCACGTTGCTGTCCCTGAGTTACTTCAACGGCCTGCTGGATCACGACCCGCAAACCTTGCAGGCCACCTTCGCCGCCGGTACGCCGATGTCACGCATGGGCCAGGCGTTGAAGGACGTCGGGCAGGCGCTGCCGAACATGGCGGATATCGACTACCAGACCCTGGCCGGGGCGATTTCCACTTCCACTCATGGCACCGGCGTGGGCTTCACCTCATATTCCGGTTGCGTCACCGGCCTGCAACTGGTGACCGCCCAGGGTGAGGTGCTGGAATGCGACGCCAACCGCCACCCCGAGGTGTTCAGTGCCGCCCGGGTGTCCCTCGGCGCCCTCGGCGTGGCCACCCAGGTCCGCCTGCAAAACCGCGCACCGTACCGCCTGCGGGAGCGCCAGTGGATCGCCAAGACTGAAGAACTGCTGGAGGACGTGGCAAAGAACACCCGGGAAAACCAGCACTGGGAAATGCTCGTGGTGACCCATTCCGACTACGCCCTGTCCATCGCCCTGAACGAAACCACCGACCCCGAAACCCCGCCCATCGACCCGGCGGAGGCGGGCGGCAACGAGTTTGTATCGATCATCGAGAAACTCGACAAATACGGCAGCGATTTCCCCGAGGCCCGGCGTACCTTGCTCAACAGCCTGCGCTTTTTTGCCAGCTTCGATGACCGCGTGGCCGAGTCGTTCCAGGTGTACGCCAACGTGCGCAACGTGCGTTTCAACGAGATGGAATATTCGGTGCCCGCCGAGCACGGACCGGCATGCCTGCGGGAAATCCTCAAGCTGATCAACGATAAGGACCTGCGCACCTGGTTTCCCATCGAGTACCGCTACGTCAAGGCCGATGACATTCCGCTGAGCATGTTCGAGGGCCGCGACAGCTGTTCGATTTCCGTGCACCAGCACTACACCATGGACCACCACAACTTCTTCGCCGCCGTAGAACCGATCTTCTGGAAATACGCCGGTCGCCCGCACTGGGGCAAGTTGCACACCCTCAATGCGCGCACTTTGCAGCCGCTGTATCCGCGCTGGGAGGAATTTACCCGAGTGCGCCGCGAGCTGGACCCCAGCGGCAAATTCCTCAATGCGCACCTGTCGTCTATTCTGGGAGTGGCCTGATGAACCGCAGACATTTCATGCTCGGCACCGGCGTGTTGCTGGTGGGTGGTGCCATCTTGCTGAGGCCGGGCGACCGCGGCAGCCCTTACACCGAGTATTTCCGCAGCCTCAACCAGCAACTCAAGGCCCATGGGCCGATGCGCCCGGTGATGCTGATCGACCTCGATCGCCTGGACCACAACATCGACGTGGTGATGCAGTCAGTGCAGCGCGGCGGCAAACACCTGCGGCTGGTGGAGAAATCCCTGCCGTCGCCGGGGCTGCTGGCGTACATCGCCAAGCGAGCCGGCACCCAGCGCCTGATGTCGTTTCATCAGCCATTTCTGAATCACGACGCCCAGGTCTTTCCCGATGCGGACATCCTGCTGGGCAAGCCGTTGCCGGTGCGTTCTGCCGAGCTGTTTTACCAAACCCACAAGGGCCCGTTCGACCCGTCCCGCCAGCTGCAATGGCTGCTGGACACGCCCGAGCGCCTGCAACAATACCTGGCGCTGGCCCAGGGATTGGGCACGAAACTACGGGTCAATATCGAGCTGGATGTGGGCCTGCATCGCGGCGGCATCAGCGACAACGCGGTACTGGGGCAAATGCTCACGCTGATCAGCGCTCATCCGCAGCAGCTGGAATTCAGTGGGTTCATGGGCTACGACCCGTTCGTGGGCATGGGCGTGCCGGGGATTCTCGGCTCGCCCCAGGACCTGTTCGACAAAGTCATGCAGCGCTACAACGGCTATGTGGATTACACCCGCCAGCACTTTGCGCCGCTGTGGCGCGACGGGCTGACGTTGAATACGGCAGGCAGCCCGAGCTATCGCATTCACGAGCAGGAGAAGCTCAGCAGCGAGGTGTCGGTGGGCACGGCGTTGCTCAAGCCGACGCACTATGACTTGCCGTCGCTGAGCGAGCATGTGCCGGCGGCCTATATCGCCACGCCCGTGTTGAAAAGCACCGGGCCGGTGGACATTCCGGCGCTGGACGGCAAGTCGCGGTTGTTCTCGTGGTGGGATGCGAATCAGCGCGCCACGTTCTTTATTTATGGGGGCAACTGGATGGCGGAGTTTGAATCGCCCAGGGGCTTGCAGAGCAATGACCTGTACGGGCGCAGCTCCAATCAGGAGATGGTCAATGGTTCGCCCAAGGTGGGGCTGAACGTCGAAGACCAGGTGTTTCTGCGCCCGACCCAGAGTGAGTTTGTGCTGCTGCAGTTCGGCGATTTGCTGGCAGTACGGGGCGGGAAAATCGTCGATACCTGGCCGGTCTACACCTGACAACGCCGTCCCACTGTAGGAGCGAGCTTGCTCGCGAAAAACCCAAGGACGACGCGGTCTTCCAGGCAGCCCGCGTTATCGTTGACGTTTTTCGCGAGCAAGCTCGCTCCTACAGTTTTTGTCGGGTTTACAGGGCAAACGGAATCGTCAACTTCGCCCACAACATGTCGCCTTCCGGCCGGTTCTGCACATCAAACTCCTTGGCCCAGCGCACCTCGGCACTCGCATACTTGAGGAAGGTGAAATACACCGCCGGACCGATCGCAAACACCTGGCCCTTGACCCCGTCATCCACATCTTCGCCATAGATGTTCACCACGGTATGCCCGTATTGCTTATCGTCGGTGGTCTGCTTGAGGTAGTAGCCGTTGAGCCCAAGGCTGAGGTTATCCGTCACCTTGTAGCTGGCCGAGTAGTCGAAGTGAAAAATCTGCCCCGACCGGTAATGGGTATCGGGGTTTTCCTTGTTGAAGCTGTAGGTGGTCTTGATCGACAGCTCAGTGCGCTCGTTGGGCATCCAGGTCGCCGACACCAACGGTTTGTAGGTGTAGAAATTGTTGCTGGTATTGGCCAGGCGCGTGGCGTCGTATTCGCCGGTGGGCAGGGTGATTTCCAGGGCGGTGCCCACTGTCAGGTTCTTGCCCAGGTCCCAGAGGATGATCGGCGCCACGGTGGTGTCGCCCATGCTTTCCCGGGTGTCGGACATGCCGAACAGCGACACCTGTTGCTTCAGGTACGGTTGGGCGATGTAGCCGCCCAGGCGCCCGCCGAATACCCGCAACGGGCTGAGGTAATCCAGGCGCGGGATGATCGCGTCGGACTTGATCTTCACGTCCGGCACCTTGCCACCCAACGAGCTGATATCGAGCTTCCTGGCTTCGTAATGGTTGTAATAGATGTTGAAGGCGAACATGTGGTCGGGCAGGTTGTTGACGTCCAGCGGCAGGATGTAGAAGCCATCGGTGCCGGGGCCGATGTTGTCGACGCCGCCTTCGGTGGCCAGGGCCGGCAGGCTGATGAGGGTCAACAGGGCGAGTTGCACGGGGTAAAACGCACGGGTCGTGTTCATGTCTGGGCTCATTATTATTATCAGGACGACGCTGCCTATAGAAATAAGCCCTCGGCGCCCGGCGGGGCAGGGTATTGGCGGCCACATAGGGGGACTTTGGCGGACAGCTTTCATCCAGAGTGCAGCAGTTCTTGCAAGAGCCTATGATTGTCAGGATGTTTCCAAAACAAGAACTGAAGCACTCAGTCGGGAATCGAAGATCCATGCAAAGGAAAGCCGTTGATCCGCACTATGGTCTGGCCCTGGTCTCGCCATTTCTGTTGCAAACCCTCGGCCAAGTGGTCGCGCAAAAAGGCGCGAGCGCCGAGCACCTGTGCCGTGGCCTGGGATTCACCCTGGCCGACCTGGACGACCCGGCCCAGCGCATTTCCTATCGCCAGGCGGTAGCGATGATCCAGCGTGCACTCAAGGTGTTGCCCGACCAGGGGCTGGGCCTGTGGGTAGGCCATCAGAACGTACTCGGCACCCTGGGCCTGCTCGGCCATGTGATTTCACTGTGCAAGACGTTGCGCGATGCGTTTGCCATCGGGGAACGTCATCAGCACACCTCCGGTGGTATCGCCACCTCGCGCACCCATGAAGGCCCCCAGGAAGTTTTCGTCGATATCGAATGCCTGCTGCCCTACGCCGAGGTGCAGGTGTTTGCCGCCGAGGAGTTTTTCGCCAGCCTGATGGTGTATGGCCGCGCCCTGGTGGGCGAGGGCTTCATGCCGCTGCGGGTCGAATTTATCCACGCCGCGCCCACCTATGTCGCTGACTATCACCAACTGTTAGGTACGGATGTGCGTTTTGGCTGCCTGCATAACCGCATGGTCCTGGCCAGCCACTGGCTGGACGTGCGGCTGCCCAATCACCATGCCCTGGCCTTGCGCCAGGCCCTGGAACTGCTAGAACTGGAAAGCGCGCAACTGCATCAGAAAATGGATTTGATCCAGGCGGTGGAGCGCGCGATTTCCCGGGATTTGCAGGGCAGCCAGCTGGAAAAGGTCGCCAGTGACTTGAACATGAGCGGGCGTACCTTGCGCCGGCGCCTGACCGAGCATGGGCTGACGTTCGAGGGCTTGCTGGAACAGGTGCGCAGGGCAAGGACCATGGGCTTGCTGAGCAACCCGGGGTTGTCCATCGAACGGATCACCGAGGAAGTTGGCTACAGCGATGTGCGCAGTTTTCGGCGGGCGTTCAAGCGCTGGACCGGGCTGAGCCCCAGTGCGTTTCGCGGTGAAGGCGCAGGGCCGGGGTGATCGTCAGGATTGGCCCCATTGGCTACCTGATCTTTCCCCGGATTGGCTATTTGTCCAATGCCCCCTCGTCACTACTCTAGACACCAATCCCCACTGTTCTGGAGTATCACCATGCAAGCTCGTACCGACTTCTACACCGCCTCCCCGGATGCCATGAAAGCCATGCTGGCCCTGGAGGCTGCCGTCGGCAAACTGTCCATCGAACTGCCGCTGCTGGAACTGGTGCGCCTGCGTGTGTCGCAGATCAACGGCTGCGCCTTCTGCCTCGACATGCACACCGCCGACGCCCGCAAGGGGGGCGAGACCGAGCGCCGCCTGTACACCGTGTCGGCCTGGCGTGAAACGCCGTTCTTCACCCCCCGTGAACGCGCCGCGCTGGCCTGGGCCGAAAGCCTGACCCTGCTCAGCCAGACCCACGCACCGGATGCAGACTTCACCGAACTGGCCGCCCACTTCAGCCCGCAAGAGCAAGTCGACCTGAGCGTGGCGATCGCCACCATCAACAGCTGGAACCGTCTGGCGGTGGGTTTTCGCAAGATGCCTAAATAACCCCGCGTCACCTGTGGCGAGGGAGCTTGCTCCCGCTGGGCTGCGTAGCAGACCCACAGAATTTTCCCACGAGATGCCGGGATTGCTTCGATTTGGACCGCAGATTAACCTCCCCCGGTTGCTGACACTCAGCAATCGGGCTTCGCGGCCCGCTAACTTGATGCATAATTGCCACCGCTTTGCGCCGGACACTTTGGTGTTCGGCGTTTCGTGTTATGGCAGCTGTGCGTGGGATACCTTCGGGTATGCCGAGTTCCAAGTTCTCGGTCCGCGAACCTGCGTACAGCTGCCACCTTCCATCGCGTCGCGGCGATTAGGTGCAGCTCCAGCCAAACTTGGAGATATGTCATGCACAAAGTCACGCCGAATCCCCCGCCTAAAGATTCAGCAGCGCTGTTGGACGCTGCGAGTCGCGCTGCCCATCACTCTCTTCCACCCCCGCCACACACCAACGGCTACCTTCCACTGTTTTCCATCAATGCTGCCGCCAATACGGAGGCGCTGCTGGCCAACGCCTATGAGACCCTTAATGGCGCGTGCGGCCTTGTTCAGGATCTGGCGGAGACAATGGACGACAAGCAACGTTGTCAGTTACTGGCCATCGGGCAGTTGCTGGAGTTGACGGTGTTGTTGGTTGATCGGGCGATGGGGCAGAAATGTCCGGTCTAGGCGGTTAAGGAACCGTATTCAACCTAAGAAGCAGATCCAGTGTGGGAGCTGTCGAGCCCCGGCGAGGCTGCGATGGTGGCGGCACAGTCAATATTGATATCGGCTGATCCACCGCCATCGCGGCCTCGCTAAAGCTCGACGGCTCCCACCTTTGTTCTTCTAGAAGTTAACTGTTGCACTCAAGCGCGCCGTCAACGGCGCACCCTGGAACAGGTAGTCATCGCCCATGTATTCGCCAGCATCGCGCCAGTAACGCTTGTCGAACAGGTTGTCGACGCTCAGGCGAAACACCGTTTCATAGCCATCGAGTTTGGTGGTGTAGCGGCTGCCGACGTTGACGATGGCGTAGTCGCCCACTTCCACATCACCGGTGCGATTGGCGTACTTGTTGGCGCTGTATTGCACGCCGCCGAGCAGCGCCAGGCCGTCGACCCAGGGCAGGGCGTAGTCGGCGTACAGACTGGCCCGCAGTTTCGGCACGTTGATCGCTTGATGGCCTTCGTATTCCGGCGTGCCGCTGCCCGTCACCCGTGCACGGATGGCCGCGACGCTGGCGGCGATCTGCAAGCGCTGGGTGGCCCAGCCGTTGGCGGACAATTCCAGGCCGGTGTTTTTCTGCTCGCCCTGTTGCACGTAGGTGTAGTCGCCGGCGTCATCCGGCCTGGCATATTGATAGGCCTGGCGAGTCTGGAAGATCGCGGCGGCAAAGCTGATGCGGCGCCAGTCGTATTTCACCCCGGCTTCGATCTGGCGGGAAACTGTCGGGGCGAGGGTTTCATCTTTATTCAGGGCAAACCACGGCGCGGTACCGCCCAGGGACAGGCCTTTGCTGTAGCTGGTGTAGAGCGACAGGTTTTCAATCGGTTTGTAGATCAGCGCCGCCTGGGGCAGGAACACATACTGCCGGGTGTGGCGCGACTCGTTGCCCTGATCATCGAAAGCCTTTTCGTCCAGGCGCACTTCGCGGCCGCCCACGATGGTCTGCCATTGCTCGTTGAAGCTGATGCGGTCGGTGACGAACAGGCCGTATTGGCGGCTGTCGAGGTTGCGATGACTATCGTTCAGGGGCTTATCGGTGGGCGCGAAGTTTTCCGGGTCCTGATTGATATTGCCGGAGCCAATCATCTCGTTGACCGATTCGCGCTTGTCCACCACTCGCCGAAACGCACTGCTGCCAAACGTCAACTCATGCCCCAGGCCACCGGTATTGAACAACCCGGTCATCGCGGCCTGGATTTCATCATCGCGCCGGGTGTCATCAGGGCTGCGGAAGTCATAGATATCGTAGTTGCCTTCCGGGCTGAAGTAGTTCGGTACCTTGGCCCCGGCACAGCTCGCGGACCCGTAGCAGCCCCACGCAAACGAACTGTAATCATCAATCACCACCTTGCTGCGCGCCGCGCTGACGCTGCCTTTCCACTGGTCACTGAAGCGATATTCAAACTTGCCGTTGAGGTTCAGCGAATCAATCCCTACCTGATTCGCACCGCTCTGATGCCCCAGCAGTTTTTTCGGCGACGCGTCGTGCGGCACCTCGGTCCCGCCCAGCAGCTGATAACCCGGCACCGAGCGCTGTTGCTTGTTCTGATACTCGGCATCCAGCTGCAATACCGCGTCGGGGCTGATGTTCCAGTCGAACGCCAGGGACAGGAAATCCCGGTGGCCATTGGCATGTTCGACATAGGAATGCAGGTCTTCATGGGCCACGTTGGCGCGCAGGCCGAACTGCTGCTCGCTGCCAAACCAGCCGCCCACGTCGGTGGCCAGGTAACCACTGCCGCGATCATCGGTGGACACCGTCACCGAGCGCACATCCTCCGGGCGCTTGGTCACGTAATTGATCACGCCGCTGGGCTCGGAAATCCCGCTTTGCATACCCGACAATCCCTTGAGCAGCTCCACGCGCTGCTTGTTCTCCAGGGCAACGTTCTGCTCGCCGGTGATGGTGCGGCCATTGATCTTGTAACTGCTGGCGGCATTCAGCGAGAAACCGCGCACCACGAAGTTTTCGTAGTAGCCGATGGGCGCATAGCTGTCGCCCACCGAGGCGTCATTGCGCAGCACTTCGCTGAGCAAGCGCGCCTGCTGGTCCTTGATCAACGACTCGTTGAACACCGCGATCGAGGCCGGCGTGTCGAGCAACGGCGCCTCATTGAAAGCGCCCACCGACGCGGTGTCGGTGTTATAGCCGGATTCATCCTGGCCCTGGACCTTCACCTCCGGCAGCTCGATATCAGCCGCCTGGCTGCTTCCAATACCTGCGCTGAGCAACAGGCCGAGGGCAAAACGTGAAGGGGCAGCGGGGCGAAGACGCAAAACCATGGGGGAAGGCCTGAGAGCGCAGAGCGGAGGGCGCATAAGCTAGGCATAACGGCGGCGTTTTACAAGTTTTCGAGAATGGTTCGCTTTGAGACGTCCCGTCTCAGCCCGCAGATCAATCCTGCTGCTGCTCGACAGCGGCCCCTGGCAACTGCGATAGACAAGGCTTCTCTCACCGTTGAAGGAGATCGTCATGAGTATCGCTGGAAAAGTTGCACTGGTGACCGGCGCCGGGCAAGGCATCGGCCGGGCCATCGCCCTGCGCCTGGCGCGGGACGGCGCCGACATTGCGTTGGTGGACATCAACAGCGCGAAGATTGAAGCGGTGGCGGCCGAAGTCGTTGCACTGGGGCGCAAGGCCTCGGTGTATGTCGCCGATGTCTCGAAGCTGGAGCAAGTGGTCGCGGCGGTGGACCATGCCCACCAGACCCTGGGCGGCTTCGACATCATCATCAACAACGCCGGTGTCGCACAGATTGACGCACTGCTGGACGTAACCCCGGAACAGGTCGACCGCACGTTGCGTATCAACGTGCAGGGCACGCTTTGGGGCATCCAGGCCGCAGGCAAGAAATTCAAGGCGCTGAAGCAGAGGGGCAAGATCATCAACGCCTGCTCGATTGCCGGCCATGAAGGCTTTGCGTTGCTGGGGGTGTATTCGGCCACCAAGTTTGCCGTGCGCGCGCTGACCCAGGCCGCGGCGAGGGAACTGGCCAGTGACGGGATTACCGTCAACGCCTACTGCCCGGGTGTGGTGGGCACGGATATGTGGGTCGAGATCGACAAACGCATGGCCGAGATTACCGGCGCCGAGGTGGGGGCGACGTACAAGAAGTATGTGGACGGGATTGCGTTGGGCCGGGCGGAAACGCCGGAGGATGTAGCGGGGCTGGTGTCGTACCTGGCGGGGCCGGATTCGGATTACATGACCGGGCAATCGCCGTTGATTGATGGCGGGATTCTGTACCGCTGAGCCGGCGGAATCACTCGGTCAAAAAATGTGGGAGCGGGCTTGCTCGCGAAGGCGGAGTGTCAGTCACCGGAAATGTTGACTGGTACACCGCCTTCGCGAGCAAGCCCGCTCCCACATTTTTGACCGTGTTGGGTCAGTGCTTGCCGGGCATGTCGATACCCAGCTGGTTAACCCGCCGATACAAGGTCGCCCTGGAAATCCCCAACGCCTGCGCCGCCGCCAGCGGCTTCCATCGATGCCGAATCAACGCATCCAGCACCCGTTGCCGCTCCGGGCTCACGCTTTCCTGCTCTTCAACCGCAACCGCTTCATCGGGACATCTACCGATTGAATCACCTCTCACAAATCGCGCAGACATAGGCGGCGCGTGTAAGTACGCTCGCACAAAAAATATATAAGGATCAATTGAAGCTCTTTGGTGGATGTATCATCTCTGATTCTGCGAAAGTTCCGTAGGACACTACTATTGTGCCTGTAGGGGTAATGTTATCTGTTGGTGAGTAAGTTGGCCTGAAAGTTGAATTTTTATGTGATTTATCAATTGCTTTTACTTTGTTTTTTTACGTATACGTCTGATTTATAAGAGTAATTTTCTGTTGTGGTGTGGGTGGGCTTGGTTTTTTTCAAAAAAACTTCACATCTGAAGGGGTTGCATTAAGTGTTGTTTCATTGTTTTATATTTGTGCCTTCTGCTTTATATAAGTTCCAAGATTTATCTGGTACTGGTTCTTCTGAAGGTTCTTCGCCAGTTTATTTTTATCAGTATTGAGGATTTTTTTTGAATGCATGGTGGTGCTTCTTTTGAATTGTACTTCGCGATATTGATTGAATGATTTTGATAGGCTGAAATGCTTCGCCGGTTTTTAAGCTTGAGTTGCTACGTGATCAAATTTCGTTCTGATTGGTTTGCGCGGGAGCCTTGGCTATTGAGGATTTATTGTCGGCTTCCATGGAGGAAATAAAATGGGTGCTCTTAGTGTTTCGAGTAATATGGTTGAAGTGTCATTGATTTTTGGAGGGATGTCGCCGGAGCACGCCGCATCTAGGGAGTCCTTCAGCTATGTATATGATCAGTTGTGTACTGAAAATTGTGGTGTGTGTATAAATCATGTTTATTATGTTGATTCTGATAATTATGTTAGTTTTTATGATTTTGACAGAAGTTGGCACTCTCGTGACTATATGGTCTCAAAGAATGCAGTGGATTATGCGACTTTCGCAAAGCATGTATTAGGTGCCAATGGTTATATCGTTAATCTTTTGCATGGTAATTATGGGGAAGATGGGCATATTCAAGGTTTGGCTAATATTGTTGGTCTTCGTGGTACTTTTGGGCCAGTTTTGCCGTCAAGTTTGGCAATGAGCAAAATTCACATGCAGTGCTACGTATCAGGGTCGCAAAGTACTATAAAAGTACCTGCGACGTTAACGTTAACAGACGCTAAGTCTTGTTCGGCAGTCGCGGAGATAAAAAATCTCTTTGATGGGCTTAAAGTAGTCGTTAAGCCTAACTCATTGGGGGCGTCTTTGTTTACTGAGCAATATACGGTTTCCGATATTGAAATATCTATAATAGAAGATAATCTGCGCGCTATATTCAAATATGACGAAAGAGCTTTGATTCAAGAGTTTGTTGAGGGTCAAGAGTATTCTATAGGATGCATAAGGCTTAATCAAAAAGTCGTTGTCTTACCAGCCATTAGAATTGATACAAAGAGAGGCTTTTTTGGACATGAGGAGAAGCACCGGATTGGTAGCGCTGATGAGGTCCTGATGGAGGAGGATACTGTGGAGATCCTGCATATGAAGCGTGTTTCTCGGGACTTATTTGATGAGTTAGGTTTTTCACATATGTGCCGTTTTGATTACATTTTAACTCCAAGTGGTGATGTGTATTTTTTAGAGGCCAATCCAATCCCTGGGCTGATGCGTAATAGTATTCTTCCAAAAATGTTGAATGGATATGGGCTTTCCTTGGCAGATATGATACTTAACTTTGTCTCTCAGGATGATATGAAGGTTATGAGGCTTTCTAAAGTTGACTACACGATAGATTAAGGAGCAATGGCATGGAACGCATTGGTTTGATTGGAGGTGTAAGTTGGGTTTCTACAATGGAGTATTATCGTAGGTTCAATCTGATCGCGCAGGAAGCAGGTGGGCACAAATCGGCGGATCTTATGGTGTTTAGTCTAGATTTTAGTAAAATCCTAAAGTGTCAACAAGAAGATGATTTTAAAGGTGAGTTTGAGATTCTGTTAAGTGCGGCGATTAAGTTGGAGTGTGCGGGGGTAACCAAGATATTAATATGTTCCAATACCACTAGTAAGACTTGCGACTTGCTCAAAAATAAGATTTCCATTCCGGTTATAAATGTCATAGATGCAACGATTTCCGCGGTTAAGGCCTCTGGATTCAAAAAAGTAGGATTGCTGGGGACCAAGTATGTGATGGAACGTGGTTTTTATGTCGATAGATTTGGAGTGGAAGATATTGAGGTTTCTTTGCCGGAGGCGCATCTCCGTTATGCTGTCCATGCCGCGATTTATGATGACTTGTGTCTACATAATTTTTCCAAGAAAGCCAAGAGCGCGGTCTATCGAGCGATGGATAATCTGATTGATCAGGGTGTAGAAAGTTTAATATTGGGGTGTACTGAGTTGCCTTTGATTGTCGATGAACGATCAGAATATGGCGGGGTTGATTTGATTGACTCAATTGATGTGCATATTGCGGCGGCTTTAGGTCGCCAGAGAGTTTCAAGAGGCTTAGGGGGCTAGTTAATTGAGCTTCGTTCAAGGGTTAGCATTTCTGTCGATACTATTATGTGTTACTTTGAGAACTCTGTTCTTTCGAAGTGTAGCGAGTAAAGCTCTTCCAAAAACTACTGCTTGGGCGATTGGGTCTGGAACTACCTGTATTTGTTTATTGTTGTTTCCTATTGCTTGGGTAACTGGGCTGGCGAATACGGATATGCTCCTGAATGCGTCGGGAGCGATAGCGGGGCTAACTAAGGGGGGCTTGCTTACGATGCTCCTTGTTGTCCAGCAACAGATAATTGGCCGTAGCGTTTCTGCCACGGCATATATTTTTCCGATTGCAATCGGTGCGATAGTTTTTTTGGAGTATTGGCTTTTTGGCAGTCAGATATCAGGGCAGGGCATACTTTCAGTACTCGTTCTTTTTATAGGGGGGATTTGTTTTGTGATTTTTGGTCATCTGAGTTTTATGCCTCGGATTGATAAATTTAGATTCTATTTTATGATTCTCGCCGTAATAGGATTTGCTGGATGTGACAAGGTTGGAATACCAGCGTCTGGTTGGTACGTATATTTACTATATGTCGGAATTGGCAATTGGGTGTCCGCGCGATTTTTTATATATGAGAAGTCTGGAATGAGATTTGGTTTGTGGGTGATGATCGCGTTGGGATGGACCATTCCTGAGTTAATTTTTAATTTTGCGCTGGCGGGGACTCTACCAGTTAGCTATGGATATTTAGCAATTTCGATGAGAGTTCCATTGCTTATGATCGTCGCCTATTTCTTATATAAAGAAGGGCGTGCAAAATCCCAAATTTTCTTTGGGGCTATCGCTTTTTTAGGAACCGTTCCACTTTTTATTAAATGAGGTGTGTTTATGGTCGCATGCGTTCCTTATTTCTGCCAATGGGAATCCCGACTTTTGGCTGCCGATATAATTTCTGGCGAGAAGACGGTTTCTGAGGATCCGCTTTGGATAAACTCTGGAGCCCGATGCGTGGATGAGTATGCATTGTGGGCTAATCACGTATGTGGCATGGCCTGCCTTAAGATGCTTCTTGCCGCCAAGACGGGTCTCGTTCACTCAACGTTCAGCCTTCTGGAAAAGGCGTTGGCCTACGGAGCCTACGTAGTCGATGGCGAAAGTATCCATGGGATGATTTATGCGCCGGCGATTGAGATGTTAAATAAAGAATTTGGTCTGAAGGCACAGATTGTCACCGGTATCTCTGCGGAGGAGATCAAGCCGATGTTTACTGACGGTCATTTCTTTATTGCGTCTGTGCACCCTTCTATTCGATGGCCTGAGCAAGAGCCGCCAAAGAAAGGAGGTCATCTTGTATTGGTAACAGACGCAACTGATGACTTCCTGAAGTTTCATAACCCATCGGGTCATAACTCACATTCGCAGGAAAACGTCGTCATGAATGCTGAGTCCTTCGGAAGGTACTTTGCGGGTCGAGGAGTCTTAATTAGATAAGAGTAGAAGTGGTTTTTGATAACGCCTGTCTGGGGTAGGCAGCTATAAGCTGCCATTCGATGGGCTTGTCAGTGTTTTCCGGGCATGTCGATACCCAGCTGGTTAACCCGCCGATACAAGGTCGCCCTGGAAATCCCCAACGCCTGCGCCGCCGCCAGCGGCTTCCAGCGATGCCGAATCAGTGCGTCCAGCACCAACTGCCGCTCAGGACTCACGCTTTCCGATGTTTCCACCGCAACCGCGTCACCACGAACTTCCACCGGCAAATCCGCCAGTTGAATTGTCCCGCCGTCGCACACCGCACAGGCGTATGCCAATACATGCCGCAGTTGCCGCACATTCCCCGGCCAGGCATAACCCAGCAGCGACTCCAGCGCCGCTGCCGCGATCCCGACCGCAACACCGCTGTGCCGCGCCTCCTGCTCCAGAAGCCGATTGATCAATGCCAGTTTGTCCATGCGCTCGCGCAATGGCGGCACACAGAACCGCGCACAGCCCAACCGGAAATACAAATCCTCGCGAAAGCTTCCAGCACTCACCAGCGCCGCCAAGTCCCGATGGCTGGCGCAGATCACCTGGATATCCACCGCCCGGGTTTTTGCCCCGCCCAGCGGCGCCACTTCACCTTCGGCCATTACCCGCAGCAGTCGCGTCTGCAACGCCAGCGGCATGTCGCCGATCTCGTCGAGAAACAACGTGCCGCCATCGGCCTGCAACAGCAGCCCGGTCATGCCCTTGCTGGAGGCACCGGTAAATGCTCCGGCCACGTAGCCGAACAGTTCGCTCTCGATCAGGTTTTCCGGGATCGCCGCGCAGTTCACCGCCACAAAGGGGCCGTCGCGACGGGCACTGCGTTCATGCAACTGGCGGGCAAACACTTCCTTGCCGGCGCCGGTTTCGCCCTGGACCAGCACCGGCAGGTTGCGGTCCTTGACCCGCACGGCCAGGCGCAGATGTTCTTCTACTCGCGGGTCTACCTGATGACTCGAAGACACCGTCGTACGTGCAGCCTTACGCCGCGGCGCGCTGACCCGTACCTGCAACGCCCCCGGCTCGCCGAGCCAATGCAACTGCTGCGTCGATTGATCGGTCACGGCGCGCAACGCGTCCAGGTCAAACACTTCGCCGATATGCTCCGGCAATTGCCCGAAGCGCAACCTCAGGGCCTGCCGCGCCTTGCTGTTCAAGGCTTGCAGCCGCCCATCCTGATCCCACGCCAGCAGCATGTCCGGCTGGCTGTCGACGTAACCGGGCGTGCTGTGGGCCTGCAACACCCAATGTTGCCGGGCGCTGTGCATGAAAAACGCGTTCTCGATGGCCCGCGCGCTTTGCGCCACCATCTGCCGCACCAGGTGCTGGCTGCGCCGGTCATCCGGCGATTTCAGGGCGGAGGCGTCCATCACGCCCAGCAGGTTGCCCTGGGGATCAAAGATGGGGGCGGCAGAGCAGGTCAGGCCGATAAACGCCGCACGAAAGTGGTCGCGCTTGTGCACGGTGACCGCGGCCTTGCTGGTCAGCACCGTGGCCACGCCGCAGGTGCCTTCCTCGGCTTCCGACCAGCAGGTGCCGAGGTACAGGCCGGCCTTGCGGCAGTCGTTGCGAATGCCGGCGTCCACGCGGTGGTCGATGGTCTGGCCCTGGGCGTCGGTGAGCATCACGCAGTAATCGGCGTGGCGCACCCGATTGTGAATCTGCCCGACTTCCTCACTGGCGATGCGCATGAACAGTTCGGCGCGTTCGCGGCATTCCTTGAGCAGGGTGCTGGTGAGGATGCGCGGCCCTTGCAGGGAACCGGGGTCGAGGTGGTGCTGCTCCATGGAGCGGCGCCAGGAATCAAAAATCAGCGACGGCACCGGAGCCTGGGGCAGGCGGTCGGCGTTGCGTACCACGCGGCTGACACAGTCGACATGGTCCTTGGAGTTCACGGCGAGCATGGAAGCCTCCGGTTCTCGATCCTTGTTGTTATGCCCGCCATTAAGCGCCCATGGGCCGGGAGGAACAAGGCCGGCCTGACCAACTGCCCGAGGTGAGACGCAGCGTCTCATTGCGCCTGAGACGCTGCGGGCAGGTTGCAACGGCGCGTCTCATTGAACGGCCCACAGTGGCACGTCCACGCTTCCAGACAACTGCTCTGGGTCAAGGCTTTTCCGGGTTTTCCAACGGATTGGCACAGGCCGTGCTGAGTGCCTTGCAGCTGGCCTGATCCAGCCTTTTGTGTGTCGAGACAACCTGGAGAACAACAAGATGTCCACTCACCTGTCCACCGATCAACTGCTCCATGCCTACACCGTGATGCGCACCATCCGTGATTTCGAAGAACGCCTGCACGTGGAATTCGCCACCGGCGAGATTCCCGGTTTCGTGCATTTGTATGCCGGCCAGGAGGCCAGCGCCGCCGGGGTCATGGCCCACCTCAACGATGAAGATTGCATCGCCTCCAACCACCGTGGCCACGGCCATTGCATCGCCAAGGGCGTGGATGTGTTCGGCATGATGGCCGAGATCTACGGCAAGAAGACCGGCGTCTGCGGCGGCAAGGGCGGCTCCATGCACATCGCCGACCAGGAGAAGGGCATGCTCGGCGCCAACGGCATTGTGGGTGCCGGGGCGCCGCTGGCAGCCGGTGCGGCGCTGGCGGCCAAGCTCAAGGGCAGCGCGGGTGTGGCGGTCGCGTTTTTCGGCGACGGCGGCTCCAACGAGGGCGCGGTGTTTGAAGCGATGAACCTGGCCTCGATCATGAACCTGCCGTGCCTGTTCGTGGCCGAGAACAACGGATATGCCGAAGCCACCGGGTCCGGCTGGTCGGTGGCCTGCAAGGACATTGCCGAGCGTGCCGTGGGTTTTGGCATGCCGGGGGTGATTGTCGACGGCAACGACTTTTTTGCCGTGCACGCCGCCCTCGGCGTCGCGGTAGAGCGTGCCCGCAGCGGTAAAGGGCCGACGCTGGTGGAGGTCAAACTGAGCCGTTTCTACGGCCACTTCGAAGGCGATGCGCAAACCTATCGCGGCCCGGACGAAGTGAAAAACCTGCGGGAAACCGGCGACTGCCTGAGCCTGTTTCGCCAGCGCTGCACCGCCGAAGGCTGGCTCGACGCGGCTCAGTTCGAACGCATCGACACCGAAGTCGCGCAGCTGATCGAAGACGCCGTGCGCCTGGCCAAGTCCGATCCCAAACCCCAGGCCGCCGACCTGCTCAGCGATGTCTACGTCGCCTACCGCTAACCGCCACCCACTACAAAAACAATCCGTGGAGAAGTCATCATGGCTAGAAAAATCAGCTATCAGCAGGCAATCAACGAAGCCCTGGCCCAGGAAATGCGCCGCGACCAGAGCGTGTTCATCATCGGCCAGGACGTGTCCGGCGGCACCGGTTCGCCCGGTGAACAGGACGCCTGGGGTGGCGTGCTCGGCGTCACCAAGGGCCTGTACCCGGAATTCCCCGACCGCGTGCTCGACGCGCCGCTCTCCGAGGTCGGCTATGTAGGCATGGCCGTCGGCGCCGCCACCCGAGGCATGCGCCCGGTGTGCGAATTGATGTTCGTCGACTTTATCGGCTGCTGCCTCGACCAGTTGCTCAACCAGGCGGCGAAGTTTCGCTATATGTTCGGTGGCAAGACCACCACGCCGCTGGTGGTGCGCGCCATGTACGGCGCCGGCCTGCGTGCGGCGGCCCAGCATTCGCAGATGCTCACTTCAATGTGGACGCATATTCCCGGGCTCAAGGTGGTGTGCCCGGCCACGCCCTATGACGCCAAGGGCATGCTGATCCAGGCGATCCGCGACAACGACCCGGTGATTTTTCTCGAACACAAAATGCTCTACAGCCTCCAGGGCGAAGTGCCGGAAGAGCTGTACACCGTGCCGTTCGGCGAAGCCAACTACGTGCGTGAAGGCAACGATGTAACCCTGGTGACCTACGGGCGCATGGTGCACATCGCCCTGGAAGCCGCCGCCAATCTGGCGCGCCAGGGCATCGACTGCGAAGTGTTGGACCTGCGCACCACCAGCCCGCTGGACGAAGACAGCATCCTTGAAAGCGTGGAGAAAACCGGGCGCCTGGTGGTGATCGACGAGTCCAACCCACGTTGCTCGATTGCCACGGACATCAGTGCATTGGTGGCGCAACGGGCGTTCGGCTTCCTGCGCGCGCCGATCGAAATGGTCACCGCGCCTCACACGCCGGTGCCGTTCTCCGATGCCCTGGAGGACCTGTACATCCCCAACGCGGCGAAGATCGAAGCTGCGGTGCTGAAGATCGCCGACAAGAGGAATGCCGCATGATCCATACACTGACCATGCCCAAGTGGGGGCTGTCGATGACCGAGGGCCGGGTTGATGTCTGGCTCAAGCAGCCGGGCGACCGGGTGGAGAAGGGTGAAGAGGTGCTGGATGTCGAGACCGACAAGATTTCCAGCAGTGTCGAGGCACCCTTCAGCGGGGTGCTGCGACGGGTGTTGGCCCAGAGCGATGAGACCTTGCCCGTGGGGGCATTGCTGGCAATCGTGGTGGAAGGCGAGGCCAGCGAGGCCGAGATTGATGGGGTGATCGAGGCGTTCCAGGCGGGGTTCGTTTCCAGTGCCGCCGAGGCGGAAGCCAGCGGCCCATCGGCACAGAAGGTCGAGGTGGGCGGGCGCCTGCTGCGCTATCTGGACCTCGGGGAGGGCGGCACACCGCTGGTGCTGGTGCACGGCTTTGGTGGCGACCTGAATAACTGGCTGTTCAATCACCCGGTGCTCGCGGCTGAGCGGCGGGTGATCGCCCTGGATTTGCCGGGGCATGGCGAGTCGGGCAAGTACCTGCAAACGGGCGAGCTTGAGGAGTTGAGCCAGGCGGTATTGGCACTGCTGGATTATCTGAAGGTTGACCGGGTACACCTCGCCGGGCATTCCATGGGCGGGCTGGTTTCCCTGAACCTCGCGCGGGTGGCACCGCAGCGTGTGGCGTCGTTGACCCTGATCGCCAGCGCTGGATTGGGTACGCAGATCAACAGTGATTACCTGCAAGGTTTTATCGACGCGAGCAATCGCAATGCACTCAAGCCGCAACTGGTGCAACTGTTCAGCGATCCGGCGCTGGTGACCCGGCAGATGCTGGAAGACATGCTCAAGTTCAAGCGCCTGGAGGGTGTGGAGCAGGCGTTGCGGCAGATCACCGGGGCGTTGTTCAGCGGTGGTCGGCAGTTGGTGGATTTGCGCAGTGTGGTGGGGCAGCAGCCGAGCCTGGTGATCTGGGGCAGTGAGGACGCAATCATCCCGGCGAGCCATGCCCATGGGTTGGACGCTCAGGTGGAGATACTGCCGGGGCAGGGGCATATGGTGCAGTTGGAGGCGGCGGAGCGAGTGAATCAGTTGATGCTGGCGTTTCTTCGGACCTGATCGTTCCCACGCTCCGCGTGGGAATGCCGCCCTGGACGCTCCGCGTCCCGAGGGTGACGCGGAGCGTCACAGGATGCATTCCCACGCGGAGCGTGGGAACGATCTTCAAGACCAGCGGTGTTTTTGGTGGCGCTTCAGGGTCTCGCTGGGCAACTCCTGAAACAACGCCCGATAACTGTTGGAAAAACGCCCCAAATGCCAGAACGACCAATTCATCGCCACCTCCGCCACGGTGGTGTCCACTGACGGCGGGCTCAACAACTCCCGCCGTGCACTGTTCAACCGGCGCAACCGCAACCACTGCGCCGGGCTCATCCCTGTATACGTCTTGAACCCGTGCTGCAACTGGCGCAACGGCACCCCGGCAATGCGCGCCAGTTGCAGCAGGTTGACGGTTTCATCCGGCACATCCGCCGCCCATTCGCCAATGCGCGCCATGATGATTCGCTCCTCGGTGCGTCGCTGCAATGAGCCCTTGTCGAGGCACACGCAGGCGTTGTCGAGGATGAACAGGCAGTCGTCCAGTAACTGCTGAGTCAGCGCATCACGACTCGGCGGGTCAAGCGTCGCCGACAGCCGCGTCAGCGTGCCGCTGAGCCAGCGGCTGAACAACGGGTTTTGCAGGGAGTTGAGCGGGGCCATGAACAACCCCTCCAGCTTCGCCACATCCAGACCATGGCGCTGGACAAACTGCGGCCCGAACACCACTGCCACTTCGCGGTAGTTTTCCGGGGTGATCCAGGTGTTGCGGCTTTCGCCATTGAGCACGTACAGCGCGTTGTCGCTGCCATCGAAACAGAACGCCAGGGAACCCGGCGGCGCGTTGAAGTTCTGCTCCACCCGGGTGTTCATCCGCTCTTCGTACACCTCGACACCTTGCAGGTCGAGGTAGCGGATCTGCCCGGCGAAATGCCCTGGGGACATCTGCTGGTACTGCTGCACCCAACCGGGTGTCGCACTGCATTGAGCGGCCACATCACCGGTGGTGAAGGCCTGTACGCGCAAAGCTGTTGCCTGTGTCATGGGTAACCTGGGCGCACTCTATTGGTGCGTTGTGGTTGGCGCAAAGTGGATAGATGCCGTTGGACGGCTGGCCCAAGATAGACCTCAATGCGCCGCGAGGGAAGCCCGCGGCGCAGCATCCAACCCATGACGAGGTCCTTATGAACGCCCCCTTCGATCAGCTGTCCGCCTGGCTGAAAGAACACAAGATTACCGAAGTCGAATGCGTGATCAGTGATTTGACTGGCATCGCACGCGGCAAGATTTCGCCCACCAACAAGTTCCTGCATGAGCGAGGCATGCGCCTGCCGGAAAGTGTGTTGCTGCAAACGGTAACCGGGGACTTTGTCGACGACGATATCTACTACGACCTGCTGGACCCGGCCGACATCGACATGATCTGCCGCCCGGTGTCCAACGCCACCTACGTGGTGCCATGGGCCATCGAGCCGACGGCCATCGTGATCCACGACACCTTCGACAAGCAGGGCAACCCCATCGAACTGTCGCCGCGCAACGTGCTGAAAAAGGTCCTGCAACTCTATACCGACCAGGGCTGGCAGCCGATTGTCGCGCCGGAGATGGAGTTCTACCTGACCCAGCGCTGCGAAGACCCGGACCTGCCGCTGAAGACCCCGCTGGGCCGTTCCGGTCGCGCCGAAAGTGGCCGCCAGTCGTTCTCCATCGACGCTGCCAACGAGTTCGACCCGCTGTTCGAAGACGTCTACGACTGGTGCGAAGCCCAGGGCCTGGACCTCGACACGCTGATCCATGAAGACGGCCCGGCGCAGATGGAAATCAACTTCCGCCACGGCGATGCCCTGGACCTGGCCGACCAGATCACCGTGTTCAAACGCACCCTGCGCGAGGCTGCACTCAAGCACAACGTGGCGGCCACCTTCATGGCCAAACCGGTGGCCGACGAGCCCGGCAGCGCCATGCACCTGCACCAGAGCGTGGTGGAGATCGCCACCGGCAAGCAGGTGTTTGTCGATGAGCACGGCAACAAGAGCCAACTGTTCCTCAACCACATCGGCGGCCTGCAGAAGTACATCCCCAAGCTGCTGCCGATGTTTGCGCCTAACGTCAACTCGTTCCGCCGCTTCCTGCCGGACACCTCGGCACCGGTCAACGTCGAGTGGGGCGAAGAAAACCGCACCGTCGGCCTGCGTGTACCGAGCTCCAGCCCCGACGCCATGCGCGTGGAAAACCGCCTGCCGGGCGCCGACGCCAACCCGTACCTGGCCATCGCTGCCAGCCTGTTGTGCGGCTACCTCGGCATGATCGAAAAGGTCGAGCCCAGCGCCCCGGTGGAAGGCCGCGCCTACGAGCGCCGCAACCTGAGGCTGCCGATCACCATCGAAGACGCCCTGGCGCGCATGGAAGAGTGCGACACCGTCAAGCAGTACCTGGGAGACAAGTTTGTGCGCGGCTACGTCGCGGTCAAGCGCGCCGAACACGAGAACTTCAAGCGGGTGATCAGCTCCTGGGAACGTGAGTTCCTGCTGCTGAGCGTCTGACGACTCGTCCGTAGCTTAGCGAGGCTGCGTCGGGCCCACCGCAATTGTGTCCGATACATCGCTACGCAGCCTCGCCAAGGCTCGACAGCTGCTACGGGCAGAATGGCTGGATGAATACATAAAAATCAATCAAGCAAAGGGGTGTCGATATGCGTCTGGTGAAAAAGCTTCTCCCGCTGGCCTTGGCGGCATTGTTCAGCAGCGCGGGCCACGCCGCGCAGACGGTCAGTGTGTACAACTGGACCGACTACATCGGTGAGACCACCTTGGCCGACTTCCAGGCCAAGACCGGGATCAAGGTGATCTACGACGTGTTCGACTCCAACGAAACCCTGGAAGGCAAACTGCTCGCCGGCCGTACCGGCTACGATGTGGTGGTGCCGTCCAACCACTTCCTGGCGCGCCAGGTAAAGGCCGGCGCGTTCCTCAAGCTGGACCGTTCGCAGCTACCCAACTTCAAGAACCTCGACCCCAAGCTGCTCAAACTGCTGGAGAAAAACGACCCGGGCAACGAGCATTCGGTGCCGTACCTGTGGGGCACCAACGGCATCGGCTATAACGTGGACAAGGTCAAGCAGGTGTTGGGCATCGACCATATCGATTCGTGGGCCGTGCTGTTTGAACCGGAGAACATCAAGAAGCTCCACGAGTGCGGCGTAGCATTCCTCGACTCGGCGGATGAACTGTTCCCGGCGATCCTCAACTACATGGGCAAGGACCCGCGCAGCGAGAATCCCGAAGACTACAAACAGGCCGAGGCCAAGCTGCTGACCCTGCGGCCGTACATCACTTATTTCCATTCCTCCAAGTACATCTCGGACCTGGCCAACGGTGATATCTGCGTCGCCTTCGGTTATTCCGGCGACGTGTTCCAGGCGGCCAACCGCGCCAAGGAAGCCAAGAACGGCGTGAACATCGCCTACTCGATCCCCAAGGAAGGCAGCAACCTGTGGTTCGACCTGCTGGCCATCCCGGCGGACGCCGCCAACCCGAAAGCCGCCCACGCCTTCATCAACTACTTGCTGGACCCTGAAGTGATCGCCAAGGTCAGCGCCAGCGTCGGCTACGCCAACCCGAACCCGGCGGCCAAGGCCTTCATGGCCCCCGAGCTGGTGAACAACCCCGAGATCTACCCGTCCCAGGAAGTGCTCGACAAACTCTACATTTCCACCACCCCGACGCCCGCCGTCATGCGCTTGATGACGCGGTCCTGGAGCAAAGTGAAGACCAACAAATGAACCGTTCCTCCTCCGACCACGCTCGTTCCTATTACCTGGCTTCGGCCAACGCCATGCCCCGGCGCCCAGCGCTGGGGGCTGACCTGACCGCCGATGTGTGTGTGATCGGCGGTGGGTTCACCGGGGTCAACACCGCCATCGAACTGGCCCAGCGCGGGCTGTCGGTGATCCTGCTGGAGGCCCGGCGGATTGGCTGGGGCGCCAGCGGGCGCAATGGCGGGCAGTTGATTCGCGGGATTGGGCATGACGTATCGGGCTTTGCCAGGTACGTGGGGGAGGAGGGCGTGCGTTACCTGCAGCAGGCCGGGATCGATTCGGTGGCGCTGGTGGGGGAGCGGATTCGCGAGCACGGGATTGACTGTGATTTGCGCTGGGGGTTTTGCGAGTTGGCGAATACGCCGGCGCAGTTTGCGGCGTTTCAGGGGGAGCTGGAGAGCCTGGCTGCCTTGGGGTATGCGCCTGAAACGCGGTTGGTGGCATCGCAGGATATGGCGCAGGTGGTTGGCTCAGGCTTGTATGCCGGTGGCCTGGTGGACATGGGCTCCGGGCATCTGCACCCGTTGAACCTGGTGCTGGGGGAGGCTGGAGTGGCCGAATCCCTTGGGGTGCGGATCTTTGAAGACAGCCCGGTGCTGGAGTTGATCCATGGCGACACGGTGCAGGTGCGTTGCGAGTTTGGCAGAGTGCGCGCCGGTAGCCTGGTGCTGGCGTGCAATGCGCATCTGGAGGAATTGGAGCCGAAGTTGAGCGGCAAGGTGTTGCCAGCGGGGAGCTACATCATTGCGACCGAGCCGCTGTCGGTTGGGGTGGCTGATCAGTTGATTCCGCAGAACCTGGCGTTGTGTGATCAGAAAGTGGGGTTGGATTATTACCGCCTTTCGGCGGATCGGCGGTTGTTGTTTGGGGGGGCTTGTCATTATTCGGGGCGTGATCCGGTGGATATCGCGGGGTATATGCGGCCGAAGATGCTCAAGGTTTTTCCGCAGTTGGCGAATACCGCGATTGAGTTTCAGTGGGGGGGGAAGATTGGGATTACGGCTAACCGGTTTCCGCAGGTGGGGCGGTTGAAGCAGCACCCGAATGTGTTTTATGCCCAGGGGTATTCGGGGCATGGCCTTAACGTGACGCATTGGTGTGCGCGGTTATTGGCGGAAGGAATTCATGCGGGGCAGAGTAAAGGGTTGGATATTTTCAGCCAGGTGCCGCATATGACGTTTCCCGGGGGGAAGGTGTTGCGTTCGCCGCTGTTGGCGTTGGGGATGTTGTGGTATCGGGTTCGGGAGATGGTGGGGTGATTGATTGGGTACATATCCGTTTCTTCGGTAACGGCCACCTATGGTTTCGCTCTTACAGCGAGTCACTTTGCAAAAGCGGCAAAGTAACCAAAACGCTCTGCC
>NZ_JACAQC010000064.1:0-17218 GCF_013385345.1 Pseudomonas sp. I8001
CGGTCCAAAGCCGGAGTGAGGGCACACCGAGCCTAGGCGAGGTGCCGAGTGGTGGGGCAAGAGCCTTTTGGTTACTTTTGGGCTCCTTTCAAAAGTGACCCGCTGTAAGAGCGGAACCAATTTAAGCCATCACCCAAATAACGGATATTCACCCCCAAAGCCTACCGCTCAATCGACCGACTCCACCGCGCATTCCACTCGGGCCGTGCCTGGTTCACCTGATCCCAGTCAATCGAAATCGCCGTCTGCAAATAACTGTTCATCGCCTCCACCCGCGCCCGGGTTTTGTCGGTAGTCGGCGTCGTAGGATTCGAAGGAATCTGATCCCCCAGTTCCAAAGCCGGCGCCTGAGCCTCTGCGGTCAACAAGAACTGCGCCAGTTTTTGCGCCAACTCCGGCTGGTCATTCCGCGCAATCACACACTCCGCCACGTTCAACACCACCGCGCCTTCTTTCGGCTGCGCATACTCCATCGGCACACCCAACAACTGTTGCGTGGTCACCTGCGTCGGCGTCAGCGGAAAGATCGCCGCCTCATCCGTCTGCACCATCTCGGAAATCTTCGCCGAGCTGGCGATATATTCCAGCACGTTGGGCCCGACGGTTTTCGGCCAGGCCTTGAACCCCGGCTCCACGTTGGTCTCGCTGCCCCCCTGAATCCGGTTGAACATGAGGAACCCGTGCAACCCAAATGTGGACGAGGCCAACGACTGGAACACCACCTTGTCCTTGAAGCGCGGGTCGGCCAGGTCCATCCACGACGTCGGCGGCGCCCAGCCCTTTTCCTTGAACATCTTGGCGTTGTAACCCAACCCGGTCACCCCGAGCGTCACCGCAACCGCTTCTTCCTTGATCTTCGCCTTGGCCGGAATCTGATCCAGGGTCGGGTTGGGCGTGAGCTTCTCGCACAACCCCATGGAAATCGCGCGGTACATGATGCCGTCGTCGAGGAACATCACGTGCATCTGCGGGTTGTCCTTGTTGGCCTGCACCTTGGCCAGGATGTCCGACGAGGTGCCCGGCACGATCACCACCTTGACGTTGTTGGCCTTTTCGAACGCGGGCAGCACCTTGTCGGCGTAGACCCGTTCCATGGTCCCGCCGTTCATGCCCAGGTACAGCGTCGGTGCGGCGTGGGCCGCCGTGCTCAACAGGGCGAGGGACAGGCAAGACAGCGCAGTACGTTTGATCATGTGCATGAATCTTCCTCTCAGGCTTGGAAACGACGGATGGAAAATGCTTCGATGGGCTGCCGGCTGGCCCCCGTGCAGACGATCTCTGCCAGGGCTTCACCGACCGCAGGGCCGAGCTGGAACCCGGCGCCGGCAAAGCCGAAACCGTGGAGCAGGCCGGGTTGGGTGCTGCTGTCGCCGATCACCGGTTCGTGGTCGGGCAGATAACCTTCGGTGCCGCTCCAGGTACGGATCGCCTGGGCACCCTTGAGGAACGGGTACAACTCGCCGGCATTGCGCAGAATCTCCAGCACCGCCGCTTGCCCCGGGCGGGCTTGTTGCGGGCCCAGGGCAAAGCCGCGCCCGCCACCGAGGATGCAATTGCCCCGGGCGACTTGCCGCGCATAAATCCCGCCGCCTTCCACCCCGGTGCTCACGTCCATCACCACCGGCAACGGCTCGGTCACCAGCATCGCCGGGTGCGCCGAGGTCATCGGCACCGGCTCGCCAAAATGCGCGGCCACGGTGCCGGCCCAGGCGCCGGCGCAGTTCAGCAGCCAGGGGGCTTGCAGCTGCAGCCCATTGGCACAGCGCAACTGAAACCGCTGGCCGTCATGTTCAAGATGGGTGACTTCGGTTTGCTCCATCACCCGAGCACCGTGGCGTTGCGCTGCGCGGGCAAAGGCGGGGGAGACCAGGCGCGGATTGGCGTGGCCGTCTTCGGGGCATAACGACGCGCCGACTGCCACATCACCCACCCACGGGAACCGGGCGCGCAGTTGAGCGTGGTCAAGCATTTGCAGGCCCAGGCCAAAGCCGCGTGTAGCGTCGGCGTAAGCCTGCAGAGCCGCCAGATCGTCATGACTGCGGGCCAGTTTCAAATGCCCGGAGCGCACGTATTCCCCGTCGATGCCAATCAGCCCCGGCAAGTCGGACCATAGCTCATGGGCACGCTGCGATAGCGGCAGTTGGTGCAATGGCCGCCCCTGGCGCCGCACGCCGCCATAGTTCACACCGCTGGAGTGCGAGCCACAAAAGTCCCGCTCCAGCAGCACCACGCGGCGACCTTTCTGCGCCAGCATCAAAGCCGCCGAGGCCCCGACAATCCCGCCACCCAACACGATCACTTCACTGTCGATCATGGCTGCACCTCCACGCCAAACGGCAAGGGTTTGATCGGTGCCTGGCCACGCAGGCGGCCAACGTTTTCAATCTCGCGGCCACTGCGCTGGGCAACGATTTCCGCCGCCGCCAGCCCGCACATCCGGCCCTGGCAGCGGCCCATGCCAACCCGGCAATGGGCCTTGACCCGGTTCACTTCCCAGTGGCCTTCGTCCACCACCGCGCGTACTTCGCCGACGCTGACTTCTTCACAGCGGCACAGGATCAGTTCGTCCGGAGCTTCAGCGGCCCAGTTTTCCGGGAAGGGGAAGGCGGTTTCCAGGCCGTGGCGAAAGCGCTGGATACCTGCCAGTTGTTGTTCCAGCACGGGCCCGCGACGGTGGTCGATGGCAACACCGCTGTCTTCGAGCAAGGCCAATGCCGCTCGCTCGCCGGCCATTTGCGCCGCATCGGCGCCCATGATTCCGGCACCGTCGCCAGCCAGATACACGCCCGCGACACTGCTACGCCCGGCCGCATCTCGCTGCGGCAACCAGGCGCGGTTCAATGCACTCCAGGCAAATTCACACCCAAGCAAATCCGCCAATTGGGTCTCGCTGCGCAGGGCATGGGCGAAGGCCACGGCATCACAGGCGATTTCCTGCTGATCCCAGTGGATGCCCGTCACTCGTTGCTCGCCGTTGATGTGCGACAACGTTGCCCCCTGGTGCACCTGGATGCCGTGGGCCGTGAGCCAGGCGCGGTAGTACAAACCCTTGGCCAGGGTCGCCGGCTGGCCGAGCAATGCCGGCAAGGCGCGGCATTGGGCGCTGAACGGCGCGCTGTCGAGCACCGCCACCACCTTGGCCCCGGCCTTGGCGTACTGATACGCCACCAGGTACAGCAACGGCCCGCTGCCGCAAAACACGACGCGCTCACCGATGGCGCAGCCTTGATACTTCAGCGCGATTTGCGCCGCGCCCAGGCTGTACACACCGGGCAGCGTCCAGCCCGGCACGGGCAGGATGCGGTCGGTGGCGCCCGTGGCGACGATGATCTGCGCGTATTCGATGCTTTCGGCGTGGCCGTTGTTGAGCATGTCCAGGCGGCCATTTTCCGCATTCCACACCAGGGTTTCCGGCCGGTAGTCGATCCGGGTGGTCAGCTCATCCATGGTGCGATGCAGCGCTGTCGCCTTGCCCGCTTCAAACCCATACAGCTGCTTGGCCGAGCGCTGGAAGTTCGCCGGCTGGCGCCGATAGATCTGGCCGCCACCGCGCAGGCTCTCGTCCACCAACACCGGGGTTACGCCATGGTCCAGCAAGGTCCGGGCTGCGGTAATGCCCGCCGGGCCTGCGCCCACTATCACCGCGCTCTTCATGCCTGGCGCCCCGGGTCACGGCGAATCGCCTGGCCGTCTTCCAGCAAGGTCGAACAGGCGCGCACTCGCCGACCATCCTCCAGCCGTACCCAGCAATCCTGGCAGGCCCCCATCAGGCAGAAACCGGCGCGGCGTTCGGCGCTGAAATCACTGCCCCGCAGGTGCTCGGCGCAGGTCAGTACGGCAGTCAGCAAGGTGTCCCCGAGCAGGCCCGTGGCAGGCTGCCCATCGAGGGTGAACGCCAGGCTGGGCCGCTCGGTCTCGGCCAGTCGTTTGAACAGTGCCATCAATGTTTCCCTATCAACACGCGATCCAGGCCGTAGACCCGGTCCAGCAGAATCATTGCCGCCGCCGTCAACCCGATCACCAGCGCCGACACGGCCGCCATCATCGGGTCGATGGATTCGGTGGCGTACACGTACATGCGCACCGGCAAGGTCTGGGTGGCCGGCGAGCTGACAAAGATCGACAGGGTCACTTCATCGAAACTGTTGATGAACGCCAGCAACCAGCCGCCGGCCACGCCGGGCAGAATCATCGGCAAGGTGATCTGGCGAAACAGGGTGAAGCGGCTGGCGCCGAGGGATTCGGCAGCCTGCTCGGCGCTGCGGTCAATGCCGATGGCGGCCGCCAATACCAGGCGCAATACGTAAGGCGTGATGATCACCACGTGGGCCAGCATCAACCAGGTGAAGCTGCCGTTGACGCCCATCATTGCGAACAGCCGCAGCATCGCCACCCCCAGCACCAGGTGCGGGATGATGATCGGCGAGAGGAACAGCGCACTGAAGAAGTTACGGCCGGGGAACTGGTAGCGACTGATTGCCAGCGCCGCCGGCACCGCGATCAACGTCGCCAGGGTGGCGGCAACGAACGCCAGGACCAGGCTGTTGTAGAACGCCTGGATAAAGTCCGCGCGCTCGAACACCGCATGAAACCAGCGCAGGGAGAAGCCCGAGGTGGGCAGGCTCAAGGTGTTTTCCGGGGTGAAGGCGACGAGGCACACCACCACCAGCGGCGCCATCATGAACAGCACCACCAGGCCGTGAAAGCCCAGGGCCAAAGGACCGTTTCTGGACATCGTCTTATACTCCCAGGGACTTTTTGTAGCGGCCTTCGACCATGCGGTTCCAGCTCAGCATGATCAGCAAGTTGACCAACAGCAGCACCACCGCGATGGTCGCGCCCATGGGCCAGTTGAGTTCCGAGAGGTATTGGTCGTAGACCACCGTGGCGACCATTTTCAGGCGGCGTCCGCCCAGCAGGCCGGGGATCGCGAAGGAGCTGGCAGCCAGGCCGAATACGATCAGGGTGCCGGACAGCACACCGGGCATCACCTGCGGCAACACGATCTTGCACATCACCGTGGCCTGGCTGGCACCCAGGGACAGCGCCGCCTGTTCCGCCGACGGGTCGAGCTTCTGCAGGGAGGTCCACACCGGGATGATCATGAACGGCAGCATCACGTGCACCAGTGCGATGATCACGGCGAACGAGGTGTACAGCAGCTTCACCGGCTTGCCGCCCAGGGCCTGGATCACCTGGTTCACCAGGCCATCGGCACCCAGCAGCAGGCTCCAGCCGAAGGCCCGCACCACCACCGAAATCAGCAGCGGGGTGAGGATCAGGATCAGGAAGATCGAGCGCCATGGCGTGCCCATGCGGCTGAGGATGTAGGCCTCGGGCACGCCGACCACCACGCAGAGCAAGGTCACCAGGGCACTGATCCAGAAGGTGCGCCAGAAGATTTCGTAGAAGTACGAATCGCTGAACAGCGACAGGTAGTGGGCGAAGGTCCACTCATCGGCCTTCACCCCTACCTGATAGTCAAACACGTTGAACGACAGCACCAGTGTCAGGCCCAGGGGCAGGATCAGCAGCCCGAAAAACAACACCAACGCCGGCAACGACAACAGGTAGCCACGGCTCATGCGCGCACCTCATCCGCGGCCAGCACCCGCAACAGGTTCGACTCCCAGTCCAGGCCCACTGCAGCGCCGCAAGCCAATGGCGCGCTGCCGTCATTGCGGCGGACCACGGTCAGCTCGCCGATCTCGGTCTTGATGCGGTACAGCCATTGGCTGCCGAAGAAGTAGCTGTCGAGGATCCTGCCTTGCAGCCGGCCGTTGCCGGCCGCCACCAGGTCGATCTTTTCCGGGCGCAGGCTCAGGGTCAGTTCGCCGTTGCCGGGCTCGAAGCGCACTTGCGGCGCGCCGAGTTGATCGAAGTCGCCCGCCAGCAGGTTGGCCTTGCCGACAAAATCCGAGATAAAGCGTGTGCGCGGGTGTTCATAGAGTTTGTACGGCGCGTCGATCTGCGTCACGCGCCCGGCCTGCATCACTACTACCCGGTCGCTGATGGACAGCGCCTCGGCCTGGTCGTGGGTGACCATCAGGGTGGTGATCCCGACTTCACACTGGATGCGACGGATCTCGAACTGCATCTCTTCGCGCAGGTTGGCGTCGAGGTTGGAGAGGGGCTCGTCCAGCAGCAACACTGGCGGCTCGATCACCAGGGCGCGGGCCAGGGCCACGCGCTGGCGCTGGCCGCCGGACAGTTCCCGCGGGTAGCGCTCGGCGTGGGGCGCCAGGCGCACCAGTTCCAGCACGGTCTTGACTCTGCTTGCGATCTCAGTGGCAGGCACCTTGCGCATCTTCAGGCCGAAGGCAACGTTGTCGCGCACGCTCATGTGGGGGAACAGCGCATAGCTCTGGAACACCACGCCGAGGCCACGGCTGGCGGGTTTGGCATGGGTGATGTCGCGACCGTCGAGGACGATCTGGCCACCGGTGACGTCGACGAAGCCGGCGATCATTTGCAAGGTGGTGGTCTTGCCGCAGCCCGAGGGGCCAAGCAGGGACACGAATTCGCCTTTTTCCACCGCAAGATCAGTGGCGACCACCGCGTCGACGGCGCCGTAGCGTTTGCTCAAGGCGTTGAGTTGGAGAAAAGCCATGTCTGCGTTCCACCTTTTTGAGTCGCGTCGAAACGCGCTTTTTTGTTTTGGGCAGATGCGAAAAGGGTATTGCGGGTGCGTTGGCGCTCGATCTTGAGTCGGCTGCCGTGAGTTGTTCATTTCGCCCCTGTGGACGCAGATTAGGGCGAAAGACTAGGATGGCGGAAGATGGAATTTCACTGGATAGAGTACTTTTTTCAGTTTCATTCACTGACCAGAATTTAGTTTGAGATATCGGCTTATGGATTCCACTGAGCGGAATGAAAGTGTCAAGGAAGTCGGCGCCGGTGGCGTCTCCCGGTTGTTTGCATTACTGCGCATCCTCGGCGCGGCGCCGGACGGTGGTGAACGGGTGACGCAACTGGCGCAGCAGGTGGGGCTGTCGCAACCCACCACCCACCGACTGCTGCGCAGCCTGATGGACGAGGGCATGGTGGAGCAGGATGCGCGCAGCAAGCGCTATCGGCTGAGCCTGGAGTTCTTCGCACTGGCGGCGAATGCGGGCAACACCGGCAACCTGCGGGACCTGGTGCGGCCGAGCATGTTGCGCCTCAGTGCGTCGTTGGGGGATTCATTGTTCCTGCTGGCGCGCAGCGGGTTTGATGCGATCTGCCTGGACCGCAGTGAAGGGCCGTATCCGATCCGTACCTTTACCGGTGATATCGGCGGCCGCGTGGCGCTGGGCGTGGGGCAGGGCAGCCTGGCGATTTTGGCGTTTTTGCCGGAGGAAGAGCGCGAGACGGTGATCCGCTACAACTTGCCGCGGCTCAAGGATTTTCACCTGTACGACGAGGTGTTTTTGCGTTCGGAGGTGGAGAGTGTGCGGCGGTTGGGGTATGCGGCGCGCAATACCGGGGTGCTGGAAGGCATGGCCGGGTTGGCGGTGCCGATCCTGGATCGTAATGGGCATGCGGTGGCGGCGTTGAGTGTGGCGACCATCAGCGACCGGCTCGGGCCGGGGCGGTTGCCGACGGTGGTGGAGTTGTTGAAGCGCGAGGCGGCGGCGATCGGGCCGAAGATCAACCCGTTTGATCCGACGTTGCGCCGGCCTTCGCAGATCTTCGGTGGGTAGGTAATACCAGTAACGACACAGATCAAATGTGGGAGCGGGCTTGCTCGCGAATGCGGTGTATCAGTAAAAAATTTGGTGACTGACACACCGCATTCGCGAGCAAGCCCGCTCCCACATTTTAGACCGTGGCCATCTGTGGGATCCGGGTTGGACTCATCGCCGCCATCGCCACCGAAGTCGCCGCCGTGCGCGTCTCCACTCCCAACTTCACATACACATGCTCCAGATGCTTGTTCACCGTCCTCGGACTCAACCCAAGAATGTCGCCAATATCCCGATTGGTCTTGCCACACGCCACCCAACGCAGCACTTCCACCTCCCGCTCCGTCAGTTGAAACCGCGCCGACAACAGCTTGTGCGCCGGCTCATCCTCCAGGGTGATCACGCTCGGCTGTGTCGCCGCCCGCGCCGACAGCAAAATCCGCGACGTACGCAAATGCGCCGCCACCCGCGCCAGCACTTCATCGGTCTGGATCGGCTTGGTCACGTAATCGCTGCCGCCCACCTCGAACCCCTGCACCACATGCTTGCTGTCGGTGAGCCCGGTCATGAACACCACCGGAATATCCGCGCTGGCCGGTTGCGCCTTGAGCCGGCGGCAGGTTTCAAAGCCGTCCAGGCCGGGCATCACCGCGTCCAGCAGGATCAAATCCGGGCGTCGGCGTTGCACGCGGTTCAGCGCGCTGAGGCCGTCCAGCGCCACCAGCACCATGTAGCCGGCGTCGTCCAGGGCGTCGGAGAGCATGGCCAGGTTGTCCGGGGTGTCGTCGACAATCAGCACCACGCCGGGCTCAGCGCTGTGGGTCAAGGCATTCATCTTCGGCCTCCTTCAGGATGCGGTTGAGTTCTTCCAGGCGAAAACTTTTCAGCAAGGCCCGGAGCTTGTTGATGAACGGTGCGGTACCTGGGCTGTCCAGCACGATGGCGTCGAGCTTTTCATGCAAACCACGCACATAGCCAATGGCGCTCAGTTCGGCGAGCACCGCGAGTTCTTCTGCGCTGGGTAGCGCGCCTTGGGTCGCGACCGGCGCGGCGAGCGGTGTGCGACGGCGCAGCCATTGCAAGTCCAGGTGCAGTTGCAGGCGTCCGAGCAGTTCAGGGGTACGCACCGGCTTGGCCAGGTAGTCGTTGCAGGCGCCGGCGATGCTGCGTTCGCGGTCGTCAGTGAAGGCGTTGGCGGAGATGATGATAATCGGCGCGGCAGACAGCGCATTACGCCGGATCATCCGGCTGGTGGCCCAGCCGTCCATGGTCGGCATCGAGAGGTCCATCAGGATCAGGTCCGGCGACAGCAGCGCCACCTGGCGGATCGCCTCCTGGCCGTTGCTGGCCTGGGACACCTCGAAGCCCAGGGGCGTGAGCATGCCGCTGAGCACCTTGCGATGGTCCACGTGGTCATCCACCACCAGGATGCGCCGTCGTTCGCCGTGGTAGCCGATGATGTCGTGCTCCACATGCACCACGGCTTGCGGCACGCGGACCTGGGACAGGAACAGCCGTACCTGGAAGCAGGTGCCCTTGTCCAGCTCGCTGACCACCCGCAATTCGCCGCCCATCAGCGAGGTCAGCATGCGTGTGATGGTCAGGCCCAGACCCACGCCCTTGTCCTGGCGCATCAGGTCGCCGCGTTCGAACGGCTGGAAAATCCGCTCGATCTGTTCGGGGTCAATCCCGATGCCGGTGTCGATGATTTCGAAGTTGGCGGTCTCGCGCATGTAGCTGACCCGCAGGCGCACCTCGCCGCTGTCGGTAAAGTTGATCGCGTTGCCCAGCAGGTTGATCAGGATCTGCCGCACGCGTTTTTCATCGCCGCGCACTACGGCGGGGATCTTGCCCACGCAGTCCAGGCGAAAGCGCAGGCCCTTGTCTTCGGCCTGGGGGGTGAACATCTGCTCCAGGTCGTGGATCAGTTCCGAGAAGGGGATTTCGGTGAGCTCCAGGCGCAGCTTGCCGGCCTCGATCTTCGCCACGTCCAGCAGGCCGTCGATCAGCGACAGCAGGTGCGAGCCGCTGCGCAGGATGGTCGCCAGGGCGTCCTGATGCTGTTCGGGCATGGCACTGTCGCGCTGCAGGATCTGGGTGAAGCCAAGGATGCTGTTGAGCGGCGTGCGCAGCTCGTGGGACAGCCCGGTGACGTAGCGACTCTTGGCCGCGTTCGCTGCTTCCGAGGCTTCCTTGGCCTGTTGCAGGGCCTGGTCGGTGAGGCTGTGGGCGGCGATCTCCTGCATCAGCAGCGAGGTTTGCCGGTCGGATTCTTCCTGGGCCACCCGCCGGCTTTCGCGGGTGAGTACTACCCACCAGGCGAGTACGGCGGCCAGCACCGAGAGCGTGAGGAACGCCTTGAAAAACGCCTGGTACAAGGTTTGCGAATGGGGCAAACCCTGGGCCGCCTGCATGTAGATCAGCGCCAGCGCCCCGGCGAGCATCAGCACCAGCGCCATCAACAATCCGAGGTAATGCGCCAGCCGCGTATGCAGGCGCGGTACCAACGTCGTCGGCAGCAACCAGCGCAGCACCCCTTCGAACTGGCTGGCCAGGCGCGCGTGGGGTTTGCAACGGTCGCCGCAACGCGCATCCAGTGAGCAACAGAGCGAGCAGATCGGCGTGCTGTAGGCCGGGCAGAACGCCATGTCGGCGGTCTCGAACGGGTTGCTGCACAGCCCGCAGATCACCAGGCCGGTGCCGGGTTGCGGGTGAATCAATTGCGCCTCGCTGCTGCGCGCAATGTAGTAGCGGCCCTTGGTCAGCCACGCCAATAGCGGCGCCATGATTAACGCGGTGCCCAGCGCGACAAACGGTGGCGCAGCCTGGGCCAGGGCGCCGAACAGGCCGAAGTGGGCGAGGATCGACAGCAGCGAGGCAATCAGCATCGAGCCGACACCCACCGGGTTGATGTCGTAGAGGTGCGCGCGCTTGAATTCGATGTGTTTGGGCGACAGGCCCAGGGGCTTGTTGATCACCAGGTCCGCTACCAGCGTGCCGATCCAGGCAATCGCGATATTCGCGTAGAGCCCCAGCACCTGCTCGATCACATCGAACACGCCGAGCTCCATCAGCATCAGCGCAATGGCGACGTTGAACACCAGCCACACCACGCGGCCGGGGTGGCTGTGGGTCACGCGGGCAAAGAAGTTCGACCAGGCCAGGGAGCCGGCGTAGGCGTTGGTCAGGTTGATCTTCATCTGCGAGATGAACACGAACAGCACCATCGCCCCCAGCGCCCATTCGGGAGAGGAGAACACATAGCCGAACGCGACGAGGTACATCTGGGTTGGCTCGGCGGCGCGCTCCATGGGGATTTCATGTTGCAGGGCGAGGAACGCCAGGAACGCCCCGGCGAACATTTTCAACGCCCCCGGCAAGATCCAGCCGGGCCCGGCGCATAACAGCGCGGCCCACCAGCGCTTGCGGTTGGCGCTGGTTTTTTCCGGAAGGAAGCGCAGGTAGTCCACCTGTTCGCCGATCTGCGTGACCAGCGACAGCGCCACGGTGCAGGCGGCGCAGAACGACAGCAGATTGAAGTCGCCGCCGTCGCTGCTGCGGCCGACAAAGCTGGTCCAGTCGCTGAAGGCCTCGGGGTTTTTCCACAACACGAAGCCATAGGGCAGCACCAACAGCACCAGCCACAGCGGTTGCGTCCACAATTGCAGGCGGCTGATCAGCGTTACGCCGTAGGCCACCAGCGGGATCACCAGCAGTGAACAGATGACATAGGCGATGGCCAGCGGGATATGGAAATACAACTCCAGGGCCAGGGCCATGATCGCCGCTTCCAGGGCGAAGAACAGGAAGGTGAAACTGGCGTAGATCAGCGAGGTGATGGTGGAGCCGATGTAACCGAAGCCTGCGCCGCGGGTCAGCAGGTCCATGTCTACGCCATAGCGGGCGGCGTAGTAGCTGATGGGCAGGCCGGTCAGGAAGATCACCAGGCTGATGGCGAGGATCGCCCAGAAGGTGTTGGTAAAGCCGTAGCTCAAGGCCAATACGCCGCCGATGGCCTCCAGCGCCAGGAACGACACCGCGCCCAAGGCGGTGTTGGCGATGCGCAGTTCCGACCATTTGCGGAAGGACTTCGGGGTGTAGCGCAGGGCGTAGTCTTCCATGGTCTCGTCGGCGACCCAGGAGTTGTAGTCGCGGCGGATCTTGACGATGCGCTGGGTGCCGGGGAGGGGGTGCACGGTGGGGAACTCCTGCAAGGATGGGGAGATGGCAGCAATATTCGTGCCCCAGTCCTGCGGGGTGCGCTCTTCGTGGCGAGGGAGCTTGCTCCCGTTGGACTGCGAAGCAGGCCCAGCAAGACCACTTCATTTTTCCAGGCAGAACCGGGTCGCCGGTTTTGGGGCCGCTGCGCAGCCCAACGGGAGCAAGCTACCTCGCCACAGGGGGTTCCTTTCCCAAGGCGGGCGGGATCCTGCTCGAAAATGGTGCGCAACGGCATACGTCAAATGACGTATCCCGTTACGTCAGGCTGCGTATACCCGCCGTGGCCACCTGCCGCCATGCTGAACCCCTCATTGCAGAGGAGTCGCCCCATGGAATCACGATTGATCCGCTCCAAACCGTTGTTGGCTTTATCACTGCTGGCGGCGAGTCTGTTCAGCCATGGCGTCATGGCCGACAACGAAGGCCTGGCGGTGACGCCGACCGAAGTCACCGTCGGCCAGTTGCACTCGGCCACCGGCACCATGGCGATTTCCGAAACCGGTTCGATCCAGGCCGAACGCCTGGCCATCGAGCAGATCAACGCCTCGGGCGGGATCCTCGGGCGGCAGATCAAGGTGATCCAGGAAGACGGCGCGTCCGACTGGCCGACCTTCGCCGAAAAGGCCAAGAAACTGCTGGTGAACGACAAGGTGGCCGCAGTGTTCGGCTGCTGGACCTCCGCTTCACGTAAAGCCGTATTGCCGATCTTCGAGAAAGAAAACGGCCTGCTCTACTACCCGACCTTCTACGAAGGCCTGGAACAGTCGAAAAACGTGATCTACACCGGCCAGGAAGCGACCCAGCAAATCCTTGCCAGCCTCGACTGGATCGCCAAGACCAAGGGCGCCAAAACCTTCTACCTGGTGGGCTCGGACTACATCTGGCCGCGCACCTCGATGAAGATCGCGCGCAAGCACATTGAAAACGTCCTGCACGGCACCGTGGTCGGCGAAGACTACTACCCGCTGGGCAATACCCAGTTCGGTTCGCTGATCAACAAGGTCAAGCTGAAAAAGCCTGACGTGGTGTTTGCGGCCGTGGTGGGCGGCTCCAACGTGGCCTTCTACAAACAGCTCAACGCAGCGGGCGTGAACGCGTCCAAGCAAACCCTGTTGACCCTGTCGGTGACCGAAGACGAACTGCTGGGCATCGGCGGCGAAAACATGGCCGGCTTCTATGCCTCGATGAAGTACTTCCAGAGCCTCGACAACCCGAACAACAAAGCCTTCGTGGAAGCGTTCAAGGCCAAGTACGGCAAGGACGCAGTGATTGGCGACGTGACCCAGGCGGCCTACCTCGGCCCATGGTTGTGGAAAGCGGCGGTGGAGAAGGCTGGCAGTTTCGACGTGGATAAAGTCGTCGCCGCATCGCCTGGCATCGAGCTGAAAAACGCGCCGGAAGGCTACGTGAAGATCCACGAAAACCATCACCTGTGGAGCAAGTCGCGCATCGGCGAAGTGCAGCCCAATGGCCAGTTCAAGGTGATCTACGAGTCGGATCTGATCGAGCCGAATCCGTTTCCGAAAGGCTATCAATAACCTCGGGTCTGGCGCTGATCTGAATGTGGGAACTGGTTTTGTGTGGGAGCGGGCTTGCTCGCGAAAGCGGTGAATCAGTGAGTGCATCCGGTACTGACACACCGTATTCGCGAGCAAGCCCGCTCCCACACAAGCCAGCTCCCACATAAAGCAGAAGCAGATTGCATTTCAACCTCCCGCTCAGGAGACCATCATCATGGAATGGCTATCGGAATTTGGAGCCATCGCGGCGATGCAGGGGTTCAACGGCTTGTCCGTGTTCTGCGTGCTGTTGCTGATGGCATTGGGACTGGCAATCATCTTCGGCCAGATGGGCGTGATCAACATGGCCCACGGTGAGTTCCTGACCATTGGCGCCTACACCACCTACGTCTGTTCGAGCCTTACCGCGCATTTCGCGCCGAGCTTTCAGCCGTATTACTTTTTCGTTGCCATTGCCCTCTCATTCCTCGTCGCCGGCGCCGTGGGCTGGCTGGTGGAATGGGCAATGATCAGCCGCTTGTACAAGCGGCCCTTGGACACCTTGCTCGCCACCTGGGGTTTGTCCCTGGTGATGCAGCAAACCTTCCGCTCGGTGTTCGGCGCCCGTGAAGTGAGCGCCGAACCGCCGGCCTGGCTGATGGGCTCGGTGAACCTCAGCGACGCCATCGAGATCCCGCGCAACGGCCTGTTCATGATGGGCCTGACCGTGCTGCTGACCGGGGCGATCTTCGTCATGCTCTACCGTTCGCGCTGGGGCTTGCAGGTGCGCGCCACCGTGCAGAACCGCTTGATGAGCCGGGCGGTGGGCATCAACACGCGCAAGGTCGACCGCATGACCTTCGCCCTCGGCTGCGGCGTGGCGGGCGTGGCCGGTGCGGCGTTCACCACCATCGGCTCCACCGGGCCGACCGCCGGTTCGCAGTACATCGTCGACACCTTCCTGGTCGTCGTATTCGGCGGCGCGCAAAGCCTGTTCGGCACCATTGCCTCGGCGTTCGTGATTGCCCAGACCCAATCGCTGTCGGAGTTTTTCCTCAGTGGCTCGATGGCCAAGGTGCTGACGCTGTCGTCGGTGATCCTGATCCTGATGCTGCGCCCGCAAGGGTTGTTCTCCATCAAAGTGCGCAAGTAGAGGCGAACCGATGAAGGCTCTAGACAAACTGCTGGGCGGCCAGCAAAACCTGATCGGCATCGTGCTGTTGGCGCTGTTGATCCTCGTGGTGTTCCCGCTGACCCTGGACGCCTTCCGGCTGAACATGGTCGGCAAGTACCTGACCTACGCGTTCGTCGCGGTGGGCCTGGTGCTGTGCTGGGGCTATGGCGGGATTCTCAGCCTCGGGCAGGGGGTGTTTTTCGGCGTCGGCGGCTACTGCATGGCGATGTTCCTGAAGCTTGAGGCCTCGGACCCGATCAGCACCAAGATCCAGTCCACCCCGGGCATCCCGGACTTCATGGACTGGAACCAGATCACCGAATTGCCGTGGCTCTGGCAGCCGTTCCACAGCTTCACCTTCACCCTGTTCGCGGTGATTGCGGTGCCGGTGCTGCTGGCGTTCATCATTGGCATGGCGCTGTTCAAGCGGCGGGTGGGCGATGTGTATTTCTCCATCGTCACCCAGGCGATTGCGCTGATCCTCACGGTGCTGATCGTCGGCCAGCAAGGCCTTACCGGTGGTGTCAATGGCATTACTGACCTCAAGACCCTGCTGGGCTGGGACCTGCGCGGTGACGGCGCGAAGATGATCCTGTATTTCATCAACGCCGGGCTGTTGTTCGGCTGCATCTTCATTGGCCGTTTTATCCTCGCCTCGAAGCTGGGCCGGCTGTTGATGGCCATGCGCGACAAGGAAGAGCGGGTACGGTTTTCCGGGTATGACGTGGCCAGCTTCAAGATTTTCGTGTTCTGCGTGGCGGCGGCGTTCTCGGCGATTGGCGGGGCGATGTTTGCCTTGCAGGTGGGCTTTATGTCGCCGTCGTTCGTGGGCATCGTGCCGTCCATCGAGATGGTGATCTTTGCCGCGGTGGGCGGGCGCATGTCACTGCTGGGCGCGGTGTATGGCGCGTTGCTGGTGAACTATGGCAAGACCTACTTTTCCGAATCCTTCCCTGAGCTTTGGCTGTACCTGATGGGCGGGTTGTTTATCGCCGTGGTCATGTACTTCCCCAACGGCCTGGCGGGGTTGTGGGACAGCCATGGTCGCCAGGCCCTGGCCCGAGTGTTGCGGCGCAAGCCGGTGATCAAGGCCGAACCGGCGAAGATCAAGCCCAAGGCTGAAGCCAAGATCCTGGAGACACAGCCATGACCGCCGTTGGTTTTGAAATGAAGAAACCGGTGTTGGCTATCGAAGGCCTCACCGTGTCATTCGATGGCTTCAAGGCTGTCGACAACCTCAACCTGTATATCGACCGCAATGAAGTGCGGGTGGTGATCGGGCCCAACGGCGCCGGCAAAACCACGGTGCTGGATTTGATCTGCGGCAAGACCCGCGCCACCAGTGGCAGCATCCAGTTCGACGGCCAGGAACTGACCAAAATGCGCGAATACAACATCGTGCGCGCTGGGGTAGGGCGCAAGTTCCAGAACCCATCGATCTACGAAAACCTCACGGTGTTTGAAAACCTCGAGATGTCGTATCCGGCCGGGCGCAAGGTGTGGGGCGCGCTGTTTTTCAAGCGTAATGCCCAGGTGATTGCGCGGGTCGAGGAGGTGGCGCGGGAAATCTTCCTCGGCGACTTGTTGCAGCAGCAGGCGGACCTGCTGTCTCACGGGCAAAAGCAGTGGCTGGAGATTGGCATGCTGCTGATGCAAGACCCTGAATTGCTGATGCTCGACGAGCCGGTGGCCGGGATGAGCGTCAACGAGCGGGCGCAAACGGCCGAGTTGCTCAAGCGCATCAGCCAGGGGCGCTCGGTGTTGGTGATCGAGCATGACATGGAGTTCGTCAAGAGCATTGCCCACAAGGTCACGGTTTTGCATCAGGGCAAGGTGCTGGCCGAGGGCAGCATGGAGTCGGTGCAGAGCAATCCGAAAGTCATTGAAGTGTATTTGGGCCACTGAGGAGTCGGGCATGTTCAAGATCGACAAACTGTCGTGTGGGTACGGGCAGAGCCAGATTCTTCACGACCTGGAGCTGGATGTGGCGAAGCGTGAGATCGTCGCGGTGATGGGGCGCAACGGGATGGGCAAGACCACGTTGTTCAAGAGCCTGATGGGTATTTTGCCGCAGTGGCAGGGGCAGGTGAGTGTGGATGGGCATGATGTGTCTGCGCTTGAAACCCATGAGCGGGTGGAGCGGGGGATTGCCTATGTGCCGCAGGGGCGGATGATTTTTCCCAGCATGAGTGTGTTGGAGAATATTCAGACTGGGTTGCCGGCGGCGGCCCGGGGCAGGGTGCCTGAGGATTTGTATGCGCTGTTTCCGGTGCTGTATGACATGCGTTCGCGCAAGGGTGGGAATTTGTCTGGGGGGCAGCAACAGCAGTTGGCGATTGCCCGGGCGTTGGCGACGAATCCCAAGGTGTTGTTGCTCGATGAGCCGACTGAGGGGATTCAGCCTTCGATCATCAAGGACATTGCTCGTACGCTTAAGGAGATTCGCAATTTGCGAGATTTGACGATTGTTGTTTCTGAGCAGGTGTTGTCGTTTACTTTGGAAATTGCTGATCGGTTTTTGGTGATTGAGAAGGGGAGGTTTGTGATTGAGGAAACTCGGGATCGGGTGGATGAGGCGACTATCAGTCGGTATTTGTCGGTTTGATCTGGCTGGGTACATATCCGTTATTTGGGTAACGGCGGCTTATGGTTTCGCTCTT
>NZ_JACAQC010000065.1:0-42493 GCF_013385345.1 Pseudomonas sp. I8001
AATACGCGCGTGACACCATGCCACGCGGTGTGTTGGGCATGAATGCGGCGATGATGGAGGACTACCTCAAGTTCATCGCGAACCGTCGTCTGTCGCAGATTGGGTTGAAGGAAGAGTATCCAGGGACGACTAACCCATTCCCGTGGATGAGCGAGATCATGGACTTGAAGAAAGAGAAGAACTTCTTCGAGACCCGTGTGATCGAGTACCAGACTGGCGGCGCGCTGAGCTGGGATTGATTTAAAGCGGCCCCTTCGGGGGCCGTGTTGTTTCACCTGTCGATGTTTTTTTATGCCCAATCAAACCATCAAGACACCCTGCGTCGGCCTGTGCTCCACCGTCTACGGAGACCTGGTATGCCGGGGCTGCAAGCGCTATCACCATGAGGTGATTCAGTGGAACGGCTACAACGCCGAGGAGAAACAGGCGGTGTGGCTGCGCCTGGAACAACTGCTGGTGCAGGTGATGACCAGCAAGCTGCAGGTACTGGACCCGCAGCGCCTGCGCCAGCAACTGGAAGATCGCAAGATCCGCTTTGTGCCCCACCAGTCGCCGTATTGCTGGGCGTACCAGTTGATTGCCCGGGGCGCGCGGGTGATTTCGAAGCTGGATGCGTATGGGTTGGCGCTGTTGCCGGAGTTTCGCGAGCGCAATCTGGCAGATTTGCGGGATGCGATTGACCGGGAGTTTTTCCTGTTGTCCGAGGCGCATTACGAGCGGTATATCGCGCCGGGGTTTCTGCGGGAATCGTTTGGGGCGCCGTTGATAGCCAGTATTTAGACAACCACGCAGAACCAGTGTGGGAGCGGGCTTGCTCGCGAAAGCGGTGTATCAGTTGCCGGATATATTGACTGACACACCGCATTCGCGAGCAAGCCCGCTCCCACATTTAGATCTTTGTCGCTCAGGAGGTCCAGGACGGCTCGCGATCGGTCTGCACCCCATAACGCTTTATCGCCTGCTGGCAAACCTGCCTGTCCAGACTCCCCTGCTCCACCAACGCCGTCAGCGCCGCCAGCACGATGTGATGGCGGTCCACCTCGAAGAAATCCCGCAACGCCGCCCGGGTATCGCTGCGACCAAAGCCATCCGTCCCCAGCACGGTGTAAGCCGAATCCACGTACGACCCAAGCATCTGCGGCACCGCCCTTACATAGTCAGATACCGCCACCACCGGCGCGCCCTTGGGCAAACACTCCGCCAGGTGGCTGCGCCGCGCCGGCTGTTGCGGATGCAGGCGGTTCCAGCGTTCCACGTCACGGGCGTCCCGGGCCAGTTCGCTGAAGCTGGTGACACTGAACACTTCTGCTTCAACCTGCCAATCCTCCGCCAACAATTGCGCCGCTGCCTGGGCTTCGCGCACCAGCGTGCCGGAGCCGAGCAACCGGACCTTGCCGCCAGGCTGCCCGCTCAGCCGGTACATGCCTTTGATGATCGCGGCTTCGACGCCTTCCGGCAGGCTCGGCTGCGGGTAGTTTTCGTTCATCAGGGTCACGTAGTAGAACTCGTCCACATCGTGCTCCAGCATCTGGCGCATGCCATGGTCGAGGATCACCGCAAACTCGCCGGCAAACGCCGGGTCGTAGGCACGGCAATTGGGCACGGTGGCGGCCATCAGGTGGCTGCTGCCGTCCTGGTGCTGCAAGCCTTCGCCACCCAGGGTGGTGCGCCCGGCAGTGGCGCCCAGCAGGAAACCTCGGGCACGTTGGTCGGCCGCAGCCCAGATGAGGTCCCCCACGCGCTGGAAACCGAACATCGAGTAGTAGATGTAAAACGGCAGCATCCGCAGGCCATGCACCGAATAACTGGTGGCCGCCGCGACCCAGGAACTGATGGCGCTGGCTTCGCTGATGCCTTCTTCAAGGATCTGCCCGTCGGTGGCTTCGCGGTAGCTGAGGATCGAGCCGATGTCTTCGGGCTCGTAGCGCTGGCCGACGCTGGAATAGATGCCGATCTGCTTGAACAGGTTGGCCATGCCGAAGGTGCGCGCTTCGTCGGCGACGATGGGCACGATGCGCGGGCCGAGGGCCTTGTCCTTGAGCAGATTGGTGAGCATGCGCACAAAGGCCATGGTGGTGGACATTTCCTTGCCCTCCGCCTGGGTGGCAAACGCGCCGTAGCCCGACACCGGCGGGACACTCACGGTGGGTGCCTGCTGGCCACGGCTCGGCACATACCCGCCGAGGGTGGCGCGGCGTTGGTGCAAGTAGCGCATTTCGAGGCTGTCTTCAGCGGGCTTGTAGAAGCTCAGGGATTCGGCCTGTTCATCCGACAGCGGCAACTGGAAGCGATTGCGGAAGGCGATCAAGGCCTCGCGGTCGAGCTTCTTCTGCTGGTGGGTGGTCATCTTGCCCTGCCCGGCCTCGCCCATGCCAAAGCCCTTTTTGGTCTGGGCCAGGATCACCGTGGGTTTGCCGGCGACCCGGCGCGCCGCGTGATAGGCCGCGTGGATCTTGACCATGTCATGGCCGCCACGCTTGAGCCGGTCGATCTGCTCGTCGCTCAGGCCCTCGACCAGTTTGGACAGCGCCTCGCTCTGGCCGAAGAAATGTTCGCGGTTGTAGGCGCCGTCCTTGGCGGCGAAAGTCTGGAATTGCCCGTCCACCGTCTGCGACAGGGTGCGCGCCAGCTCGCCGTCGGTGTCCTTGGCCAGCAAGGCGTCCCAGTCCGAGCCCCAGACCAGCTTGATCACGTTCCAGCCGGCACCGGCGAACAACGCCTCCAGCTCGTCGATAATTCGCCCGTTGCCACGCACCGGGCCGTCGAGCCGTTGCAGGTTGCAGTTGACCACCCAGGTCAGGTTGTCCAGGCCTTCACGGGCGGCCAGGGTCAGGGCCGACATGCTTTCCGGTTCGTCCATCTCGCCGTCGCCGAATACGCCCCATACGTGGCGGTCGGTGGTGTCCTGCAAGCCGCGGTGTTGCAGGTAGCGCATGAACCGCGCCTGGAAAATCGAGCTGATGGGGCCAATGCCCATGGACCCGGTGGGAAATTGCCAAAAGTCCGGCATCAACCACGGATGGGGATAGCTGGACAAACCTCGGGCGCCCGCCTTGCCTGCACCGATTTCCTGGCGATAGTGGGCCAGGTCGGCCTCGCTCAGGCGCCCTTCAAGGAAGGCGCGAGCATAGATGCCGGGGGCGGAATGCGGCTGGTAGAACACCAGGTCGCCGCCAAAACTGTCGTTGCGGGCACGGAAAAAGTGGTTGAAGCCCACCTCGAACAAATCCGCCGCGCTGGCGTAGCTGGCGATATGCCCGCCCAGTTCGCCATAGGCCTGGTTGGCGCGCACTACCATGGCCAGGGCGTTCCAGCGCACCACTGAGGCCAGGCGTTCTTCAGTGGCCAGGTCGCCGGGAAACGGCGGTTGCTGCTCCACGGCGATGCTATTGATGTAGGGCGTGCCATGCCGGGGTTTCCAGGCGATGTGTGGCGCGCCGCCGGCATCCGCCAGCATGTCGAGGATCTCCCGTGCGCGCGCCGCGCCGGCGTTGGCCACCAGGGAGGCCAGGGCATCGCGCCATTCGGCCAGTTCTTCCTGGTCCATCGCTGTCTGACTCACTGCACTCGCGAAACCGTTCATGGGCACCTCCGGGCTTTTTTTCCAGTTTATGTCGGTGCCAAGGGATTTTTTGACTGTTGTGCGCCGCCTCTCAGGGACTTTTGAGCATAAATCACTGCCAATCAGCAAATTCAAAGCACGTTGTGCTTCAACTCCCGAACACCCCGCAATTGTGTTTAAAATGCCGCCCGCTCAATGACCGACGTTGCCCGATGAACCCAGACGCACTCGCCACCCTGCACACCCATTTGCTGAATGCCCTGCAAACCGTCCCCGCCGAGACCCGGCGCCTGTTTCACGGGCGTGGCCGCTGCTGGCCGGGCCTGGAGCAACTGACAGTGGACTGGCTGCAAGGCGTGGTGCTGGTCTCGCTGTTCAAGGAGCCTGAAGCCGCGGAGCTTGAGGCCTTGAAGCAGATGCTGGTGCAGATCGACTGGCGGTCATTCGGCGCCCATACCGTGGCGCTGCAACACCGCTACCTGCCGCAAAGCACCACCGAATGGCTGCTGGGCGAGGTGGTCGACGAACTGACCATCACCGAAGGCGGCCTGCGCTACCTGATCGACCTGGGCAAAAAGCAGAACAGTGGGCTGTTCCTCGACATGCGTTACGGCCGCAACTGGGTACGCGAACAGGCTCATGGCCTGCGGGTGCTGAACCTGTTCGCCTACACCTGTGGTTTCTCCGTGGCGGCCATCGAAGGCGGCGCCGAGCATGTGGTGAACCTGGACATGGCCCGTGGCGCCCTGAGCCGTGGTCGTGACAATCACCGCCTGAACGGCCACGACCTGAGCAAGGTGACGTTCCTCGGCCACGACCTGTTCAAGTCGTGGGCCAAGGTCACCAACAGCGGCCCGTACGACCTGGTGATCATCGACCCGCCCTCGTTCCAGAAAGGCAGTTTCCTTTTGACCAAGGACTACCAGCGGGTGCTGCGTCGCCTGCCGGATTTGCTCACGGCCCAGGGTACGGTGCTGGCGTGCATGAACGACCCGGCGTTCGGCGAAGACTTCCTGATCGACGGCGTAACCCGCGAAGCGCCTGGCCTGCGCTTTGACCAGCGGCTGGAAAACCCGCCGGAATTCCCCGATATCGACCCGCAAAGCGGATTAAAGGCACTGGTGTTTCGTCAAGGCTGATGCCGAAACGTCCTGCGCTTGCTACGCTTAACCTACGCCGGGTGGTGAACCTTATCCCCCCCTTCCCGGTCGATACCTGCACACTCTGGCCAGATTCGACGGTGCTACCCCGTCGGCTGCCCTGTTTCACCTTTTGGAGAACGCCCCTGTGATATCGACCCTGCATGTAGCCCGTCTCAAGGCCTGGGGCGCCCATGGTTTTACCGCCACCGGCGTGGTGCTGGCCTTCCTGGCCACCCTGGCACTGCTCGACAACCAGCCCAAGGCTTGCCTGCTGTGGCTGGGCCTGGCCTTGATCGTCGATGGGGTCGACGGCTCTCTCGCGCGACGGGTGAATGTGCAAACAGTGCTGCCAAGCTTCGATGGCTCGGTATTGGACCTGGTGATTGATTACCTGACGTACGTGTTTATTCCGGCGCTGTTTATCTATCGCTATATCGCCCTGCCGGACTTCACCCCGTTGTTTACGGTGTCGGTGATTCTGGTGTCGTCGCTGTTCTGCTTCTGCAACGTCAACATGAAGAGCAAGGACAACTACTTCGTCGGCTTCCCCGCCGCATGGAACGTTGTGGCGCTGTGCGTCTATATCATCCAGCCGGAAGCCTGGGTCACCTTGCTCACCGTGATCGGCCTGGCGTTGCTGACCGTGACGCCGATGAAGTTCCTGCACCCGTTCCGGGTCAAGCGCTTCATGCCGATCAATATTGCCGTGACCACCATCTGGTTGCTGTGCAGCCTGCTGCTGGTGATCGACTTCCCGTACACCAATCGCCTGACCCTGGGCCTGTGGTTGCTGATGTCGGCGTACTTCCTGGGGATCTGCATCTGGCGGACCGCACTGGAGTGGGTCGAAACACATAAATAGCCAAGCGGGCACGGTTGAAATGTGGGAGCGGGCTTGCTCGCGAACGCGGTGGATCAGCCACTCTATCCGGTGACTGACACTGCGCATTCGCGAGCAGGCCCGCTCCCACATTGGGCATGCATCCCGTGACGCTCTGCGTCACCCTTGCGGCAGCAGGACGCGGAGCGTCCAAGGCGGCATTCCCACGCAGAGCGTGGGAACGATCATAGTCGCAGGCCCCCACGCTAATCGGTAAGATACCGGCCTTTCGCGCAGCCCTTGCTGCGCCCTGCCGACTAAGTCTTGCCCATGCCTTTCGAACTCAGCGTTGACCTCACCACCCTGGCGATCCTCGCCGTGGTTGCCTTTATCGCCGGTTTCATCGACGCCATCGCCGGCGGTGGCGGCCTGCTCACCACGCCCGCCCTGCTGACCGCCGGCATGCCGCCCCACCTGGTGCTGGGCACCAACAAGCTCAGTTCCACCTTCGGCTCGGCCACCGCCAGCTTTACCTTCTACCGGCGCAAGCTGTTTCATCCGCGCCAGTGGGTGCATGCCATCGTCGGCACCCTGGTCGGTGCACTCACCGGCGCGGTCGTGGCCCATTACCTGCCGCCAGAAACCCTGAACAAGATGCTCCCGGTGATTGTGTTCGGCTGCGGTTTGTATTTGCTGTTCGGCGGCACGCCCAAGGCGGCGCTGGACAACGACGCACCGATCAAGAAGAAATGGCAGTCCACCCAGGGCTTTGGCCTGGGTTTCTACGACGGCGTCGCCGGCCCGGGCACCGGGGCGTTCTGGACCGTGAGTACCATGCTGTTGCACCCCATCGACCTGGTAAAGGCCAGCGGCGTGGCGCGCAGCATGAACTTCGTCAGCAACGCGGCGGCGCTGACGGTGTTCATTTTCAATGGCTCGGTAGACTGGATTGTCGGCCTGTGCATGGGCGTGTCGGTGATGTGCGGCGCGTTTTTTGGCGCACGCAGCGCCATCAGCGGCGGCGCCAAATTCATTCGCCCGGTGTTCATCACCGTGGTGCTCGGCCTGACGGTGCGCCTAGCCTGGCAGCACTGGTTCAGCGTGACCTAGGCGACGGGCCAGGTAGAGGTCGATCAGGTAGCGCGCAATCGAGCGCGACGCCGGCAACGGCGGCAGTTCATGGATGTTGAACCACTGCGCGTCTTCGATCTCGTCAGCCTGGGGCACAATGTCGCCGCCGGCGTACTCGGCGTGAAAGCCCAGCATCATCGAGTGCGGGAACGGCCAGCACTGGCTGCCCATGTACTGGATGTTCTTGACCTCCACCTGCACTTCTTCACGCACCTCGCGAATCAGGCAGTCCTCGGCCGACTCGCCCGGCTCGGCAAACCCCGCCAGGGTGCTGTAGACCCCCGTGACAAAGCGCGGCGAACGGGCCAGCAGGATCTCGTCGCCACGGGTCACCAACACGATCATGCTCGGCGAGATCCGCGGGTAGCTGCGCAGGTCACAGGCCTGGCAGAACATCGCCCGCTCCCGTGGCACCTGCACCATCGCCTGGCCGCAACTGCCGCAAAAACGATGCTCCCGGGCCCAGGTGCCGATTTGCGCGGCGTAGCCCAGGACTTTGTACAGCGTGTGATCGCCCTGCAGCATGAATGCCCGCAGGCCCTGCCAGCCGCAGCCCGGCACATCGGCGGGGCTGTTGAGTTCCAGCAGGTACACCGGCTCGCCGTCCAGGTGGCCGATGCCATGCTCGGCGAATACCGAGAGGTCCTGGCGTTTGAGCCATTCCCGGGGAAACAGCGGGCCGTTCTGGTCGTGTAAAAAGCCTTCACGGCTGCGGGCCACGGCCCAGCCGCCCGGGGCGTCGTTGTCCAGCAGCGTTGTGGTAATCCAGCCTGGGGTCATGTTCAGTCAATCCACGAAGTCGGGTTTCTGCTTGCTCATATGGGCCGCGATGGCCACGCGCAGGTCGTTGGATTGCAACATAGCTGAGTTCCAGGTGGCAACGTATTCCAAACCGTCATTGATCGTGTGGTCACGCATGTAGCTGATCATCGCCTTGGTGCCGGTGACCGCGATCGGCGATTTGGCGGCGATTTCCCGGGCGATGTCCAGCACCCCGGCCAGCAGGCTCTGGTGATCGCTGTACACCCGATTCACCAGGCCGATGCTGCGCGCCTCTTCGGCGCCGAACTGGCGGCCGGTGTAGGCCAGCTCGCGCAGCATGCCGTCGCCGACGATGCGCGGCAGGCGTTGCAGGGTGCCGACGTCGGCGGCCATGCCGATGTCGATTTCCTTGATGGAGAATTGCGCATCTTCGGCGGCGTAACGCATGTCACAGGCGCTGATCAGGTCGATGGCGCCGCCGATGCAGTAGCCATGGATCGCCGCGAGTACCGGCTTGCGGCAGTTGTCGACGGCGTTGAAGGAGGCTTGCAGTTCGAGGATCTTGCGCCGCAGCAGGCGCGCGTTGCGGCCTACGTCCTTGCCGAAGTCATTGGCCACCGAGCCCAGCAGCATCAGGTCGATGCCGGAGGAGAAATGCTTGCCGGCGCCGCTGATGACCACGGCTCGCACCGCGTCGGTGTCTTCGACCCATTGGAAGATGTCGATGATCTCGGTCCAGAACGCCGCGTTCATCGCGTTGATCTTTTCCGGGCGATTGAGCTGCACATGGGCGACGTTGCCGCTGAGTTCGACGACAAAGGCTTGGTATTCGGACATGGCAGTGATCCTTGACTGGCGGCTGGAATAGGGGCCGAACTATAACAAGGCACCGCGTGAGGTGGTAAGGCTGTGCAAACGCCAAATTCGGGACTGAAGAACGATGAAGATCAAATGTGGGAGCTGGCTTGCCTGCGATGGCGGTGTATCAGTTAGCAAAGATGCAAGCTGACCCACCGCCATCGCAGGCAAGCCAGCTCCCACAATGGTTTTGTGGTGTTCTTTAACTCGGCAGCCAGAGCCGGAAGCGTGCACCACCCAATGGTGAAGCCTGGGCCGTCAATGTTCCGCCCTGCGCCTCCAGCGCCCGCCGGCTGATGGCCAATCCCAGGCCAAAACCGCCAGTGGCTCGATCCCGGCTGCGATCCAGCCGGTAGAACGGCTCGAAAATCCGCTCCCGCTGGTCAACCGGAATGCCAATACCGTCATCATCCACGCAAATCTCGCACCCCCTGGGACACACCTTCACCCCCACCTGAATTCGCCGCTCGCAATACCGCATGGCGTTGCGCAGCAGGTTTTGCAGGGCCCGGGCGGTCAGGCGCGGGTCCAGGGTGAAGCGTTCCACGGCGCAGTCCAGCACCACGTCCATCACGATATCGGGGTTTTCCAGTTCGTCGTCGACGCTGCCCAGGATGCTGTCGATGAACTCATCCAGCACCACTTCCACCCGCTCGGGTGTTTGCGCCGGGTTTTGCAAACGGCTGTAGGAGAGCAGCTCCAGCACCAGCTCATCCAGCTCGCGAATGTGCGCCACCAACCCTTGCAGCCGCTCACGGCTGGCCGCCGGGAGGTCGTCGGACAGCGCCAGGGCCAGGCCGAAGTCCAGGCGCGTCAGCGGCGTACGCAGTTCATGGGAGACCGCATTGAGCAAATCACGTTGCTGGTTGAGCAGCTGTTCGATGTCGTTGGCCATGGTGTCGAACACCGCCGCCAGGCTGCCGATGTTGGAGCTGGGCGGGATTTTTGTGCGGGCCGCAAGGTTGCCCTGGCCGAGTTGCGCGGCGGTGCTTTTCAGGCGCTCCAGGTCGCGCCAGTGGGGCCGCAGCCAGAACAGCAGGCATGCCAGCAGCGCCGCGCCGATCAGCACGTTCATGCTCCAGTACAGCAGGTTCATGTCCAGCGGGTCCGGCGGTACCGAGACCTTGACCACCAACTGGTCGTCCAGGGCCGAGCTGACGTCGTCCGCCCAGCCCCACTCGCCCAGGCGAATCACCATCTGGTCTTTTTCCAGCAGGCGCTGTTCTTCAGGGGTGTAGCTGGCGTCCTGGATACGCAGCAGTTGCACCTTCAGCGGCGCGAAATCCGCCGACAGTCGCACGGTGACATTGGCCCACTGCTCCATCGGCACCCGTCGATACTCCTTGACGATCAGGCTCTGCATGCCTCGGGACTGCTCGATGTTGTAGTTCATGTAACGGTGTTCAAACAGCTGGATCACCGCCCGGGGCACCAGGTAAATCGCGGCGGCGAAGGTGACGATGGTGATCAGGTACAGCCGAATCAGGACGCGAAACATGGCTCAGCATTCCCACTCGGAACGGCTGAACAGGTAGCCCTTGCCCCACACCGTCTTGATCTTGCGCGCCTCGCCCGCGTGGTCGTCGAACTTGCGCCGCAGCTTGGAAATCGCCACGTCCACCGAACGGTCGGTGCCGTTGAACTCGATGCCGCGCAGGCGTTGCAGGATCTGGTCGCGGCTGAGCACTTCGCCGGCGTGCCGGGCCAGCACCACCAGCAGGTTGTATTCACCGCTGGACAGCTCAACCGGCTGGCCGCGCCAGGTCACGGTGCGTTCCGACAGGTCGATGCACAGGTTGCCCATCAGGATCTGGTCGTTGGCCACCTGGGGTTCGGTGAGGCTGCTGCGGCGCAGCAAGGTTCGCACCCGCGCCAGCAATACCCGCGGCTCGCAGGGTTTGGTGACGTAGTCGTCGGCGCCCATTTCCAGGCCCAACACCTGGTCATGGCTGTCGTCGCGGGCGGTGAGCATCAGGATCGGCAGCGTGGCCGAGTCGGCCCGCAGCAACCGGCAGACCTGCAGGCCGTCGAGGCCCGGCAGCATCAGGTCGAGAATCACCAGGTCCGGTGGGTTGAGCCGCGCACGCTCACGCACGTGGTCGCCACGGCTGAGCACACTGACGTGATAGCCGTTGCGTTCCAGGTAACTGGCGATCAATTCGGAGAGCGCGGCGTCGTCTTCCACCAGAAGAATGTTGGGCATGGTATTTCCAAATAATACAATTTCTGAGTAGTACGCAAATCCAATGTGGGAGCGGGCTTGCTCGCGAAAGAGGTGTTTCAGTTAACGCACACGGCGACTGACACACCGCCTTCGCGAGCAAGCCCGCTCCCACATTTGATCTTCGGTGTCAGGAAGATCGTGTAAGGTTCGGCGGTTATGAAGGATATACGCCCGCGTGCATCTGTGGGTCGCACCTTACATTTCTTCACACACCACCTACAGAGCTTCACAGCACTGTGGCGGGGGCGCCCGTAGGATGCGCCAGTCAATATTGGGATATGAGCATGTCGAAGAATCTGTTTGCGCCGTTTTGCCTGTTGGCCCTGACACTGGCGTTGAGCGCGTGTGGCAAGTCGGCGGACGACGCCGCCGAGGCGCCGCTGGCCAAGGTGCGGATCGAAACCCTGGAAGCCAAGCCCCTGTCCATCACCAGCGAGTTGAGCGGACGGATTGCCGCGCCACGCATCGCCGAAGTGCGCGCCCGGGTGGCCGGCGTGGTGTTGCAACGGGTGTTCAAGGAAGGCCATGACGTCAAACAGGGCGATGTGCTGTTCCGGATTGACCCGGCGCCGTTCAAGGCCGACCTCGACAGCGCCCAGGCCAGCCTGCGCAAGGCCGAGGCCAATGCATTCCAGGCGCGCTTGCAAGAGCAGCGCTACAGCCAACTGGTGGAAGGCAACGCCATCAGCGGCCAGGAATACGACAACGCCCGCGCCGCCGCCCGGCAAACCGCCGCCGATGTGGCCGCCAACCAGGCCGCCGTGCAGCGCGCCAAATTGAACCTGGGTTATGCCACCGTGACTGCGCCGATTTCCGGTCGGATTGGCCGTGCGCTGGTGACCGAAGGTGCGCTGGTGGGCCAGAACGAAGCCACACCGATGGCGCTGATCCAGCAACTGGACCCGATCCACGCCGACCTGACCCAATCCACCCGCGAGCTGAACGACCTGCGCCGGGCCTTTCGCGCCGGGCACTTGAAGCAAGTCGGCCAGGACCAGGCCAAGGCCACGCTGATCCAGGATGACGGCAGCCTGTATCCGCTGCCGGGCAAGTTGCTGTTCGCCGAGATCAGCGTCGACCCGGGCACCGGGCAGATCATCTTGCGCAGCGAGTTCCCCAACCCGGACCTCGACCTGCTGCCCGGCAGCTTTATCCGCGTGCGCCTGGAGCAAGCCGTGGACCAGCAAGGGATCAGCGTGCCGCAACGGGCGATCACCCGCGACAGCGCCGGGATCCCGATGGTGTTGCTGCTGGACGCCGAGCAAACCGTGAGCCAGCAGCCGGTAGAACTGGGTTCGGTGGTCAATGACCGCTGGGTGGTCAACAGCGGCCTCAAGGCCGGTGACCGTATCGTCGTCGAAGGCCTGCAACACGCCCGCCCTGGCGAGAAAGTCCAGGTCGACGACAGCCCCGCGCCCATCGCCCAGGCATCCGGCCAATAAGGATCGTTAAACATGCCGCAGTTCTTTATTGACCGCCCGATCTTCGCCTGGGTGGTCGCCCTGTTTATCCTGCTGGCCGGCGCCCTCGCCATCCCGCAGTTGCCGGTGGCGCAGTACCCCAACGTCGCGCCGCCGAAAGTCGAGATCTATGCGGTGTACCCGGGTGCCTCCGCGCAAACCCTGGACGAAAGCGTGGTCAGCCTGATCGAGCAGGAGCTTAACGGCGCCGATCACCTGCTGTATTTCGAATCCCAGAGCAGCCTCGGTTCGGCCACCATCACCGCCACCTTTCAGCCGGGCACCGACCCGGAGATGGCCCAGGTTGACGTGCAAAACCGTCTCAAGGCGGTGGAGCCGCGCCTGCCCCAAGCCGTGACGCAGCAAGGCTTGCAAGTGGAGAAAGTCTCCGCCGGCTTCCTGCTGCTGGTGACCCTGACCTCCAGCGACGGCAAGCTCGATGACGTAGCGCTCAGCGATTACCTGGCGCGCAACGTGATGAACGAACTCAAGCGCCTGGACGGTGTGGGCAAGGCCCAGCTGTACGGCGCCGAACGCGCAATGCGCATCTGGATCGACCCGCAGAAGCTGATCGGCTTCAACCTGACCCCGGCCGACGTCAACGCGGCGATTGCGGCGCAGAACGCCCAAGTGTCGGCCGGCAGCATCGGCGATTTGCCGGGCACCAAGACCCAGGAGATCACCGCGTCGATCCTGGTGAAAGGCCAACTGTCGACCCCGGCCGAATTTGCCGACATCGTGCTCAAGGCCAACCCGGACGGTTCCACCGTGCGCGTCGGTGACGTGGCGCGGGTGGAAATCGGCAGCCAGGAATACCAGTTCTCCACCCGCCTGAACGGTAAGCCGTCCACTGCCGTCAGCGTGCAGCTGTCGCCCGGCGCCAACGCCTTGAGCACCGCGACCCTGGTGCGGGCGAAGATGGACGAACTGGCGCGCTACTTCCCGGCCAACGTCGAATACAAAATTCCGTACGACACCTCGCCGTTCGTGAAGGTCTCGATCACCAAGGTGGTGTACACCCTGGGCGAAGCGATGTTGCTGGTGTTTGCGGTGATGTTCCTGTTCCTGCAAAACATCCGCTACACATTGATCCCGACGCTGGTAGTGCCCATCGCGCTGATGGGCACCTTTGCGACGATGCTGTTGCTGGGTTTCTCGATCAACGTGCTGACCATGTTCGGCATGGTATTGGCCATCGGCATTTTGGTGGACGATGCGATTGTGGTGGTAGAGAACGTCGAGCGGATCATGGTCACCGAGGGCCTGTCGCCCAAGGAGGCCACCCGCAAGGCAATGGGCCAGATTACCGGGGCGATTGTCGGCATCACGCTGGTGCTGGTGGCGGTGTTCCTGCCGATGGCGTTCATGCCGGGTTCGGTAGGCGTGATCTATCAGCAGTTCTCGTTGTCGATGGCCACCTCGATCCTGTTTTCGGCATTCCTCGCCCTGACCTTGACCCCAGCCCTGTGCGCGACCTTGCTCAAGCCGATTGCCAAGGGCGAGCACCATGAGAAAGGCGGGTTCTTCGGCTGGTTCAACCGGCGCTTCGAGCAGTTCACCGACCGCTATGAAGGCTGGGTGGCCTACGCCCTCAAGCGCAGCGGGCGTTACCTGTTGATCTATCTGGTGCTGGTGGTGGGGCTTGGGGTGCTGTTCGCCCGCCTGCCCTCCTCCTTCCTGCCGGTGGAAGACCAGGGCTACACCATCACCGATATCCAGCTGCCGCCGGGTGCCAGCAAAAACCGCACGGTGCAGGTCGCCGAGCAGATCGAGGCACACAACGCCGGCGAGCCGGGCGTGGGCGATACCACGATGATCATGGGTTTCAGCTTCTCCGGTTCGGGGCAGAACGCCGCGCTGGCGTTTACCACGCTCAAGGACTGGTCGGAGCGCAGCAGCAAGGATTCCGCCGCGGCCATTGCGGACCGTGCCAACGCGGCTTTCAGTGAGCTGAAGGACGCGATTGCCTATGCAATCCTGCCACCGCCGGTGGATGGCCTGGGCACCTCCAGTGGTTTCGAGTTCCGCCTGCAGGACCGTGGTGGCGTCGGCCATGCCGCGTTGATGGAGGCCCGCACCGAACTGCTGGCCGCTGCCGAGAAAAGCCCGATCCTGGCCAACGTGCGTGAAAGCGCCCTGGCCGAAGCTCCGCAAGTACAGCTTGAGGTGGACCGCAAGCAAGCCAATGCCCTGGGCATTTCCTTTGCCGATATCGGCAATGTGCTGTCCTCGGCCATCGGTTCGGCCTATATCAACGACTTCCCCAACCAGGGCCGCATGCAGCGGGTGGTGGTGCAGGCCGAAGGTGATCAGCGCAGCCAGGTGGCCGACCTGATGAAGATCCATGTGCGCAACAATGCCGGGAAGATGGTGCCGCTGTCGGCCTTCGTCGAGGCGCGCTGGATTCAGGGCCCCGCCCAGTTGACCCGCTACAACGGCTACCCGGCCATCGCGATTTCCGGTGAATCGGCACCGGGCCACAGTACCGGCGAGGCGATGGAGGAAATCCAGCGCCTGGTCAGCCAACTGCCCGCCGGCCTGGGCCAGGAATGGACTGGCCTGTCGTTGCAGGAACGCTTGTCCGGCTCCCAGGCACCGCTGCTGCTCGGTTTGTCGCTGCTGATCGTGTTCCTGTGCCTGGCGGCGCTGTATGAGAGCTGGTCGATTCCGACCTCGGTGCTGCTGGTGGTGCCCCTCGGCGTGCTCGGCGCGGTATTGGCCGTAAGCTTGCGCGGGATGCCCAACGATGTGTTCTTCAAGGTCGGCCTGATTACTATCATTGGGCTGTCGGCGAAGAACGCGATCCTGATCATCGAGTTTGCCAAGGACCTGTATGACCAGGGTGAAGACCTGATCGACGCCACGTTGAAAGCCGCACGCCTGCGCCTGCGGCCGATCATCATGACCTCCCTGGCGTTCATCCTCGGCGTGGTGCCGTTGGCGATTGCCACGGGCGCCAGCTCGGCCAGCCAGCAGGCCATCGGTACCGGGGTGATCGGCGGCATGATTACCGCGACGCTGGCGGTGGTGTTTGTGCCGGTGTTCTTCGTCGTGGTCATGAAGCTGGTGCGCAAGCGCCACACGTAATAAATGCGCTATGGTGCTTACACATCCCTGATTTGTGAGCGCCATGCCCTTCCTCGCACGCACCCACCCTCGCCTGTCCTCCGCCGCCGTCCTGGGCCTGGCGGTGGGGCTCCTGGCTCCCGCCGACACGATCATCAGCAAAATCCTCATCGGCTGGAACGCCGGGGTCTGGACCTACCTGGTGCTGATGCTGTGGCTCACCAGCCACTCCCGCGCCGACGACGTAAAACGCATCGCCGAGATCGAGGACGAAAACGCCGGCCTGGTGTTGTTCATGGTGTGCATCGCAGCGATTGCCAGCCTGGCGACCATCACCCTGAACCTGGTGGGCACCAAGGACCTGAGCGATAGCCAGCGCCTGTTGCATTACGGCTTCACCGGCCTGACGGTGGTTGGCTCATGGCTGCTGATCGGGGTGATTTTCAGCGTGCACTATGCGCGCCTGTATTACACCTGGGACGGCCCCGAGCCGGCACTGCGCTTTGCCGAGGATTTACGCACGCCCAATTACTGGGACTTCCTGTACTTCTCGTTCACCATCGGCGTGGCGGTGCAAACGGCGGATGTCGGGGTTGCCACGCGTACCATGCGCAAGGTGGTGCTGGGGCAATCGTTGATCGGGTTTCTGTTCAACACGGCGATCCTGGGGTTCTCGATCAACATCGCCGCCGGATTGTTTGGATGAAGCTGCACAAACCTTCTAGACGCTAAGCCCCTGCAGGAGCGAGCTTGTTCGCTCTTGCAGTGTTTTACCCCATAGGTATTTTATGGCCGCCCACAACTGGATCGACCTGGCTCAGGACGCCGACACCGGCATCGAGACCCTGCGCGCGCATTTCGAGGGCCACGCCTACGACCCGCACTGGCACGACAGCTACCTGGTGGGCGTCACGGAACAAGGTGTGCAGCAGTTCAACTGCCGGCGCACCCGCCATAACAGCGTGCCCGGCCAGGTGTTCCTGGTGGAGCCCGGCGAGCTGCACGACGGCGACGCGCCCACGGCGGACGGTTTTACCTACCACATGCTTTACCTCGACCCGCAGTGGTTGGCGCGGGAAGTCAGCGCAGTGTTCGAAGAAGCGCCGCTCGACAGCCAGCTGGGGTTTGCCAGCACCCTGGCCAGCGACCCGCGCCTGGCCCTGGCCACCAGCCGGGCCTTCCAGACCTTGCACGGAGGTGAGCTGCGCATCGTGCGGCAACAGGCGATGGACCAACTGCTCGAACGCCTCACTGCGCAACTGCACTGGCGCACCCGCTACCATGAAGACCCTCGCCTGCCACGGGTGGCGCACAAGGCCCGGGAATACCTGCATGCGCACCTGCAGCAAGATGTGGGTATGGATGAACTGGCGCTGGCCTGCGGCGTCGATCGCTTTCGCCTTACCCGCGCCTTCAAGAGCGCCTTCGGCCTGCCACCCCATGCCTACCTGGTGCAACTGCGCCTGGCCCGCGCCCGGCATTGGCTGGCCAACGGCAAGCAACCCGCCGACGTAGCGATTGCCCTGGGCTTTGCCGACCAGAGTCACCTGGGGCGCTGGTTCGTGAGGGCGTATGGCCTGACGCCGGCGGCGTATCGCAAGCGGTGTTCAAGCGTTTTGCAGCGCTAGCTGCGCCACCACCACTCGTCGGCACTGTCAATTCTCACAGGTTCGCCACGCCCCCCGATAGGTGTTTGATCTCCTTGTCAGCAGTCGGCCACTCAGGGCCGCGCCTCATTCAAGGAAGCCTGTCCATGCCCAATTTTCCCATAGCCCCGGATAATGCGCCGCTGGGCGACAACAACCCGCCCGGCAACGCCCTCGTGCTGCATAACCCATCGTCAGGCCTGGCGTCGCGCCGCGTCGAAGACCTCGACCCGCCCAAGTCAGCCTATCCGTCGGTCCCGCTGGATGCCACGCTGTATCCTGAAAGAGGGGTCTACGGCCTGGGCATCCGCCACGTGCGCCCCTTTGCCCAGTGGACCTTCGAACGCTGGTTCAACTTCAATTACGACTTCTACGCCCTCTACCTCAACGACCTGGTCAATGCAGTCGCCGCCGATATTGCGCTTGAAGACCGGGACCGTTACGACTTGTTCGTCCCCGAAGAATTCATCCCCGAAGGCGACGTCCAGATATACGGCCGCGTAGTGCGGGCCGGCAGCGGCCAGGAGAGTACGTCGCCGCTGCAAACCATCCTGATCAAGACCACCCGCCCCGGTGGCCGCGATAACGACCCCGGCAGCAAATGGCACCCGGGCTTGGTGATGACGGTGGAAGGCCTGCCTGAGGGCTCCACCGTTAATATAGATAATGCCAACAGCGGGGTCTGGTGCCTGATCCAGCGCTATGAAAACCTGCGCCAGAATGACCAGATCGAGCTGTCGTGGGATGGGGTTTTAGTCACGCATATCGTCAGCCCGGCCGAAGTCGCGGGTTCAGGGCCGATTCGCGTCTTTGTCTCCAGGGACATCATTTTGCAGGGGGGGGCATTTCGGCAAGCTGACCCTGCGGTTTCGGGTCTCGGACGTGGTGCAAAACTTCTCCGGGGATAAATACCAGTATTCCAAACCCTACTTCCTGGACAGCGAGCTGGATCCGAACCTGCTTTCTGCACCGATCTTCCTGGTGGATGGCGAAGAGGCGACCCAGATCGACTTCGATACCCAGAGCGAGGCAACCTTCGAAGTGCTGGTGACGGTGCCTCGGCAAACCCCGGCGCCCCTGCCGCGGCACCAATTGGCGGTGACCTTGTTCGGTACCCTGGGCGACGGTTCGACCCAGGTGTTCCCCTTGGCCCCGGTGGTGGACAGAAACCTCAGCGTTGAATTTGTCACCGTCGACCGCGAGATTATCGAACAACTGGTGGGCGGGTCCTTCCGGGTCTCGTTCCAGTGGCTGAAAAACGACGGCCGCGTGGAGCAATCCGGCAGTACCTCCGTCAGCGTGGTGGGCACGCCGGTGGCGATGCCGGCAGTGACGGTCGCACCGATCGAGGTGGGGCTGATCGAGCCCGATCAGGACATCACCGTGCAGATCCCCTTCTACGAACCCCACAACCCGGACTGGCTGGAAACCCTGGTGATTGAACATATCCGCCCGGGCGGCGGCGGCGAAGACTACGAGGAAGAACAACTGGCGGGCGCCCAGGGCGGCACGCGCTACGTCAGCAAAGAGCACCTGAAACAGTTTGAAGGCGTGGGCGACATCGCATTTTATTACCTGGTCAACGATGGCGCCGGACACGTCCTGGACGGCAACGCATTGACCATTCGCAAGTCTCGCGAGCTGTTCGCCCACGTGGGTGAGCGCATCGGCAACATGCCGACTGCACACCTGGAAGGCGCCCTGGGCAACAACATCGACCCCAGCCATGTGACCACGCCCACTTTGCTGCTGACCCTGCCCCTGACCTTGCCCGCCCCGCACGGGCAGACCGAAGAAGGTGACCTGATCCACTAGAACGCCATCGGCTCCGGCCTTGACGGCTCGGCCAGTGGCGTTGTGCGCATCAACGGCGGCACGGCAGGCAAGCCCCTGGTTTTCCCGGTGAGCCGGGCGATCCTCGACAACAACAATAATGGCAGCCTGCGCATTACCTATAGCCTCGAACGCAGCGGCCCGCCACGCCTGGTATTGCGCTCCGAGGTGCTCAACCTGACCGTGGGCCGCGGCGTGCAACTGGACCGTCCGGTTATCGACGGCGCCACCCTGTTCCCCGACGCACTCAACCCCCTGGCCGCATTGAGCGGCGCCAAGGTCATCGTGAGATACCGGCCGATGCAGGCCACCGACCAGATCAAGGTCGACTGGTTGAGCCGCGACGGGCTGGGCAGTGCCACCGAGTACACCCTGGGCAACCCGTCCACCAACGAAGTATTCGTGACCATCCCGGCGCGCACCATCGCCAGGGGTATTCGCCCCGGTGGCAACCAGATCAGCGTGCAATACCACTTCAACCGTGGCGCCTTTCCGTACCCTTCGGACACTGTCGACCTGCACCTGCTTCCCCTCACCGGGCTGCCCACACCGACGATCGACGGCATTGGCGACAGCACCCTGCTCGACCTGTCGAAACTCAATGACCAGGCCCGCGCCCGTGTATCCGTCTGGCCGTTTATCGATGCCGGGCAGTTTATGTGGATGAGTTGGGAGGGCACGTTTGCCGACGGCAGCCCGTACCGCGAGGACACCTACACCGCCAACCTGGTCACCGAAAACGGTGCCGCCAACGGTATCTCGCCACCCGCGCCAGTGGACAAACTGCAGCGCTTGATGGATGGCTCGCACCTGACCATCCGCTTCTGGGTCAGCCTGGCAGAAAGCCCCGACAAGAACACCGCCGTGCTGTTTGGCGTGCGTGAACACCGTGTGCAAACCCTGCCCGCCGTGCTGCCGCACCCACGGTTCAACGACCAGCCCGGGGCAACGCTGACCATTCAGCCGCTGGACCACGTAGACAACGCCAGTGTCACGGTGGCGTATGGCGGCATGAATCCAAGCCATTCCATCCAGTTGCAATGGATTTTCCCGGATGGCGGTGTTGCGGATATTGGCGCCAAGGACGGCCTGGACGGCGGTCGTGTGGATTTCGTCATTACCAATGAAGTGCTGGCAGACAGCGTCGGCAAAACCATTGAGTTGCGCTATGTCGCCACCATCAATGGCAGCCCGGTGCCTTCAGAAACGCAGGTATTGACAGTGGCCAGGATCCCGGCGGGAAGACCGCCACAACCGCGAATCAATAACATGAACAGCGGCACAACCCTGGACCTCCAGGCGTTCACCGGGGATGCACACGCCTCTATAGCCAAATGGGAATTGAGCAAGCAAGGTCAACGTGTATGGATCACGCTGGAGGCGGCAGGTGTAGAACCTTTGTCGGTGCTGAGGGCACACGCCATTACTGCTGCTCAAGCGGCCAACGGCATCACCAACCAAGCTGTCTCCCGCAGCTGGCTGGCAAGCCTGGGGAAAAACACTACGTTCACGGTGACCTGCAAAGTGACGTATGACGGCAGTGACGATGAGTCAAAAGCCATCCCGCTCCTGCAAAGTACCTATACCGTGACATGGCTAGCGGAGGTCAAATTTATTCCTATCCTCCTCCACTCATCAAACGGGGTCGTCGTCAGCCCTGACGGGCGCCGCGTTTATGTCGCTGTTGGCGGGGGTGGTAGAACTGCGATTTACGTTATCGACACAGCAACGGACGCCATTATTCACTCGGCTTCGTATGACATTCAGTCCAGTGGGCACCTTGCAATTCACCCGGACGGATCAAGACTCTACTTGGACCTAATCTACATCGGTATAGCGGTAATCAGTACAACCTCCTTCGCCAGAGTTGCGACCTATGCCACCGGAAATGAACATATAGTGGACATGGCGATCAATACTGCAGGCACTCGGCTATATGTCACTGCGAGGAGCGGTGCTTATACTTACGACGCCGCCACCGGCAATCGGATAGCTCAAATAGCGGGTCAGTCTTACTTCATCGCCCGCTCACCTAATAATACGCGCGCCTATCTGACGACCTATGGCGGCGGCTTCAACCCGGTTGATACGACTGTTATCAATACTGCAAACAATAGTGTTGTGACTGTCATTCAGGGAACGCGCGGGCCGATGGCTTTAAGTACCAACACCCCTCGCCTCTATTTTGCGAGAGGTGATGGCTTGGGGATAATAAACACCAACACCAACAGCTTGGTGACCGTGATTGAGGCGGGATCGGGAACGTCGGTTGCAGTCAACCCGGTACTTCCTCATGCCTATACGGCAGGGTACAGGGCCTTCAACATATTTGACACAAATACGGACAGGCTTATAGCGACTGTACCCGTGGATATTGAGTTTGATTCTGCCGCTATTGCAGTACTACCAAACGGTTCAAAAGCTTATTTCACCAGCCGTGACTCGCAAGGACTCTACGTCATGCGTTATTAATTAACTAACCGAGGTATAACCGGGACAGGTGCATCTAAACCATGGACTTGTCCCTTTTTTTGTCCCCTATAACTCTCCCGCCACTATCCCCTCCCCGTGTCCGCACGCCCCTGCTCAAACCTTCCAGACACGCCACCACGCCCCTGCAACCATCGACTCCATCGCCCCACTTACGGAGTCGCCCCACCATGTTCCCTACCCTCTTGCCCTTCCTTTTATTCGCTTTTGTAGCCTCCATCACCCCTGGCCCCACCAATATCCTGGTGCTGAGTAACAGCGCACGGTATGGCTTCAAAGCCGCACTGCCTATCGTGCTGGGCGCATGCGCGGGGGCGGCGGGGATTGTGCTGCTGGTAGGCTCCGGCGTTGGCCAGTCGCTGGCGCACTGGCCCCGGGTGCAGGCAGCGATGCAATGGCTGGGGGTCGCCTGGCTCAGCTACCTTTCCTGGCAGATTTTCAGCGCCCCCGCCGAGTCAATCGACCCGGCTGCCGTGCAAAAACCCCTGGGCCTGGCCGGCGCCGCCAGCCTGCAACTGGTCAACCCCAAGACCTGGATGATGGCCCTGGCGGTGGTGAGCGTGTTTGCCGGCGATGGCGATGAACGCCAGAGCCATGTGCTGTACCTGTCGCTGGCGTTCTTTGTGATCGCCTTGCCATGCCTCGGCGCGTGGGCATTGCTGGGGGTTGGAAGCAGCCGGGTGTTTCGCTCGCCCAAGGCCATGCAACGGTTCAACCGCTGCATGGCGGTGTTGTTGCTGGTCTCAAGCTGGCTGAGCGTCTGGGTGTAGACACAACCGTTCGTCGGCACTGTCAGTTTTCACAGCTATCCGCTATCGGGGCTGCGGGTGTTTGATTTCCCTTGCCTATATGCACAGCCAGCGCTGTGCGTGACTTCCAGCAAGGAGTGGTCAGCATGCCCAACCAACCGATCGACCCCGATGACAATGCCTCGGTCATTGACGACCCAGGTGTACCTGTTTCCGACAGCCCCCTGGCCCTCCTTGAGCCCGCGCCCCTGCCGGTGATCACGGCTGAAGACCTGGCCCCACCCTATTCGGCGTTCCCGCCGGTCTCGCTTGACCGGTATCCCGATGAACCTTACGCCTATGGCCTGGGCATTCGGCATGTTCAGCCCTATGCGTATTTCGTCCTGGAAAAATGGCACACCTGGGCCATCTTCGACGCCTTTGAGTTGTACCTCAATAACGATCTTCAGGTATCTGGTGTCGTCGAGATGGACCAGGATCGTTATGGCATGTACGTCATCGCCGAACGCATGCCTGAAGGTGAAGTTCAAGTGCGCGCGCGGGTAGTGCGCGCAGGCAGCGGCCAGGAAAGCACCTCGCCGCCGCAAAGCATATTGATCAAGACCACCCGTCCCGGCGGGATTGAGAACAATGGTGACGACAAATGGCACAGTAAACTCAGCCTGAGTGTCGACGGTTTGCCCGAAAGCAGCACGATCAACATGGACACGATCAGTCGCGGGTTATACGCCGTGATTGCGCCCTATCCGAACGTGCGCAAGAACGACACCATTGAGTTCTATTGGGACGGAATTGAGATCAGGCACCTGGTCACGGCCGCCGAGGCTGGCGGTATCCAGCCGATCAGGGTATTTATCAGCAAGGAAAATATTCTCAAGGGCGGCCTCAACGGCGCACTCACCCTGCGCTTCAGGGTGTTCGATGTGGTTCAGAATTACTCAGGGGAAAAATACCAGTACTCCAAGCCGTATGGACTGGTCGCCGAACTGGACCCCAGCTTGATGAGCGCGCCGTTTTTCCTGGTGGATGACGCGGAAAGCCGGCAAATCGATTACGACACGCAAAGTAATTCACTGTTCGAAATCCTGTTGCAGACCCCACGGGTGACACCGGCCCCGCTGCCCCCAAATCAGGTCACGATTACCCTGACGGCCACGCTGGCGGACGGCACGATCGAAGAACTGGTGCTTGATCCTGTCGAAGTCAGGAACGGTCGGGAAGAGATCTTCCCGGTGGACCGCGATTTGATCGAGCGCGTCATCGGCGGCTCGTTCAGGGCTTCATTCGTCTGGCACACCGCCACCGGTGGCCACCTCGGGCAGTCTGGCAGTGTCACCGTGACGGTGGTGGGTACACCGACCTCGATGCCGGCAGTGACCGTGACCCCGAGCGAGTTGGGCCTGATCAACCCGGACGATGATGCCTTTATCAGCATCCCGTCCTACCAGCCCCACGCCTACGACTCGCTGGAAACCCTGGTCATCGAGCAAATTGTTCCAGGGGGCGGTGGAATTCGCTATTCCGACCCGCAACTGGCCGGAGACCAGGGCGGCACTCGCCGCGTGCCCAGTGAAGCGCTTCAACAATTCAAGGGGCTGGGTGACGTCGCAGTGTATTACCTTGTCGACGACGGCGCGGATGCCCAGTTGCATGCCTACGGTGCGCTGATTGAACGCAAATCACGGGTGCTGACAGTACGCATCGACGAACGCCTCGAAACCATGCCTGCCCCCACCCTGCAGGGCGCGATTGACGACAACGTTGACCCGGTTGACGTAGTGGGCGACAGCGTGCTGCTGACGCTACCCTATACGGCAACCAGGAGCCGCGACCATATCCAATGGAACATTGTGGGCACGGGCACAGGCGGTTCCGCCAGCGGTTCGGTGACGATCAACGGTGCGACACAGGGCCAGCCACTGGTACTGCAGGTCAGCCGTGCAGTGCTGGATAACAACTTCGATGGCCAACTGCGCATCACCTACAGCTTGGAACGCGAAACCCCGCTGCCGAAACTCACCTTGCGCTCGTTTACAACCCTCCTGACCGTGGGCCGTGGCGTGGAACTGGATGCGCCTGAAGTCGTGGAAGCCGAGCAGTACCCTGACCGGCTTGACCCGCTGGCGGCTCAATCGGGAGCAACGGTGCTGGTGAAATACCGGCGCATGCGCGAGAGCGAATCGTTTTCGGTGAAATGGGTGACGGCCGATCTGCTGGGCAGCACCGTCGAAACGGGTTGGGGCAACCCCGACACCAATGAAGTTAGCGTGCCGATAGAGGCCCGTACCATTGCCAAGGGCATTCGCAACGAGCGTAACCGCATCAGTGTGCAATACAGTTTTACCCGCAGCGGGTTTCCCCATGACTCGGATATTCTGAACCTGGACCTGCTGCCGTTGAGTGGGTTACCCACACCAACCATCGACGGGGTCGGCAACAGCGTGATCCTGCCGACGAACGAGCTCGTCGCTCAAGCCCGCATCCGTGTGGCGGCCTGGCCTTTGGCCTTTGAAGAGCAGTTCATGTGGCTGCAATACACGGGTACCAACACCGACGGCAGTGCGTTCAACCTGGACACTTTTATCGCCGCCCCCGTTGGAGAAAGCGCCACCCTGGGTGTCTCGCAACCCATACCGTTGGCGGAGCTGCAAGGCCTCAAAAATGAGTCGCACCTGACCATTCGCTTCTGGGTCAGCCTGGCCGAAAGCACTGATAAAAACACCGCAGTACTGTTTGGTGTGCGCGAGCATATTATCCAGTCGATCCCCGCCACGTTGCCGCGCCCGGCCTTTGCCAATCTGCAAGGCGCGACCTTGACCATCGACCCACAGGACTGGCAGAACAACGCCTATGTGGCGGTGGCCTATAACGAAATGACCGCGGCCCACCGCATCGCCCTCGAGTGGATTTACCCGAACGGCACCATGGCGACCATCCCGGCGCAGAACGGTAACACCAATAAGCGCGTCGACTTTCAGATCAGCCGGGACATCCTCGCCAACAGCGCGGGCAAATTGATTGAGCTCCGTTATATGGCGACGATAGGGACGACTACTGTCCCGTCAGAAACACAGAAGCTGACCGTCAACCGTGTTCCGTCCTCGGCGCTGCCTCGGCCGCTGATCAATGGCGTCCCTACAGGCGGTGAGTTGAACCTCAATAACTTCAGCACCAATGCCACCTTGAGTGTTGCCCCTTGGCCTTTGGCCGAAACGGGCCAGAAGGTCTGGGTGCAACTGACCAGGGCGGGCAGCGCGCCGTTGAATGTGCTGACAAACTACAGCCTGCTGGCGGGAGAAGTATCGACCGGCTTGGTGAACAAGGCGGTACTGCGCACATGGCTGGACGGGCTGCCTAACAACAGCATCATCACCGTAACGTGCAAGGTAACGTTTGATGGCAGCAGCGTTGAATCCACGGCCATTACGTTCCCCACTGCGACCTATACGGTAATCACTTCGCTGAGGATTGATCAGAGTCAAATGAACTTGAACGGTACAAGGGTGCTCACCAACTGGCCCGCAACCGGGAGGGATTGGGCGGGCAATACGCAGACACGAGTAGCCAGCGGAGGGGTTGGTTCTTATTCCTATGCCTCCAGCGCACCTACTATTGCTTCAGTACACTCAACCACGGGAAAAGTAACAGGCAATCGTAATGGTACGGCCACGATCACCGCGAGAGACAGAAATAATATTTCGCGGTCCTATACGGTCGTTGTCTCTAACATCTTCCAACTACAAGTCAATGAAACACACCAGTCTCCTACTGCTGCTATTAACTGGATGAACTCAATAGGAGGACGCCCACTTGTAATAGGCAACAGCGGAAATGGATCGATAATTTCCGCGTTAAGCTCTATATACAACCCTCCTCCAAGACTCAGAGAGTATGGACTTTGTTCATTCAATGGTGGTTGGTACAACTTCATAACGATAGGAACCGGACCGCTATACTGGGTGGCTGTGCGCGGGCATTACAACATGTCGGCGTGGTGTATGACTCCCTATTAAAAAATCAAGATACGTAACCCCACAAAAAAAGGAAGCCTCGGCTTCCTTTTTTCTTTACCCCTGTTTCCTAGAAGTCGTAACGCACTCCCACATTAACCCCCCACGGCTGATCCACCTTCTTGCCCTGGGCATGTTCAATATCAGCGTGCAGCTTGACGTTCTTCGACACCGACATCGCCACGCCCGCTGCCACTTCAATACGCGAACCGAACACATCGTTGTTGAAGCGCTGGTCGTTCACCTTGACCTTGTTGCTGTGGTTGAACTCATGGGCCAACGCTGTACGCAGGTAGGGCTGCAGCACCCCGCCGCTCTCCAGCTGGATATTCTTGCCACCTGTCACGCCGAGCTTGCCCACCACGGAGGCGGTGCGATCACCCTTGGCCTGCAGGCCATTGTCCAGCTCGTAACTTTGCGCCTGGATAATCGCTGTGCTCAGTTGCGAGTACGGTTCTACAAAGTAACCATCGTCGAGCTTGATATGCCGGCCGACTTCCGCCGATGCGCTCACGGCATTCTGCGTGTAGTTGCCCTTGGCACGCTTGCCGTCGCTCATGGTCACGTTGACCTCGTTGTGCAAGCGGTTGAGCTTGACCACGCCGTCGAAGTACAGCCCGCTCTCGTCGTCGATCCAGGTGGCATACCCCCCCAGGTAGTAGCTGTTGACCTTGCCGCTGCCGGAAGTGTTGGCGCTGATGTCGGACGTGCTGTGACCCGCCATGACACCGGCCATCCACTGGCCATCTCCGCCCGACAATGGCGCATCGGCCCCCAGGCTCAGGCCACGCTGGTTTTGCGTGTAGCCACCACCGTCCTTGTTCCCGGCTACCTCGTATTTGTTGCCGTAGCCACGCATCCAGAACCCGTTGCTCTGGCCGTCGCTGAAACGCAGTTCACCCATGCGGGTACGCAGCAGGGACATCTCGCCGTACAGCACGGTGGGGGCCGTGTTGAACAACGCCATCACGGTTTTGGTGCTGTTGCTGGTGCCACGACGGTTAGGGTCGAGGTACCAGTCGGTGTCTTCCTTCTTCAGCCCGTAGGAATAGGCGCCCACATCCACGGTGTCGCCGTCCAGCGAGAAGTGCGCATCGCCACCTTCGGTGTGCACCACACGAATCGGCAAGGCACTCGCCAACTCGGAGCCGGTCGCCGCCAACAGCAGGCTGTGGTTGCCCGTGGCAACCCCGTTGACGTTGAGCAAGTCGGTCTGGCCGGTGCTGAAGTCGGTGTGCATCACATAGCTGCCGTCACCCGACAGGCTGTTGACGTCCAACTGGAAGAACTCATCGGCGCCGCCAAAGTGCACGGTGCCGCCGCCCATGATCAGGTCGCCGACTGAACTGTCATCCACCAGCATCCAGTGGGACGCTGAATTGACGCTCAACTCGGCGACGTTCTGCAGTTTGCCGGTGAGCCAGGAGCCATTGTTGAGCTGCAACCTGGCGGTGCTGCCGTCTTCGACCACCACGTCACCGACCAGGAAGCTGCGGTCGACGTTCATGTTGGCGGTGGCGCCGTTCATGACTTCCAGCAGCACACCGTTTGCGCCGGTCAGCGTGGAGCCATTGAGTACATGAATATCAGCAAGGGTGGATTCCCCGGGCCTGAACGAGCCGACCTGAATCGCCGAACCGGTGTTGCCCTCGACGCTCGAGCGGTCGAGGATCAGGCTGCTGGCCAAAGTCGGGTCGTTATCCACGCCCATCTTCACGCCAATGTCTCCACCAACGATGCTGGTATTGAACGCACGGGCCTGGCCATTGAACAGTTCGATACCCACGCCATCATCTGCGGTCGCCTCGACACGCGAATCGGTCAGGTCCAGCACACTGTGGGCACTGGCCGAGGCACCGCGGGTGCTGCCGGTGATGTGACTGTTGACGACCGTGACGCTGGAACCATTGGTGGCGCCCAGGGAACGGGCCGCTGCCAGCCCGGTTCCGTTGTTGTGGGTAATGTTGCTGTTGGTGATCAGCACGTTGCTGCCCGTGACATGAACCCCGGCCCTTGCCGAATCCCGCGCAACGACGTCCGAACCATCGATGCGGATGTCGGAGTTGATTGCGGCAATGTCCCGGGTGCTGCTGCCGGCATTGACAAGCAGGGTTGCGGAGTTGGCAGTGATTTGCAGGGTGGGCACTCCCAGAACCGTCAGGCGGGAACCTGCACGCAATTCAAAAGTGTCAGGGCGCGGGCCAGGCCCCGCCATTTCATCCGGGCCGGTCACGACACGCGCTTCGGACAGCTGCGCCATGAGCATCAGCAGTGTGACGGCCTTGGCCTTGAAGGCAAGGCTTAAGGGAGTTGGTTTGAAATTGAATGGAGCTGACATCTTTACGGACCTCTGGGTTGGCGTTCCTTTACGGAAAAAAACTGGCCGGTTCCGAAAAGCGTGTGGACCCTGCCAATCAAGCGGCGCCCAAGGTACCCAGAGCTGTTCCCAACATCTGTAGGACTAATCCCAAGGTGCTGTGCTGAAAGTGAATGCAGTTTGTAGTCGACCCAAGGGCAAAAATGCCAAAGAGGAGCAAGGCTCCTCTTTGGCAATAGGGCTCAAACAAGTATCAAGGAAGCGGGACGGCAGTACCGTCGCAGAAAAAGCCATTCGTTCCACCTATCCGAACCCCGCGAACAAGAGGATGCGCTTCATCGGAAGGTAATGGTCCTTCAGGCAGGTTGATGGTGTACCAGATCCGCGCGGAGCCGGCCAGCCTTGCACCCGAGTTGGGCTGGATGGGTTTGTAGATGGTCTCATAGGGCCCCAGGAGCAACTCGAACCCAGAATTGATCATGGCTTGCGTGAGCGGTATGGAGTCCACTCGACCCACTGCTGCCGGGACCGCTACCATTCCTGCATTGTCGCTGTAGCCCTGCCAGTGCAGCGTAACTACCATCCTCAGTTCAAAGTGCTCCGAAGACGGGATAAACACCACAACGTTTCCGGGAGGATTTTCAGGCCTGAACGTAGTGCAGTTGATCGCCCCTGCGTCCGACAGATGTCGTACCACCGGCGGGGCAAGCTCTTTGAAGTTGGCATTCACCGTCACCGTGGTTTCAGGGGAAAACTGGCGGTTGGTGCTGGCCCCTTGGGCAATGGTGTAGAACACCGTCTTGCGGCCATTGCCATGACGCTCAATGAAGCTCCACGGGATTGAGAGCGGAATCACCTGACCAGCCGAGGCGCCGGTCACCGGTTGGGTAGCAACGAGTTCGCCCGAATAGTAAAGGCGGATCGTAAAGTCGCTGGCATCCGGTGTGGGTGCGGTACTCCATAACGTTACCCGAGCAATTGCAGGCCGGTTGGCGTGGTCGCGCTCCAGCTCGTCGTCGGGGCCCTCGGTACCGGTTGCGTCCACCCCCTTCACGACTACGGGCAGCAGGTCATCGTTGATCGGGTCCGGGCCAATGGGAGTGGGGCCGACAACAAACAGGTCCAGGTTGACGGTGGTGGTCGGTGTCGCCGGGTTGTTGACAGACCGCCGCCGCACCACATAGGAAACGGTCAACGGCAATAGCCCTCGAGTGGCGCCATACAGGATTTCCAGCACCCTGTACGGAACGTAAACCTCCGCCGGGAAACGGCTGTTGCCCAGTGGCTGGGCCTCCAAGTTAACGGTGGTGATGCTTGTCCTCAATGTGACGAGGAATTCATCTCCATCGACGCCGCGCAGAAAGTTCGTATATTCAGGAATACGCACGATCATGCCGCCGTCCAGCGCAACGTCCGCCCGATCAATCAATACATCGCCGGGGGGTGAGGTTCGGTCAACCAGGGGGGCCAGCAGGTTCTCGGGCGCTGGAAACAGGCCCACGTCCATCTCGTAGGCAGTCGAAAGCCGCGCCCAATTCCCTGCCGCGTCGAACAACTCATACCGCAAATTGCGCAGGCCATCCGGATTGGCGTCAACCACGGATAATGGCAATGGAAAGCTCAGGTCCGCAGGCAGATTCCAGCGTGGCGAAGGATCGGGCGGGTTGGGTGCATAGGGCGTATCGGAGCCATTATAGTAAAGATACGCCCAATCGCCCGCGGCCCGACCATGCGCCACATAATCCGGGATCGTAAACACTGCAGACTCATTGGGCTTGCTTTCAAAGTAGTCGCGGTCGGCAGGTGTCGGCAGGTCGGCAGGCGGAATCGGTGCCGGCGGTGCATCGGGGGAAATGGCATACGGTGGTGTCAGGTCAACGACAACGGTCTGCGGATCTGATTCGGAATAGTTGTCAACGCCACGTACGTTAATTCCGTACTTGATTTGGTACCGCCCCGCGGGCCGCCGACCTTGAGCAATGTTCACCACTGTCTCAGGCCCTGGGGCAACAACGGTGAAACTATAAATGGGCGCGCCCCACTCGGTGTCATCGAAATTTTTCCACCAAACAGTGACAAGATCGTCAAGAAACGGATGGGTATCGGCGTCAGGCCATAGTGGAATAGAGAAATTCAAATTCTCACGCAGGTTGTACTCCCGTGAAAGCAATCCAGGGTAGCCAGGCACCTCACCTTCAAGAAGACCATCAGGCAAGGCGTCAGTCGTATTGGCACTTCGATTCTTCGCATAGTTACGGATAAAGTCGATCGTGTCCTTTTTCATTACGTGTCTCCAGATATTAAGACGAATTACATCTCACCCACACTTCCCTACCATTGACGTAGCCGTTCGCGTCGCGAGACAAAGCGCTTGCACGCCTATCACACGCCGACTATTCCCTGCACAACAACAAATTCACCCAGTCCTTTAATCTTTGACCAACGTTGCCTTTCCATCACTAGTGCAACTAATGACATCCCCGGGTTTACAAAACCCACCCGTTGGAAAGGTCAGGTCGACACGGATATGTCCGCTCCCCTTGACGTCTGGCCGGGAGTCACCCACCTTGCCCAGGTTGCGCCACACTTCGAAACTGGCGACAGCTGAACCGTATTCGCGCATAGGCTCCAGGGTCCGGTCGAACGGTTCCACCACAACGTTAATACCGTTATCAATATGGGGTTGCAGCACCTGGATGGTTTCTTCGTATTCAGTGCCAGCAATAGGATCAACCCAGTTATTACGCGCATAGCCTTGCCAGTGAAAACGCACCTCGTCGTTAAGTTGCAGGCCGATATTGCCCGGAATCAACCAATGCACGCCATATAAAGGCGAAGGCGAAGAACAACAGGTCACATACTCGTTAGTCAGGGTGTGCTGAACTTGCGGAGGAGTAAAATCAATCAGCGCCGTCACATCGACATTCACAAAAGTTGGCGGCGACTGTTGTTCGTTGACACCATTACTGGTGAGGTAATGGACCGGCAGACGTGGATTGACCGTCCCCTCGATCAGATTCCAGGGAATATCGGTAAACCACACCAACTGCCCTCCTACCTCCCCCAACTGCACGGGATGGCTGGCCACCGGGCCAACACCGTTCCAGAACAGACTGAGCAATTGACCCGCAACCGGATCTGCAAACAAAGGAACATATGCCTGGGCAGCCAGCCCACGATCCAGATGATTGAGCTGATTGGGAGTCCTGGAGCCGCGCCCTATCACCGTGACGCTGGCCAGGGTCGGGTTAAGCAATGCGGGCGCATTGGGATGGTCCTGGCCGGCAATCGTCAGGTCGACATTGAACCGTTCCGATAAGGAACGAAATGGAGGCAGGGCTCCGCGAATGATTTCGTAGCGCACCACCGCCGCTTCGGGAACCGGTACAGGCGCAGGCCCCCTGAGGGTCAGCCATGGAATTTCCACATCACAAGGGAAGCCCAGTACCGGCTGCGGGACTGTCGGACGGGCATTCCAATAGGCGATTACCTGGTCCCCCGGCGCCCAATCGTCGTAGGCGGGGTCAATGCGCATGAACACGCCACGACGTGCATCATCGCGCTTGATCAGGCCGTCGTCGTATGCCGGTGGCCGAATTTGCGGACGCGGCAAGTTGCTCGGCAACGGCGTCAGTGCCAGCTGAAACAGCAGTCCGGCACTCTGGCTGCTGAAATTGCCTGCCTCGTCAAAAATGCGGTAGAAAATATAGGCGTCACCGTTGTTCAACCTGCGAAAAATATCGGGGTCCACGTAAGCAACCAGCGGGTCTGAGGCTAACGCGATCACGTACTCGGCGTCCGCCGCGCTTAGCGGCGGGTTATCCCGGTTGGACAGGTAGAATTCAATCCGGTCCTTGTCCGAGCGCACGGTGTAGAACGGAATATTGAACGCCAGCGGCACGTTATCGAGCAGGTATTGCTCATCGACGTTCGGGGTCGGGGCAACTACAAAACCCACAGTATCCAGAGGGTTCAGTAACTCAGGCGAGTCCAGATCGATGGTGAGTGTTCTCCTGGGATTCAACACACCGACGCCGCCAAAGGAGTCCTCAACCGTGTAGTAGAGTTGCGCGGTGCCGGAGCCCTCATCAGTCAATCGTGACAGGGGCACCTCCAGTGAGATCACCGCAGGCAGAGGGGGTGGCGGGCCAAACACCTGCCGCGAATCAACCACCTCATCGACACCCGCCCACACCCAGTGGAGGCGCACGGTGTGCGGCTCATCCAGCGCCTCGGGGCGCGGGTTCCACATCGGGATGTTGACCTGCAGCGGGCCCTGCAGGCGCGAGCGCGGGATCAGGCCCCGGGGGTCCCCACTGTCGACGCCGGGTATGTCCATCGGGTCCAGCAACACAGTGCCCCCGTCGTCTGCGCCCAAGGGTTTGATCAGGTAAGTGGATTCAGAGACGTCAGACATGGGTTTAATCCTCAACACGGTGGACAGTGGCCTGCCGGCAGGCGGCGTGTGTATACCAAGTGGCGTTGAGAGAATTAAGCGCCCGATTCCTTCGTCCGGATACTGTCAGAATTAACAGGTAGACCCCTCCATTCGTCGCTTTTGCTCGGCCTTGCTGTCAGGGCGGTTACTGAGCAGCGCTTGACGAAATTTCCTACTTGGTGTTTCCTGAAACCGGTTTCAGCGATTGGTTTCGCCTTGGAACCCAGATAAATCCAATAAGAAAGGCCCGCCGCCGTGACTACTTTTTCCGCCGCCCAACGCAGCCGCGTGACCATGCTGGACGTCGCCGAGCGCGCCGGTGTGTCCAAGGCCAGCGTGTCGCGCTTTATCGGCGACGACCGTGCCCTGCTCTCCGATGCCATCGCCCTGCGCATCGAGCAGGCCATCGATGAGCTGGGCTATCGCCCCAACCAGATGGCCCGCGGCCTGAAACGCGGGCGCACCCGCCTGATCGGCATGCTGGTAGCCGATATCCGCAACCCCTATTCGATTGCCGTGATGCATGGCGTGGAAACCGCCTGCCGCCAGCACGGCTACAGCCTGGTGGTGTGCAACACCGACCGCGATGACGAGCAGGAGCGCCAGCACCTGGCGGCACTGCGTGCCTACAATATCGAAGGGCTGATCGTGAATACCCTCGGCCATCACCTGGACCAATTGCTGGAACTGCAACGGGAAATGCCCCTGGTGCTGGTGGACCGCAAGGTCGAACCGCTGCACAGCGACCTGGTAGGGCTGGACAACCCGGTGGCGGTGCGCATGGCCGTGGAGCATCTGGAACAGCAAGGCTATCGCGACCTGCTGTTGGTGACTGAAGCCACCGACGGCACCAGCTCGCGGCTTGAGCGCCTGGACAGTTTCAAGGCGGAGATGACCAACCGTCCGACGTTGACCGGCGCCGTACTGGAGTTGGATGGCGAACTGGAACAGCGTCTGCAAAAGTTTCTAGGCAAATCCGGCCCCAAGGCGTTGTTCTGCGCCAACGGAATCGCGGCACTGGCGTGTACCCGCGCGTTGAAAAATCTAGGCTGCGACCTGTTTGATGACGTGGGCCTGATCGCCCTGGATGACCTCGACTGGTACCCGCTGGTGGGCAACGGCATCACCGCCCTCGCCCAGCCCACCGAGGCCATTGGCGCCAGTGCGTTTGACTGTTTACTCAAGCGTTTGCGCGGCGATAGCCAGCCCCCACGCACCCTGGATTTCTTGCCACAACTGATTATCCGGGGCTCGACCCAATCCCTTGTGGGAGCTGGCTTGCCTGCGATAACGGTTTCTCCGGCGAAGCAGTAGGCGGCTGACCGCCGCCATCGCAGGCAAGCCAGCTCCCACACGTTTATTTTGCGAATAAAAATGAAACCGGTTTCAGAGGTCCACAACAATGCATAAATACCCCGTCTCCATCAGCCTTTCCAGTTACGGCGCCGACCTGGTCCGCCAGCAAGGCCAGTTGAGTTTCGTCGAGGTGCTGGCTGCCGCCGGCGCGCAACGCATCGAATGGCGCGAAGAGCTGCTGACCACCGAACAACCCCATGAGCTGGCGCAAGCTGCAGCCGATCAAGGCCTGGAGTGCGTGTTCTCATCGCCCCTGGAACTCTGGGTGGCCGGTCGCTCACAGCCCAATGCCGAACTGGCCGTCACCCTCGACCGCGCCCAGGCATTCGGCGCCCGCTGGCTGAAAGTCTCCCTGGGCTATTTCACCGACACCAACGACCTCGACAGCTTGAGCGCCCTGCTCAACCGGCATCCGGTCAAGCTGCTGGTGGAAAACGACCAGACCCTGCACGGCGGGCGCATCGAGCCGATGCAGCGCTTTTTCAACGAAATCGAACGGTTGGCGGTGCCGGTGAAAATGACCTTCGATATCGGCAACTGGCAATGGCAGGACCAATCCGCGACCACCGCCGCGCGCCTGCTGGGCCGGCATGTGGACTACCTGCACTGCAAGGCCGTGGCCCGCCGCGCCGACGGCAAGCTGGTGGCCCTGCCGCCGGGCGCCGCCGACCTGCATCTGTGGGAACAACTGCTCAAGCACATGACTCAAGGTATTACCCGGGCCGTGGAATTTCCGCTGCAAGGCAATGACCTGGTGCCGGTCACCGCCCAGCAGGTCGCCACCCTCGCCGTCCTCGGCCAGCCCCGCGTGGAGAACGCACATGTCTGAGATCGATATCCTGTCGTTTGGTGAAACCATGGCGATGTTTGTCGCCGAACAGACCGGCGACCTGGCCCAGGTTGCCCAGTTTCACAAGCGCATTGCCGGCGCCGACAGCAACGTCGCCATCGGCCTGTCACGCCTGGGCTTCAACGTCGCATGGCTGAGCCGCGTGGGTGCCGATTCCCTCGGGCGCTTTGTGGTGGACACCTTGCAGAACGAAGGCCTGGACTGCACCCATGTGGCGGTGGACCCGCTGCACCCCACGGGCTTTCAACTCAAGTCCCGCGAGGAAGCCGGCGATGATCCGCAGGTGGAGTACTTCCGCCGTGGCTCGGCCGCCAGCCATCTGTCGGTCGAGGCGATCAAGCCTGAGCTGTTGCAAGCCCGGCACCTGCACGCCACCGGCATTCCGCCGGCGCTGTCGGACGCCACCCGCGACCTGTCGCGCCAGTTGATGACGCAAATGCGCGAGGCCGGGCGCAGCGTGTCCTTCGACCCGAACCTGCGCCCGTCCCTGTGGGCGAACGAGCAACGCATGATCAGCGAAATCAACGCCCTCGCCTGCCTGGCGGACTGGGTGTTGCCGGGCTTGAGCGAAGGCCGCTTGCTCACCGGTTTTGAAGACCCGGCCGACATCGCCGCGTTTTACCTGGACCAGGGCGTGGAAGCCGTGGCCATCAAGCTCGGGCCCCACGGCGCGTATTACCGCACCCAGCTGGACCAGGGGTTTGTCGCCGCCGTGCCAGTGGCCAAGGTGGTCGACACGGTCGGCGCCGGCGATGGATTTGCCGTGGGCATGATCAGCGCGCTCCTGGAAAACCTGAGCTTCAGCGAAGCCGTGCAGCGCGGCAACTGGATCGGCAGCCGCGCGGTGCAGAGCCGTGGCGACATGGAAGGCTTGCCGTTCAGGACCGATCTGCCCCACACCCAGAAAGCCGGTTAATCAGCATCACCGAGTTACCTGTTGCCACAACTACAACAAGCTCAGGAGCAACCTTATGGAACCGTTGAAACTCGCCACCCGCCGTTGGTGGTACATCATGCCCATCGTGTTTATCACCTACAGCCTGGCGTACCTGGACCGCGCCAACTACGGTTTTGCCGCCGCCTCCGGGATGGCCGAAGACCTGATGATCACCCCGGGCATGTCGTCATTGCTCGGCGCGCTGTTCTTCCTCGGCTACTTTTTCTTCCAGGTGCCCGGTGCGATCTACGCGCAGAAACGCAGCGTGAAGAAGCTGATTTTCGTCAGCCTGATCCTGTGGGGCGGCCTGGCCACCCTGACCGGCATGGTGTCCAACGCCTACATGCTGATCGTGATCCGCTTCATGCTCGGGGTGGTCGAAGCCGCCGTGATGCCGGCGATGCTGGTGTACCTGTGTCACTGGTTCACCCGTGCGGAACGCTCGCGGGCCAACACCTTCCTGATCCTCGGCAACCCGGTGACCATGATGTGGATGTCGGTGGTCTCGGGCTACCTGGTACAGCATTTCAGCTGGCGCTGGATGTTTATCATCGAAGGTTTGCCGGCGGTGCTGTGGGCGTTTATCTGGTGGAAGCTGGCGGATGAAAAACCCGCAGACGCCAAATGGCTGAGCGCCCAGCATAAAAAAGACCTGGAAACCGCCCTCGCCGAAGAACAAGTGGGCATCAAGGCGGTAAAGAACTACGCCGAGGCCTTTCGCTCACCCAAGGTGATCATCCTGGCGCTGCAGTTTTTCTGCTGGAGCATTGGCGTGTATGGCTTCGTGCTGTGGCTGCCGTCGATCCTCAAGGCCGGCCTGAAAATGGACATGGTCGAGGCCGGCTGGCTCTCGGCGCTGCCGTACCTGGCGGCGGTGATCGGCATGCTGGCGGTGTCCTGGGGCTCGGACAAACTGCAAAAACGTAAACGTTTTGTGTGGCCACCGTTGCTGATCGCCTCCATCGCGTTTTATGCGTCCTACGTGCTCGGCGCCGAACACTTCTGGTGGTCGTACACCCTGCTGGTGATCGCCGGGGCCTGTATGTACGCGCCGTACGGGCCGTTTTTCGCAATCGTCCCCGAGATCCTTCCGGCCAACGTCGCCGGCGGCGCCATGGCGCTGATCAACAGCATGGGCGCCCTCGGTTCGTTCGGCGGTTCGTACCTGGTGGGCTACCTCAACAGCAGCACCGGATCGCCCGGCGCCTCGTACTTGCTGATGAGTGGTGCGCTGCTGGTGTCGGTGGTGTTGACGATCTTTCTCAAGCCCGGCGCCAGTGACCGCGAACGCGCCCCGCTGCAATCCCTTGAATTGAAGGTAAAGACCTGATGAAAAAGTCTGTCGTGCTCTACAAGAAACTCTCTGCACCGCTGATGGCCCGCCTGCATGAACAGGCCCAGGTCACGCTTATTGAATCGCTGGATGAAAGCGGCCTGGCCAAACTGCGTGAAGCCTTGCCGACCGCTCAGGGCTTGCTCGGTGCCAGCTTGCGCCTGGATGCCAAACTGCTGGATCTGGCGCCAAACCTTGAGGCGGTGGCCAGCGTGTCGGTCGGTGTCGACAACTACGATATCGACTACCTGACCGAGCGCGGCATCCTGCTCAGCAATACCCCCGACGTACTGACCGAAACCACCGCCGATACCGGCTTCGCCCTGATCCTGGCGACCGCCCGGCGAGTGGTGGAGCTGGCCAATATGGTGCGTGCCGGCAACTGGAACCAGAACATCGGCCCGCTGCATTTCGGCAGCGACGTGCATGGCAAGACCCTGGGCATTATCGGCATGGGCCGGATTGGTGAAGCATTGGCCCAGCGTGGGCACTTCGGATTCGGCATGCCGGTGATCTACCACAGCCACTCGCCAAAACCTGCGGTGGAGGCGCGGTTTGACGCGCAATACCGCAGCCTGCCGGACCTGCTCCGGGAAGCCGACTTTGTGTGCCTGACCTTGCCGCTGACGGCTGAAACCGAAGGTTTGATCGGTGCCGAAGAGTTCGCGCTGATGGGCCCGGAGACGATCTTTATCAACATCTCCCGAGGCAAGGTGGTGGACGAGGCGGCCCTGATCGAGGCGTTGCAACAGCGCACGATTCGTGCGGCGGGGCTGGATGTGTTTGTGCAGGAGCCACTGCAGCATGATTCGCCGTTGTTGCGTTTGAACAATGTGGTGGCGACGCCGCATATCGGTTCAGCGACTCACGAGACGCGGGAGGCGATGGCCAAGTGTGCGGTGGACAATCTGCTGGCGGCGCTGGCCGGTGAAAAGCCGAAGAACCTGGTGAATCCGGCGGCCTGGAAACACTGATTCCTGAAGCACCACAGAAGCCAATGTGGGAGCGGCGGTGCGACGATTCGACTTGCTCGCGAAGGCGGTGTGTCAGCCACCGAATGCATCAACTGACACACCGCTTTCGCGAGCAAGCCCGCTCCCACATTTTTGATCGTATTTCAGGTCAGATGACGAAGCGCGCCACCATCCCGTTCAAATCCACTGCCAGGCGCGACAGTTCGTGACTGGCGGCTGAGGTCTGATTGGCACCCGCCGCCGACTGCGTCGCCAAGTCGCGGATGTTCACCAGGTTGCGATCCACTTCGCGGGACACCTGAGCCTGTTCTTCCGACGCACTGGCGATCACCAGGTTGCGCTCGTTGATCAGGCTGATGGACTGGGTGATCTGCTCCAAGGCCACCCCGGCGGCACGTGCCATTTCCAGGGTGCTTTGGGTGCGTTGGTTGCTCTGCTGCATGGACTGCACCGCTTCACCCGTACCGCTCTGGATGCCGGCGACCATTTTCTCGATTTCCTGGGTCGACTGCGCCGTGCGATGGGCCAGGGCCCGCACTTCGTCCGCCACCACCGCAAAACCACGCCCGGCTTCACCGGCACGCGCCGCTTCAATCGCCGCGTTGAGGGCCAACAGGTTGGTCTGCTCGGCAATCGCGCGAATCACATCCAGTACCTTGCCAATATCACGGCCCTGGGTGGCCAGGCCTTCGATCAGCACCGAGGTGTTTTGCACGTCCTGGGTCATGGTCTGGATCGCGCCGACGGTTTCCACCACTCGGTCGCGCCCTTCCCGCGCAGCCTGGTTGGACTGGCTGGACGCCTCGGAGGTGGACACCGCGTTGCGCGCCACTTCTTCCACGGCGGCCGTCATTTCGTTGACCGCGGTGGCGGCCTGGTCGATTTCGTTGTTTTGCTGTTGCAGGCCCTTGGAGGCTTCTTCGGTGACGGCGCTGAGCTCTTCAGCGGCGGAGGCCAACTGCGTGGCTGAGCCGGCGATGTGCTGGATGGTCTGGCGCAGGTTGTTCTGCATCGCGGCCAAGGCGCCGATCAGGCGGGCCGGTTCGTCCTTGCCGTCGTCTTCGATCGCTTTGCTCAGGTTACCGCCAGCGATGGTTTCAGCAACCTCCAGCGCTTTGCGCAAGGGCGTCACGATACTGCGCGTCAGCAGCCAGGCCAGCACTACGGTCATCAACGCAGCAATCACGGAGACTGCGATGATGCCAGTGATTGCATCCTGATAACTTTGCCCGGCCTCGGTGTCGGCCTGCTTCGCGTCAGCAGCGTTGATGGCGATCAGTTTATTCAACTGCTCGCCCATCTGGTCGGTGCCGTCCTTGATGCGGCTGTTGATCAGGGCGCGCATCTCTTCCACTTTGTTCTGCTGCGAAAGGCTCACCATCTCGGCCTGAGCCTTGAGGTAATTGTCGAGCGTGAGGGCAAACGTCTTGTACAGCGCCGCCTCTTCATCCCCCGCCGGCATGGTGGCATAAGCCGCCTGGGCGGTCTTGACCTTGCCTTCCAGCACGCCCATGCGGGTCTGGGCTTCCTGCAAGGCCGCCGGTTCACGGTTCACTAACACGCGAAACGACAGAATCCGCAGGCGCAGGACGTTTTCGGTCATGGTCGCCAGATACCCGACGCTGGGCAGTTGGTTGGAGCCCATGTCGACCGATGCCTGACGAATCAGAGTCATGCGGTTCGCCGCAAACACCCCAAGAATAACGACAAGCAACGCGATGAAGGCGAAACCGAGAAAAGCTCGAGGTGCGATATTCAGGTTACGAAGGGACATAGGGGGCGCTCTTAGAAGTAGTGGCTGCGAGCATCCCTGCCGCGACACGGTCAGTGGGCGTCAACGCGCCGCTCTGACCGGCTGGCGCCACTGTTGTAATAGGTATGTGGGCCTATAAACGGTATCGGCCGGCTTGAGGATTTAATGGGGGATGTTTCGAAATTTTTTTTCACACTTCTGACAACTGGCACTTTCTGGCATCCTGCGCCTCCTTTTTCCTACCCGGGCCCGTATTTTGTCTGACACTCAAACCCCTCGCCCCCGTTATAAATCCGACCTGATCTACGGCCTCGACGACCGTCCGCACTTCAGCGCGGCGATATTTGCCGCCCTGCAGCACGTGCTGGCCAGCTTTGTCGGGATCATCACCCCGACGCTGATCGTCGGCGGCGTGCTGGGCCTGGAAAGCGAAGTGCCGTACCTGGTCAGCATGGCGTTGTTTGTGTCCGGGCTCGGCACCTTTGTGCAGGCCCGCAAGTTCGGCCCGGTGGGTTCGGGCCTGCTGTGCCTGCAAGGCACCAGTTTTTCGTTTATCAGCGTGATCCTCAGTGCCGGCTTCATGGTCAAGGCCCGGGGCGGCGGCACCGATGAGATCCTGTCGACGATCTTCGGCATCTGCTTCTTCGCGGCGTTTATCGAAGTGGTGCTCAGCCAGTTCATCGGCAAGCTGCGCAAGCTGATCACCCCGGTGGTCACCGGCACCATCATTACCTTGATGGGTTTGTCGCTGATCAAGGTGGCCGTCACCGACATGGCCGGCGGTTATGGCGCCAGCGACCTGGGCGCCGCCGGCAACATGGGCCTGGCGGCCCTGGTGTTGCTGACCATCGTGGTGCTCAACCGCTTCAACAACCCGTTCCTGCGCCTGGGTTCGATCGTGATCGGCCTGACCCTGGGTTTTGTGGTGGCCTGGTGGATGGGCCGCGTCGACCTGGGCGCCCTGCCCCAGTTGCCACTGATCAGCATACCGGTGCCGTTCAAGTACGGTTTTTCGTTCGACTGGGTGGCGTTTATCCCGGTGGCGGTGATCTTCCTGATTTCGCCCCTGGAAGCCGCCGGTGACCTGACCGCCAACTCGATGATCTCGCAACAGCCGGTCAAGGGCCCGCTGTACATCAAGCGCATCAAGTCCGGCCTGCTGGCCGACGGCCTCAACTCGGTGATGGCGGCCACCTTCAACAGCTTGCCGATGGTGACCTTCGCCCAGAACAACGGGGTGATCCAGTTGACCGGCGTGGCCAGCCGTTATGTGGCGTACTTCATTGCCGGGCTGCTGGTGCTGCTGGGGCTGTTCCCGATGATCGGCGCGGTGTTGCAACTGATGCCCAAGCCGGTACTCGGTGGCGCCACGCTGATCATGTTCGGCACCGTGGCCGTGGCCGGGATCAAGATCCTCGCCGAAGCCGGGCTGCACCGGCGCAATGTGCTGATCGTGGCGATCTCCCTGGGCATGGGCCTGGGTGTGGCGGCAGTGCCGGAAGTACTGCGCGAGCTGCCCAAGGCACTGCACAACATCTTCGAGTCGCCGATCACCGTGGGGGCGTTCTGCGCTATCGTGCTGAACATCTTCCTGCCTGAGGAGTTCATAGAGTTGGAAGAAGATGAATTTGATCCGGAAGCCTCCACCCTCAAAGTGATGCAGGACCCGGACGTCACGAAATAGGAGAACCCGTTTTATGCGCAAGCTCATGGTTTTGTCACTGCTGCTACTCACCCTGAGCGCGTGCGCGCTGTTTCCCAATCGCGACCCGGTGAACATCAACGTGGTGGGCATCGAGCCGCTGCAGAGCCAGGACCTGGAAGTGCGTTTCGCGGTGAAGCTGCGGATACAAAATCCGAATGAAACCGCCATCGACTACAGCGGCGTGGCCCTGGACCTGGAGGTCAATGGCCGGCCGCTGGCGTCCGGGGTGAGTGACCAGGGTGGCTCGATCCCACGCTTTTCGGAGACGGTGCTGACGGTGCCGGTGAGCGTTTCGGCGTTTTCCGTTTTGCGCCAGACCCTTGGCTTGAGCCAGACCCAGAGTTTGAATAACCTGCCGTACGTGTTGCGCGGGAAACTCGCAGGTGGCCTGTTCGGCACCATGCGTTTTGTGGATCGCGGGACCCTGGACTTTCCCAACACTGCCACTTGGTAACGACATGGATGCGCAACCTACGCTGTATACCGAACGGCTGATCCTGCGGCCGTTGACGCTGGAGGATGCCGAGGGTGTCCAGCAGCAATTTCCGCACTGGGAAGTGGTGCGTTACCTGAATGCCCTGGTGCCCTGGCCGTACCCGGCGGACGGTGCGCGCAGCTATCTGGAGCAGGTTGCATTGCCGGCGATGGCTCGGGGTGAGGAGTGGCATTGGTCGATTCGCCTGAAAAGCGCGCCTGGGGTGTTGATTGGTAATGTCAGCCTGATGGATGAGGTGGACAACAACCGCGGCTTTTGGCTGGCGCCGCAGTGGCAGGGCCAGGGGTTGATGGCCGAGGCCAGTGCGGCGGTGACTGAGTATTGGTTTGAGGTGCTGGAGCGGCCCGTGATGCGCGTGCCCAAGGCGGCGCCGAACGTGGCGTCTCGCAGGATTTCCGAGCGGACGGGGATGCGGTTGGTCAGGACCGATGAGGGGCAGTTTGTCGCTGGGAGTTTGCCCAAGGATATCTGGGAGATTACCCGGGAGGAATGGCTGGGGAGTCGGCGGGGCTGAGGTGGGTTTTGGGTGTATATCCGTTATTTGGGTAACGGCTGATAGGGGTTCCGCTCTTACAGCGGCT
>NZ_JACAQC010000066.1:0-18348 GCF_013385345.1 Pseudomonas sp. I8001
TACGCAGTCAGGGGTTTTGTTTTGCGCGGTCGGAAAGTATGGCGAGCGTCTCCAAGTGTTCCTCACTTGCAGCCTACGATTGTCTTCAATGCTAAAGTCCATCCCTCGATTTTGCTTTTCCCAAGGAAGCCGTTATGCCGGATGCGACGTCCCTCAGTGCTGGATTCATGGTGGTTCACGGCAACCGCCTGGATGAGCTGCGCAGCCTGGTTGTCAGCTGGATGCGCCGTTACCCGCTGGCTCCCCTGGAAAACGAAATCGCCCTGGTACAAAGCAACGGTATTGCTCAGTGGCTGAAACTGGCGCTGGCTGAAGACCCTGAAGACGACGACATGGGCGGTTGCGGCATCGCTGCCGCTATTGATGTGCAGCTTCCCGGCAGCTTCATGTGGCAGCTCTATCGCATGGTCCTAGGCAAAGACGAGATCCCGCCCAAATCCCTGCTCGACAAAGCCCCACTGACCTGGCGCCTCATGCGCCTGCTCCCCGAGCTGATCGATCAGCCCCATTTCGAACCCCTGCAACGCTTCCTGACCCACGATACGGATCTGCGCAAACGCTACCAACTCGCGGAACGCCTCGCCGACCTGTTCGACCAATACCAGGTCTACCGTGCTGACTGGCTGGAAGATTGGGCTGCCGGTCGCCATCAACTGCGCAATGGCCGTGGCGAATCCAAACCTTTGAGCCCGGCCAACTGCTGGCAAGCCGAACTATGGCGCGCCCTGCTGTTGGACGTAGGAGAGGAGGGCATGGCTCAAAGTCGCGCCGGAGTTCACCAACGCTTTATCGAGCGCATCAATAGCCTGGAGCAGGCACCGATAGGCCTGCCCTCCCGCGTGATCGTCTTCGGCATTTCCTCCTTGCCAGCCCAAGCGCTGGAAGCCCTTGCCGGCCTCGCCCGTTTCAGCCAGGTGCTGCTGTGTGTGCACAACCCTTGTCGCCATCACTGGTCCGACATCGTCGCCGACAAAGACCTGCTCCGAAACGAATACAAGCGCCAGGCACGCAAGGCCGGAATGCCGGTCACCATCGACCCGCAAACCCTGCATCAGCACGCCCACCCGCTGCTCGCTGCCTGGGGTAAGCAAGGTCGCGACTACATCAACCTGTTGGACAGCTACGACGACCCCAACAGTTACCGCTCGGCATTCCGTGACGGTCGTATCGACCTGTTCAGCGAGAGCGAGCCCACCACCTTGCTCAACCAACTCCAGGACGACATCCTCGAACTGCGCCCCCTCAACGAAACCCGTGAACTCTGGCCAAGCGTCGACCTGGCGCGCGACACTTCCATTCGCTTCCACATCGCCCACAGTGCCCAACGCGAAGTTGAAGTTCTTCACGACCAGTTACTGCAGCGCTTCAGCGCCGACCCCACGCTGCGCCCACGGGACATCATCGTCATGGTCCCCGACGTCGACAGCTACGCGCCGCATATTCGCGCCGTATTCGGCCAGCTTGAAAGAAGCGACCTACGCTTCATTCCGTTCACGCTTACGGACCAGGGCCAGCGCGGCCGCGATCCGTTACTGATCGCCGTCGAGCACCTGCTCAAGCTCCCGGACAGCCGCTTTCCGGTCAGCGAAATCCTCGACCTGCTCGACGTCCCGGCACTGCGGGAACGCTTCGCCATCAAGGAACGCGACCTGCCGACCCTGCACCGCTGGATCGAAGGCGCCGGTATCCGTTGGGGCCTCAACGCCGAACAACGCGCCGGCCTCGGCTTGCCCCAGGAGCTGGAGCAAAACAGCTGGCGGTTCGGCCTACGTCGCATGCTCCTGGGCTACGCCGTTGGTACGGGCTCTGCCTGCGATGGCATCGAGCCGTACGATGAAATCGGCGGCCTCGATGCGGCCTTGATCGGCCCGCTAGTCGCACTGCTCGATGCGCTGCACGATGCCCACCAGGCACTTTCGCAACCTGCCGCGCCGACAGAGTGGGGCGAGCGCCTGCAAAACCTGATGCAGTTGTTCTTCCTCCCGAGCAACGAGCACGACGACTACCTGTTGGGTCAACTCGAGCAACTGAGAGAAACCTGGCTGGAGACCTGCGAGTCCGTCGGCCTGCATGACGAATTACCCCTGACCGTAGTCCGCGAGGCCTGGCTGGCAGGCCTCGACCAAGGCCGGCTGTCCCAGCGCTTCCTCGCGGGAGCTGTCAATTTTTGTACCTTGATGCCCATGCGCGCGATCCCGTTCAAGCTGGTTTGCCTACTCGGCATGAACGATGGCGACTACCCACGCGCACAACCGCCGCTGGACTTCGACCTGATGGGCAGCGACTACCGCCCAGGCGATCGGTCACGTCGCGAAGACGACCGCTACCTGTTGCTCGAAGCCCTGCTCTCCGCCCGCGACCAGCTCTACATCAGTTGGGTCGGCCGCAGTATCCGCGACAACAGTGACCGCCCGGCATCGGTCCTGATCGGGCAGTTGCGCGACCACATTGCCAGCGGCTGGCACACCACCAGTGGCGAACCACTCCTGGAAGCCACCACCCAGGAACACCCGCTCCAGCCCTTCAGCGCCCGCTACTTCCATGAAGGTGACAAGCTGTTCAGCTACGCCCGCGAATGGCAGTTGCTCCACGCAACCCCGGACAGCGTGCCCGATACCGGCAGCCTCGCACCCTACACCCAGGAAGAACCGCTGAGCCTCGGCCAACTGCAAGACTTCCTGCGCAACCCGGTCAAACACTTCTTCAGCCAGCGCCTGAAAGTGTTTTTCGAAGCCGCCGAAGTCCCGCTGGAAGATGAAGAACCCTTCGTCCTCGATGCACTGCAGCGCTATAGCCTGAGCGACAGTTTGCTCACGGCGGCACTCACCCGCCCCGACAACCTCGACGAAGCCCTCAACGCCCAGGCCCTGCGTCTGCAAGGCAGTGGCTTGTTGCCGATGGTTGGTTTCGGCGAATGCCTGCGCAAAGAACTGATCGAGCCTCTGCCCGACCTGTTGCAGCGTTACCAGCAACTCCTGGCACTCTGGCCCACTGCGCACACCAGCGCCGAACCGATCAGTTTTGAGCATCAAGGCATCCAGCTGGAAGGTTGGATCAGTGGCCTGCATCAACGCAGCGATGGCGGCTTTCTAAGCGTCACCGCCATCCCCAACAGCATCGGCTCGATCAAGACCCGTAAGTGGCATCGCCTGATTCGCCCATGGGTCAACCACCTGGTGGCCTGTGCCTGCGGCCTTCCGTTAAGTACCGGCCTGGTCGCCAGCGACGACACACTGCTATTGGCCCCACTTGAGCAAGCCACAGCCCGGGAGCTCCTCGGCAACCTGCTGCTCGCCTGGAAAACCGGCATGAGCGAACCACTGCCGGTCGCCGTTAAAACCGCATTCGCCTGGCTCGGTCAAACCGACCCGGCCAAAGCGCAAGCCGCCGCCAGCAAAGCCTACGAAGGCGACGGCCAAACCAGCGACGGCGAGCGCCGTGAAAGCCCTGCGCTCATCCGACAGTTCCCCGACTACGCCGCCTTGATGGCTAGCGAAGAGTTCGAAGGCTGGTGCGAAACCCTCTATCGACCGTTGATCAACGCTCCCTGGCGATCACTCACCAGCGCGGAGGCCAGCGCATGAGCGGTACAAAACCCCTGGCCCTGGCCTTCCCGCTCAAGGGCAGCCAACTGATCGAAGCCAGTGCCGGCACAGGCAAGACATTCACTATCTCAGCGCTCTACCTGCGGCTGGTACTCGGCCACGGAGGGGACGAATCGGGTTTCGGCCGCGAGTTGCTGCCGCCGCAAATTCTCGTCGTGACCTTCACCGATGCCGCCACCAAAGAGCTGCGTGAACGCATCCGAATCCGCCTGGCAGAAGCCGCGCGTTTTTTCCGCGAAGAAATCGAAGAACCCGACGCGTTGATCGCCGAACTGCGCGACCAATACAGCCCCGAACAATGGCCCGGCTGTGCCAATCGCCTGGACATCGCCGCCCAGTGGATGGATGAAGCCGCCGTCTCGACCATTCACAGCTGGTGCCAGCGTATGCTGCGCGAGCACGCCTTCGACAGCGGCAGCCTGTTCACCCAGACCCTGGAAACTGACCACAGCGACCTGCTCGGCGAAGTGCTGCGCGACTACTGGCGGCTGTTCTGCTACCCGATGCACGACGATGCGCTGAACTGGGTGCGCAACAATTGGGGCGGCCCGGCGGCCCTGATGCCACGGGTACGCGCGCTGTTCGGCAGCGAGCGGCCCACGGATGAAACGCGTGACCCCGCCGAGCTGATCAACGAATGCCTGCAAGAGCGCCGCCAAGCCCTCGTCGCGCTCAAGGCACCCTGGCAACAATGGGCAGAAGAATTGCGCAACATTTGCCTGCAGGCCGTCGCCGCCAAAGCCGTCGATGGTCGCAAGATGCAAGCCCGTTACTTCGAACCCTGGTTCGAAAAAATCAGCGCCTGGGCAACTGACGAGTCTCTCGAACAACTGGACATCGGCACCGGTTTCACCCGCCTGACCCCCGACGGCATGGCCGAAGCCTGGAAAGGCGAACCACCACGCCATCCGGGTATCGACGCCATGGCCAGTCTCAAGGCCAGCCTCGACGCCCTGCCAACGCCCGATGCTGCTGTACTGCAACACGCCGCCGGCTGGGTGGGGAAACGCTTCGAAGAAGAAAAGCGCCGGCGCGCCGAAATGGGCTTCGACGACATGCTGATCCGCCTCAACGCCGCCCTGCAAGCCGACGGCGGCGAGCGTTTGGCCAGCGTGATCCGCGAGCAATTCCCGGTCGCCCTGATCGACGAATTCCAGGACACCGACCCGGTGCAATACAGCATCTTCGACAGTATCTACCGCATCGAAGAAAACCACCTCGACAGCGGCCTGTTCCTGATCGGCGACCCAAAGCAGGCGATCTACGCCTTCCGTGGCGCCGACATCTACACCTACCTGCGCGCGCGCCAGTCCACCACCGGCCGCCATCACACCCTGGGCACCAACTTCCGTTCGAGCCACGCCATGGTCGAGGCGGTAAACCACGTATTCCAGCGCGCAGAAAAAGGCCGTGGAGCGTTCCTGTTCCGTGAACCCGACGGTACGAATCCGGTGCCGTTCCAGTCGGTATTGTCCCAAGGCCGTAAGGAACAACTGCAGGTCAACGGTCAGACGTTGCCTGCGCTGAATCTCTGGCATCTACCCACCGACCAGCCGATCTCCGGCGTGCTCTACCGCCAACAGTTGGCCGCGTCCTGTGCCAGTCAAATCGTCGCGTTACTCAATGGCGGCCAGCAGGGAACTGCCGGATTCCTCGGCAAAGACGCTAGCTTCAAAGGCGTGCTGCCGTCAGACATCGCCATCCTCGTGCGCGACGGCAAGGAAGCCCAGGCCGTGCGCGGTGAACTGGCTGCCCGTGGCGTGCGCAGCGTTTACCTCTCCGATAAGGATTCTGTGTTCGCCGCCCAGGAAGCCCACGACCTGCTGGCCTGGCTCAAGGCCTGTGCCGAGCCGGACGTCGAGCGCCCACTGCGCGCCGCCCTGGCTTGCGTCACCTTGAACCTGTCGCTGCCCGAACTGGAGCGTCTGAACCAGGACGAACTGGCGTGGGAACAACGCGTAATGCAGTTCCGCGATTACCGTACGATCTGGCGCACCCAAGGCGTGCTGCCGATGCTGCGGCGCCTGTTGCACGACTTCAAATTGCCGCAAACCCTGATCACCCGCAGCGATGGCGAGCGGGTATTGACCAACCTGTTGCACCTCTCGGAATTGCTGCAACAGGCGGCCGCAGAGCTGGACGGTGAACAAGCGCTGATTCGCCATCTGGCCGAACATCTCGCGCTTTCCGGCCAGGCCGGTGAAGAGCAGATCCTGCGCCTGGAAAGTGATGAACAACTGGTCAAAGTGGTAACGATCCACAAATCCAAGGGGCTGGAATACGACCTGGTTTTCCTGCCGTTCATTTGCTCGGCAAAACCGGTGGATGGCAGCCGCCTGCCGTTGCATTACCACGACGCAAACGGCAAATCCCAGGTCAGCCTCAGGCCCACCGCCGAGTTGATCGCCCAAGCCGACGATGAACGGCTGGCCGAAGACTTGCGTCTGTTTTACGTGGCGCTGACCCGCGCCAAACACGCCTGCTGGCTGGGCATCGCCGACCTCAAGCGTGGCAATAACAACAGCTCGGTGCTGCACCTGTCGGCCCTGGGCTACTTGCTCGGCGGCGGCGCTTCACTTGGCGAGTCCGGCGGCCTGGCCCGCTGGTTGCTTGACCTGCAGGAAGGTTGCCCGGCACTGCATTACGCAGAAATGCCCGAGGCCGATGCGGTCGTATTCCACCCGCCGCGTAACCAAGCCACCTTGCTCGCGCCGCTGCTGCCCAAGCGCAAGGCGGCAGAAAACTGGTGGATCGCTTCCTACAGTGCGCTGCGTATCGGCGAGAGCATGAGTGCGGCGAGCCTCGAAGCGCCGGAAAGCCCACAAGCGCAGAAGCTGTTCGATGACGAACGCCTCGACCCGGATGCCCCACGCGAAGTGCCGGCTTCCGGTGGCGATATTCACCGTTTCCCACGCGGGCCGAATCCCGGCACCTTTCTCCATGGCCTGCTGGAATGGGCGGGCGGCGAAGGCTTCAATGTTACCCCGGAGGCCATCGAAGATGCGGTCGCCCGCCGCTGCAACCGACGCGGCTGGGAAGGCTGGATCGGCACACTCGGCGGTTGGCTCGGGCATCTGTTGCAAGCCCGGTTGCCGCTGGGCAACGGGCAGGTGGCCCTTAGCGAGTTGCGGCAGTACCAGATTGAAATGGAGTTCTGGTTTGCCAGCCACAAAGTCGACGTCCTCGCACTCGACAAACTGGTGTGCCAGCACACTCACAATGGCGTATCCCGCGTGGCCGCCGAACCGGTGCTGCTCAACGGCATGTTCAAGGGTTTTATCGACCTGACCTTTGAACACGAAGGCCGCTACTACGTGGCCGACTACAAATCCAATTGGCTTGGTTCCGATGATTCGGCCTACACACAGCAGGCCATGGAACTGTCGATCCTCGACCATCGTTACGACCTGCAATACGTACTTTACCTGCTGGCCCTGCATCGCCAGCTGAAGGCGCGGCAGCCGGATTACGACTACGACCGTCACGTCGGCGGCGCGTTGTACCTGTTCCTGCGGGGCACCCATTCCGCGAGCCAGGGCGCGTATTTCACCCGACCGCCCCGGGAATTGATCGAAAGCCTGGACCTGCTGTTCCAGGGCAAACCGCTACCACCCAAGGCCGAGCCCGCCTGGGAACAAGGAGAGCTGCTATGAGCCTGTCGCCGTTACCGCTTGAGGAGCTGACGCCCCTCAGCCGCGCCGCCGACCTGGTGCAACTGCTCGATCTCTGGGTGCAGCGCGGCTGGTTGCGCGCGCTGGACAAGGCCTTTGTCGGCTTCCTCCACGAACTCGATCCGCAGGCTGACCCTTTAGTCCTGCTGGCCGCGGCCCTGACCAGCCACCAACTGGGCCATGGCCATGTGTGCCTGGACCTGTTCGAAACCCTCAAGGCCCCGGATTTCGCTCTGTCGCTGCCACCCGAAGGCGATGTGCAAACCGGCGTCATGCTGCTGCCATCACAGTTGCTCGACGGCCTGGACGGCGCCCATTGGTGCCATGCCCTGGCCGCCAGCCGTCTGGTGGCACTGGCCGTCGACGGCAGCGAGGAGGCGCAAAGCCGGCCACTGGTGCTGTCGGGCAAGCGCCTGTACTTGCGCCGCTACTGGACCTACGAACGGCGCATCGACAGCGCTTTGCGCCTGCGACTCGCCACCCGGGAAAGCGTTGCCGCCGATCTGCCCGAACGCCTGAATCGCCTGTTCGACCAGGCCCCGCCAGACGGTGTTGTCGACTGGCAAAAACTCGCCTGCGCCTTGGCCACCCGCGGTGCATTCAGCATCGTCACCGGCGGGCCGGGTACCGGCAAGACCACCACGGTGGTGCGTTTGCTTGCGCTGTTGCAGGCCCCCGCCGTGGAAGCGGGCAGCGCGTTGCGCATCCGTCTGGCCGCGCCCACCGGCAAGGCGGCCGCGCGCTTGACCGAGTCCATCAGCCAGCAAGTGCTGTCTCTGAAAGTGCCTGATGCGGTGAAGGAAAAAATCCCGACCCAGGTCACCACCGTTCACCGTTTGCTCGGCAGCCGTCCCGGCACCCGACACTTCCGGCATCACATCGGCAATCCGTTGCCCCTGGACGTGCTGGTGGTAGACGAAGCCTCGATGATCGACCTGGAAATGATGGCCAACCTGCTGGACGCCTTGCCACCCCATGCTCGCCTGGTGCTGCTGGGTGACAAGGACCAGTTGGCCTCGGTTGAAGCCGGGGCGGTGCTGGGGGATTTGTGCCGCGACGCCGAAGCCGGTTTCTACAGCCCGCAAACCCGCCAGTGGCTGCAACAGGTCAGCGGCGAAGACCTCGGCGCCAGCGGCCTGCAGGAAGACCTCGACGGTAGCCATCCCTTGGCGCAACAAGTGGTGATGCTGCGTTACTCGCGGCGTTTCGGCGAAGGCAGCGGCATTGGCCAACTGGCCCGCTGGGTCAACCAGCAAAACCCTGATCAGGCCCGCAAACTGCTGGCTGCCCGCAGCCATGCCGACCTGTTTTGCGTCAGCCTCAAGGGCGAGCAGGACCATGCCCTGGAGCGCCTGGTGCTGGACGGCCATGGCGACGGTGCCCACGGTTATCGCCATTACCTGAAACTGCTGCAGACCGCGCGTCCGTCCCTGGAGACGCCACGGGATGACGAGGCCTGGACTCTGTGGGCGCAGAAGCTGCTGAAAGCCTTCGACGCTTTCCAGCTGCTCTGCGCCGTACGCAAGGGCCCATGGGGCGTGGAGGGCTTGAACCTGCGCATCACCGCCGCGCTGCTCAAGGCCCGGCTGATCGACAGCGACCAGCAATGGTACGAAGGGCGTCCGGTGTTGATGACTCGCAACGATTACGGCCTGGGCCTGATGAACGGCGATATCGGTATCGCCCTCAAGCTGCCCGAAAGCGACGGCGGGCCGCAGGTTCTGCGCGTCGCGTTCCCGCGCAACGATGGCCAGGGCGGCGTACGGTTTGTGTTGCCCAGCCGGCTCAACGACGTCGAAACCGTCTATGCGATGACGGTGCACAAATCTCAGGGCTCTGAATTCACCCACACCGCACTGATTCTGCCGGACGCCTTGAACCCGGTGCTCACCAAAGAGCTGATCTACACCGGCATCACCCGCGCCAAGGACTGGTTCAGCCTGATCGAACCGCGGGGTGGCGTATTCGAAGAGGCGGTGAGCCGCAAGGTGAAACGCTTGAGTGGGCTGATGCTGGAACTGGGCACTTGATCGTCAAAGAAGCTGACCAATGAGTCATCTAAATTTTCTGATCCAAATGTGTGATTTTTCTTAATAAAATGTCGGAATCCTCCTGGGTGTCGCCTCGGGGGTTTTCCGCCGTTGTGCTATCGTTGCGGCATCATCCCGAGAAGATCAAAGAGAATCGCTGCATGAACGTGGCTGTCTCGCCCACAGAGCGAAGTTTGAGCTGGAGACGAATGCTGCTGTTGGCGCTTCTGTGCGTGTTCACGCCCCTCGTTATTGCCCAGCCGCCTGCCGGCATGGCCGATCAGCGGGCCAAGGCCGTCACCCAAGTGGTCCTGGGTATTCTCAGTTACGCCCGCTGGCCGGTAGAGCCCGCGCAATTGCGTTTGTGCATCGTCGGGCCAACCCAATACACCGATGACCTGGTCAAAGGCACCACCCAGGCTACCGGCCGTCCGGTAGTGGTGCAGCGTTTGCTGGCCGACCATCCAGACATCGCCAATGCCTGCGATGCCGTGTACATCGGCCAATTGACCAGCGACGAGCGCAGCCGCCTGTTCGCATCACTGATCGGCCATCCGGTGCTCAGCATCAGCGAAGGCGGCGACCAATGCACCGTGGGCAGCCTGTTCTGCCTGCGGGTGGCCGACGAGCAGGTGTCGTTCGAGGTCAACCTGGATTCCGTTGCCCGTAGCGGTGTGCGCATTCATCCGAGTGTGCTGCAACTGTCCCGACGTCGAGCGCCGGGGTCATGAGTGTCGATAAGGCGCCAGTGCGTCCTACCTTGCGTTCAGTGATCGGGCGCGGGCACCTGAGCCTGGCGCTGATGGCGGTCAGCATGGCCAGTATCTCCCTGACCCTGCTCGGCGTGCTCGCGCTGCGGGTGTATGCCGACCACAACCTGCACCTGATCGCCCGCTCCATCAACTACACCGTGGAAGCCGCGGTGGTGTTCAACGACAGCGCGGCGGCCACCGAAGCCTTGGCCGTGATTGCCTCGGAGGAAGAAGTGGCCGAGGCGGAAGTCTTCAACGTCGACGGCAAGCAACTGGCCCATTGGGGGCGCCCTGAAACCGGGATGCTGTCGATGATTGAGCTGCAGTTGGCGCATGCCCTGCTCGAACAACCCATCACCCAACCGATCCTGCACCAGGGCCAGGTCATCGGCAGCGTGCACCTGACCGGCCACGGCGGCAGCCTGTTGCGCTTCCTGCTCAGCGGCCTTGCCGGGATTCTGGTGTGCACCGCCCTCAGCGCCTGGGTTGCACTGTACCTGGCGCGGCGTTTGTTACGCGGCATCACCGGACCGTTGCACAGCCTGGCCTCGGTGGCCCACGCCGCCCGAAGCGAGCGGGCCTTTGACCGACGCGTACCGCCGGCGAAAATCGCCGAACTCGACAGCCTGGGCAATGACTTCAATGCCCTGCTCGACGAACTGGAGGCCTGGCAGACCCACCTGCAAAGCGAAAACGAAACCCTCGCCCACCAGGCCAGCCACGACAGCCTGACCGGGCTGCCCAACCGTGCGTTCTTCGAAGGTCGGCTGATCCGCGCCCTGCGCAGCGCCGCCAAGCTCAACGAGAAAGTAGCGGTCTTGTTCCTCGACAGCGACCGCTTTAAAGACATCAACGACAACTTTGGCCACGCCGCCGGCGATGCGGTATTGGTGGCAGTGGCTAAGCGCATTCGTGCGCAACTGCGTGAAGACGACCTGGTGGCACGCCTGGGCGGCGATGAATTCGCCATCTTGCTGTCGCCTCTGCACCGACTTGAGGACGCCCAGCGCATTGCCGAAAAAATCATCGCCAGCATGGACGCGCCCATTGCGCTGCCCGGCGACGCCCACGTATTGACCTCACTCAGTATCGGCATCGCCGTCTACCCCGATCATGGCGCCACCCCCGGTAACCTGCTCAACGCCGCCGATGCGGCGATGTACCAGGCCAAACGGCTTTCCCAGGGTGGCCAGCAAACGGCGGAATCGGAGTCCCCCGCCGCCGACGTTCAACACAGGAGTTGATCCCTTGTTCTCGACCGCACGCTTTTTATTCATCACCTTGCTCGTGGCTCTGCTCGCCCTGAGCGGCTGCCAGACCCCGCCGCCCAAAGGCCTGACACCGGCGCAAATCGCCGTGCTCAAACAGCAGGGTTTTGAACTGACTGACGAAGGCTGGGCCTTCGGCCTCTCGGGCAAGGTGCTGTTTGGCAGCGACGTCGAAAGTCTGAATGCCCCCAGCACCGAGATCGTCCAGCGCATCGGCAAGGCGCTGCTGGGCGTGGGCATTGAGCGCGTGCGGGTCGACGGCCACACCGACGCCTCGGGCAAGGAAACCTACAACCAGCAACTGTCCCTGCGCCGAGCCAAAAGCGTCGCGCACGTGTTGGCAGGCGTTGGGATGAAAGAAGAAAACGTACAACTGCGCGGACTGGGCAGCAGCGAGCCGGTGGCGTCCAACGCGACAGCGGCGGGGCGCACCGAGAATCGCCGGGTGTCGATTGTGGTGATTGCGGACTAGTCTGGCTTTCGGGCAGTTCGAGTTGGAATGCAATCAATGTGGGAGCCGGGCTTGCCCGCGATGGCGGTGGATCAGTTGATGTATTGGGTGACTGACACACTGCTATCGCGGGCAAGCCCGGCTCCCACATTTTATTTAATCGGCAAACACCATCTCCCGCGTTTCCCCCATCAACAACGGCTGATTCTGCTCGGTCACCTCACGGATGTAATCCCACAGCAGGGTGATCCGTTTCAACTTCCTCAAGTCCTCGCGGCAGTACATCCAGAACTGCCGCGTAATGTTTATCTCCTTCGAAAGCACCGGCAGCAATCGCGGGTCCTGTGCCGCCAAAAAGCACGGCAGGATCGCCAGCGAGCGCCCTTGCTGCGCCGCCACATACTGCGCAATCACGCTGGTGCTGCGCAAACTGGCGCTGGCGCCGGGCACTACATTGGCCAGGTACAGCAGCTCTGAACTGAACGCTAAATCATCCACGTAGCTGATAAACGGATGCTCGGCCAGGTCCGCCGCCCGGCGGATGGGCGGGTGCTGGTCCAGGTATTCCTGCGTCGCGTACAGCTGCAGCTTGTAGTCGCACAGCTTGCAGCACACGTACGGCCCATGCTCCGGCCGTTCCAGGGCGATGACGATATCCGCCTCGCGCTTGGACAGGCTGATGAAGTGGGGCAGGGGCAGGATGTCCACCGAGATCGCCGGGTAGGTGTCGACGAAGTGGCTCAGTTGCGGGGTGACGAAGAAGCTGCCGAACCCTTCGGTGCAGCCCATGCGCACGTGGCCGGACAGCGCCACGCCGGAGCCGGAAACCTGTTCGCAGGCCATGTGCAACGTGCTTTCGATGGACTCGGCGTAGCCCAGCAGGCGCTGGCCTTCGGTGGTCAATACGAAGCCGTTGGTCCGGGACTTTTCAAACAGGAGAGTGCCCAACGATCCTTCAAGGGAACTGATGCGCCGCGACACCGTGGTGTAGTCCACCGCCAGGCGCTTGGCAGCGACGCTGGCCTTGCGGGTACGCGCGACTTCGAGGAAAAACTTCAGGTCATCCCAGTTCAGGGAGCCCAGTGACGTGATGTTTTTTTGCATATTGGACCGGCTTTTATGTGCGTTCTTATTAGAAGTTTGCACATCTATACTCCAAAAACAGTCCGAACGCCTCATCCTCAAGGCGATTCAACGCCTTGGTTCTCTGCATACCTACAAGAATTGGAGACCACATGAACGCATCTGCCGATATTTCCGTAAAACAGGTCAAGCTGCTGATCAACGGCGAGTGGGTCGAATCCAGGACCACCGAATGGCAAGACATCGTCAACCCCGCTACCCAGCAAGTGCTGGCCCGCGTACCGTTTTCCACCCCTGAAGAAGTCAACGCTGCCATCGACGCCGCCCATCGCGCCTTCCAGACCTGGAAGCTGACGCCGATCGGTGCACGCATGCGCATCATGCTCAAGCTGCAAGCCTTGATCCGCGAGCACTCCAAGCGCATCGCCGTGGTCCTGAGTACCGAGCAGGGCAAGACCATTGCCGACGCTGAAGGCGACATTTTCCGTGGCCTGGAAGTGGTCGAGCACGCGTGCTCCATCGGCACCCTGCAGATGGGCGAATTCGCTGAAAACGTCGCCGGCGGTGTGGATACCTACACCCTGCGCCAGCCGATCGGCGTGTGCGCCGGCATCACCCCGTTCAACTTCCCGGCGATGATTCCGCTGTGGATGTTCCCGATGGCCATTGCCTGCGGTAACACGTTCGTACTCAAGCCATCGGAACAGGACCCGCTGTCGACCCTGCTGCTGGTTGAACTGGCGCTGGAAGCCGGGGTGCCAGCCGGTGTGCTGAACGTGGTTCACGGCGGCAAGGACGTGGTGGATGCGCTGTGCACCCACAAAGATATCAAGGCCGTGTCCTTCGTCGGTTCGACCGCCGTGGGGACTCACGTCTACGACCTCGCCGGTAAACACGGCAAGCGCGTGCAATCCATGATGGGCGCCAAGAACCACGCCGTGGTGCTGCCGGATGCCAATCGCGAACAAACCCTGAACGCCCTGGTCGGTGCCGGTTTCGGTGCGGCGGGTCAGCGTTGCATGGCAACTTCCGTGGTGGTGCTGGTAGGCGCGGCCAAGCAATGGCTGCCGGACCTCAAGGCCCTGGCGCAAAAGCTCAAGGTGAACGCCGGCAGCGAAGCCGGTACCGATGTGGGTCCGGTAATCTCCAAGCGCGCCAAGGCACGCATTCTCGACCTGATCGAAAGCGGCGTAAAAGAAGGTGCCAAGCTGGAGCTGGATGGCCGCGGCATCAAGGTGCCGGGCTTCGAGGACGGCAATTTCGTCGGCCCGACGTTGTTCTCCGGCGTGACCACCGACATGCAGATCTACACCCAGGAAATCTTCGGCCCGGTACTGGTGGTGCTGGAAGTCGACACCCTCGACCAAGCCATCGCCCTGGTCAACGCCAACCCGTTCGGCAACGGCACCGGCCTGTTCACCCAGAGCGGCGCGGCGGCGCGTAAATTCCAGAGCGAAATCGATGTGGGCCAGGTTGGCATCAACATCCCGATTCCCGTGCCGGTTCCGTTCTTCAGCTTCACCGGTTCCCGTGGTTCGAAACTCGGCGACCTGGGCCCGTACGGCAAGCAAGTGGTGCAGTTCTACACCCAGACCAAAACCGTCACCAGCCGCTGGTTCGACGACGACAGCGTCAACGATGGCGTCAACACCACCATCAACCTGCGCTGATCGAGGAGACGACCATGAAGATTGCATTTATCGGCCTGGGCAACATGGGCGCGCCGATGGCGCGCAACCTGATCAAGGCTGGCCATGCGCTGAACCTGTTCGACCTGAACCAGACCGTGCTCAAGGAACTGGCGGAACTGGGCGGCACCATCAGCGCTTCACCGCGCGCGGCAGCCGAAGGCGCCGAGTTGGTGGTGACCATGCTCCCGGCTGCGGCCCATGTGCGCAGTGTGTGGCTCGGTGAAGACGGCGTGCTCGCCGGCATCGGCAAAGGCGTGCCGGCGGTGGATTGCAGCACCATCGACCCGCAGACCGCCCGCGATGTAGCGGCGGCGGCAGCGAAACAAGGCGTGGTGATGGCGGATGCTCCAGTGTCCGGCGGCACCGGCGGTGCCCAGGCCGGGACGTTGACCTTCATGGTCGGCGCCACCCCGGAACTGTTCGCCACCCTGCAACCGGTGCTGGCGCAGATGGGCCGCAACATCGTCCATTGCGGCGAAGTCGGCACCGGGCAAATCGCCAAGATCTGCAACAACCTGCTGCTGGGTATCACCATGGTAGGCGTCAGCGAAGCCATGGCCCTGGGCGATGCGCTGGGCATCGACACCCAAGTGTTGGCGGGAATCATCAACAGCTCCACCGGGCGCTGCTGGAGTTCGGACACCTACAACCCATGGCCCGGGATTATCGAGACGGCGCCGTCGTCCCGGGGTTATACCGGTGGGTTTGGTGCGGAACTGATGCTCAAGGATCTGGGACTGGCCACTGAAGCGGCCCGCCAGGCACACCAGCCGGTGATCCTCGGCGCAGTGGCGCAGCAGTTGTATCAATCGATGAGCCAACGTGGGGAAGGGGGCAAGGACTTCTCGGCGATCATCAACAGCTATCGAAAACCAAAGTAGGGCGATTGTCCTTCTTCACTGTGGGCCCCTGATTTTTACTGCGTAGACCTTCCAGCACCAGCTCACTACTGGTGCTTTTTTTTGACCTGAATAAACCCCTTCGCGACGTTTGTGGGAGGGCGGTATTACTTATCGACTAATGCCTAGGGATAAGGTTTTTTTGCATTGTTATAGTTGTGAAATAAACTTTTACAAGTTTCAGGTGTGACGCTGAAATATCATGTTTTTGATCATGGGTTATTCATTTGGTGAGTGTCCATGGGGCGCTCGATTATCATGCCGTTATAATTGATTTCTCGGTTATGTGTGTTCGGTTTGTCGTGGCTTCCCTCATTAAACACCCATGTTTATTGCGTGTTTACATTTCTCTTTGATGTTGACTACTGCCTCGCTAGTATCGGTTTTGCGAGCGTTGTCATGGTTGCTGCGTCTCGATAACTTCCGCCGAAGCGTTGTACTTTCAAAGTTGTGCAGGTGTGTCAGAGATGGCTAGCGAATGGATGCGTACATCGGGTTTCCCAGGGCTATCGGCCTTATCGAACGAGGCCGCCCTGGAACTTGAAAAAGCCCGCATCCTGGCCCGTCACCTCTCCCGGTTGCTCGACCTCTGGGCTGCGATGCAGTCCAGCCCAAGGCCCGGGCAGGCTTATTCTGACGCCAAGGATGTGCCACCTCATTCGGTGTCAGCGTGTTGCAAGCGCACGCGTGTGGGTCTGCAATGTCGTGAAGAAACCGGCGTCGGTTGATCGCTGTAAATCCTGACCAGTCCTATATAAACGCAAAAAGAGTTTCGTGCTCGGCGGTAACTACCGTCGTGGGCATTCGCTCGCGCTGAAATACGTGTGTCCATATAAAAAACGGGTGAGAGATGAAAAACATAACTATTGTCGACAAGGCAACGGGGACGGCGACAGAGCATGCCTTTGGCAACGCCAGCCTCAAGGGAACCAGCATTGTAAAACTGCCGTTCGGACAAGAAAGCGTTCAATCGTTTCAACAGTCCGGCCAAAACCTGGTGGTCACTCTGAAGTCTGGAGAAACCATCACCATTCAGAACTTTTTTGTGGTGGGAGCCGACGGCTCCGCTAACCAACTGGTACTGGAAAATGCCGACGGAACATTGTTGCTCGGCAACTATTCCACGCCGTATTCGGGTTTCAACTTCACCGAAATCTCGACCCTGGACGACCTGGGTGTGGCAGCCATTGCCGCTGACAGTGCGGTGCCGGACTGGGTGCTGTGGGGCTTGGGCATCCTCGCCGTCGGCGGTACCGCCGCGGCATTGAGCGGTGGTGGCGGTGGTGGTGGCCATCATCATCAAACGCCAGTTCCTGCACCCGGTGCTGCGACCGGTTTATCGGTCAACAGCGCGGGCACGGTGGTCAGCGGTAAAGGTCAGCCTGGCACCACAGTCACGGTCAAGGATGCCGCCGGTAACGTACTGGGCACAGGCACTGTGGGTACCGACGGCAACTTCCAGGTCAACCTGGACAAGCCGCAAACCAATGGCGAAACCCTGCAAGTCGTCCTCAAGGATGCCGCGGGTCAGGAATCGCAACCTGCGTCTGTGGTAGCGGGTGATACAACCGCCCCCGCCGCACCGAACGGTTTGGCCGTCAGTGCAGACGGTACAACCGTCAGCGGTAAGGGCGAGCCTAATTCGACCGTGATCATCAAGGATGCCAATGGCGAGGTCCTCGGCACCGGCACCGTGGATGCTGAAGGCAACTTCCAGGTCACCCTGGGAGCTGCGCAAACCAATGGCGAAACCCTGCAAGTCACCCTCAAGGATGCTGCCGGCAATGAATCGTCCGCCAGCCCCGTGGTGGCGGGCGACAGCACCGCCCCGGATGCGCCGACCAACCTGGTGATCAGTGCCGATGGCGCAACTGTCAGCGGTAAAGGTGAACCGAACGCTGCCGTGAGCATCAAGGATGCCAGCGGCAATGTGATCGGTACGGGCACCGTCGGCGCGGATGGCAATTTCCAGGTTTCGCTCGACACACCCGCGTCCGAAGGCGAAAGCCTGGCGATCACGCTCAAAGACGCTGCCGGCAATGAGTCGGCTCCGGGTGCGCTGGTTGTCGCCGATATTGAGACACCGCTTGCGCCGCGCAACCTGGCAATCAGTGACGTGGGTGACACGCTCAGCGGTGAAGGCGCCGCGGCCCACAAAGTCATCATCCTCAACGATGCTGGTGAAGTGGTCGGCAGCGGAACAGTGGCAGATGACGGCACATTCCTGGTGCAACTGAACTCGCTGCACATCAATGGCGAGCGGCTACGCGTGTTCCTGCGCAACTTCTCGGGCAAGGAATCCCTGCCAGGCATCGTCATCGCGGGGGACACCATCGCCCCGGATGCCCCAACCAACCTGGTGGTTGGCGAAGATGGCAGCACCGTCACCGGCAAGGGCGAACCGCGCGCGACCGTTACCGTGAAAGACGCCGATGGCAACGTGATCGGCACTGGCACGGTCGGCGACGACGGTAATTTTCAAGTCACCCTGGATCCGCTTCAGGTTAACGGCGAAACACTGGCTGTCACATTGACCGATGCAGCAGGCAACGAGTCTGTTCCGGCTTCTGTGATCGCTGTTGATATTGATGATACGGACGCTGATGCGGATGCTGACGCGGATGCCGATGCCGATGCCGATGCCGATGCCGACGCGGATGCTGACGCCGATGCGGATGCGGATGCGGATGCGGATGCTGATGCTGATGCGGATGCCGACGCCGACGCCGATGCCGATGCGGACGCTGATGCGGATGCCGACGCTGATGCCGATGCCGATGCCGATGCCGATGCTGATGCCGACGCCGACGCTGACGCTGACGCTGACGCTGACGCTGACGCTGACGCTGACGCTGATGCGGATGCCGACGCGGACGCCGATGCTGATGCTGATGCTGA
>NZ_JACAQC010000067.1:0-7741 GCF_013385345.1 Pseudomonas sp. I8001
AGTGAGGGAACGCCGAGCCACAGCGAGGCGCCGACAGGCGGGGCAGAGCCCTTTGCTTACTTTGGGGCTTTTCCAAAGTGAGCCGCTGTAAGAGCGGAACCATAGGTGGCCGTTACCGCAGCAACGGATATGCCCCCCATCCAAAACCCAAATCACCGCGGCACCGCCCGAATCACCGCCCTAACCCCCTGCCCCCCGGGAATCGCCTTATCCACCGAAGGCAACTGCGGCGCCTGCACATCTGGCATCGCCCAACTATGCTCCGGCTGCAACCCACCCTGGGCCCTGCGCATAAACTCATAGCGATTCAGCGTAATACTGCGCCCCGCCCCACCGTCACGAATAATGTAGGGCCGCAAAAACACCATCAAATTAGTCTTCGTCACACTGCGCTTTTCATTCCTGAACAACGCCCCCAACCCCGGAATATCCGACAACCAGGGCACCGCGTCATTGCTCTGGCTATACCCATCCTGCAACAGCCCGCCAAGTACCATGATCTGCCCGTCATCCAGCAAAATACTCGTATCAATCGCCCGCTTGTTCGTCACCGTCCCGGCATCCACCGAAGCCCGCGTGTCGACGCTGCTGACCTCCTGATAAATATCCAGCTTCACCGTCCCCCCCTCGGAAATCTGCGGCCGCACGTTCAGCTTCAGCCCCACCTCCTCCCGCTGTACCGTCTGGAACGGGTTATTGCTGGTCCCGCCGCCACCGGTCACATAACTGCCCGTGACGAAAGGAATCGTCTGCCCCACAAAAATACTCGCCGCCTCGTTATCCAGGGTCAGCAGGTTCGGCGTCGACAACACATTAGTCCCGCCCTTGCTCTTCAACGCCCGGGCCAACACCTTGAGGTCCAGCACCTTGCCAATCCCCGGAATGTCCACCGAGCCGTTCACCAGCCCGATGTTCAAACCCTTGGGCAACACATCAATGCTGGTCTTGCTGGTGGGGGTTCCATTCAAGCCGCTGCCCCCCAGGTTCACCCCGCCAAAGCCCCCCTTCCCGCCCAGGTTCCCCGCCTGCCACTGCACCCCGAACTCGCTGGCGTCGTCCTCACCCACTTCGACGATCAGGCTCTCGATCACCACCTGGGCGCGACGCTGGTCGAGCATGTCGATCACCTCCCGCAGGTTGCGATACAGCGGGTCCGGCGCCGAGATCAGCAAGGTGTTGGTGGTGGCGTCCGCCTGGATCGTCACGCCACCGGCGCTGAACGCGGTGTTCTGGTCGCTGGGGGAAGAAGCGCCGGTGCTGCTGGTGTCCTGCCCGTAACCACTGGGCTGGACAGTGCCGCTGCCGGTGGGAGTGCCGCTGCTGTTCTGGGTACTGCCCTGGCCACCCTGGGTGTTGCCGCCCATGCTGCTCAACTTGCCGCGGGCATTGTCACTGGTACCGGTGTCGCTCTCACCAGTGAGCAAGCCCCGCAGCGACTGCGCCAACTTGCCGGCCTGGGCGTTGCGCAGGTACACCACGTGCATATTGCTCGGGTTGCTCTGGGCGTTGTCGAGCTTGTAGATCAGGTTGCGCGCCAGTTCCGTGCGCTCCGGGCTGCCGGCGCGGATGATGATGGAGTTGGAGCGCGGGTCGCCGATCACGTTGATCTTCTGGGTCTGGTCGGCGCCCTGGGTTTCGAGGAGTTCCGAGACCATGGCGGCGATGTCCACGGCGATGCCGTTCTGCACCTTCACCACGTCGGTGTCGATGGCGCTCGGGGTGTCGATGCCGTCGATGATCTGTGCCACCCGCGCCAGGTTTTCCGCGTAGTCGGTGATCACGATGCTGTTGTTGCCGGGGTAGGCGTTGATCGGGTTGTTCGGCGACACGATCGGGCGCAGCACCGGGATCAGGTTCACCGCGTTTTCGTATTGCAGGCGGAAGGTGCGGGTCTGCATGCCCTGCCCGCCCGGGTTGGCGCCGCTGTAGATCGGCCCGCCCAGCAGCTTGGCGTCCGCCTCCGGCACCACCTGGGCCACGCCGCCTACGTCGACCACGCTGAAGCCCTGCATACGCAGCGCCGCCAGCAGCATGTCGTAGGCCTGGTGCGCCGGTACCTGGCCTTCGCTGACCAACGTGAGGTTGCCTTTGACACGCGGGTCCACCAGGAATTGCTGGCCGGTGGCGCGGGACAAGGCGCGCACCACCGCCTGGATATCGGCGTCGACAAAGTTCAGTTGTACCGGTTGATCACCCAGCGGGTTGCGCGCCCTGGCCGGTGCGGTGCCATGGCTGCGGGCGCTGTTGGTCACCGGGTGTTGCACCCGGGGTGGCGGCACGGTTTCGCGCTGGCGGTCCAGTGGTGTGTCGCCGCTGCGCCGGGTGTCGGCCAGGGGTTGGCCGAGTTCGCTGTCCACCAGCAACGGCGCGGAGGATTGGGGGTTGCTGCACGCTCCCAGCGCCAACAAGAGCAAAGGGGCGACCTTGCGATAAGGCGCAGCGTTGGGCAATGACCACTTCATGAAGCTTCCTTAGCGCCAGGCGCCTGATCCATGCGAACGGCCCCGGACAAGGTGCCGGCCGAGTTTGAAGGGGTGGCCTCGCCTGCGCGTTGCAGGCGGGCCGCAGAGACTTCCAGGGAGAACGGCCGGGGGTTGGCCAGCAGCCAGTCGATCACCGCGTCCGCCGGGGCGTCGTCGAAGGTCAGGCGCCAGCTGCCGGTGTCCTGCGGCTGCAATTGATAGCGGCCCTGCAGCCCGGCGTTGTCGAGGGACTGGTGCAAGGCGGTTTCCAGGTCACTGCTGCGCGGGGCTGGGGCGACGCCTTGCAGCAGCACCTGCAAGGCCTCGGCCTGGCTGCGCAGTTTCGGAGTTTCGGCTTGCCAGTAGTCGATTTTCTTCAGCGGTGGCTGGATCAACAGCAACCAGGTCAGCAGGCCCGCCAGCACCAGGCCGGCACCTGCCAACAGACGTTTTTCACGCATGGCCAGGCCGTTCCAGAACACCTGGGCCTGGCTGCGCAGACGCTGCCAACGCTTATTCATCTTCGGCCTCATCGTCTGCATCGGCTTCAACGCGCTCGGTGAGCGGGCCGACTGTCCAGCCCTGGTCGTCGCGACTGGCGCTGAACCCGGCCTGGGCCAGCAGCGCCTGCGCGTCAGCGGCCAGCGCAGGGGTCCGGGCGTCCGGCAGCAGGCTCAGCTGCAGGCGGCCTTGCTCGTAGCTCAAGCTCTCGACGCTGCCCGCCATGGACGGCAGGCTGCTGCCCGCCAGCGCCAGCAAGCCGGTAAAGCGCTGCCCAGGTTCGGCCGCCGCGCCGCTCTGGCGTGCGGCCAGTTGCTGACGGGCTTGTTGCAGCGGGTTGAGAATCACCGGCAGTTCGGGGAAGGCCTGGCGTACTTGCTGGCTCATCTGCGCCTTGAGGCGTTGGCCTTCGTCGACCTGGCGGGCGGCGTAGAGGTTCAGGCCCAGGGCCCAGATGGCGACCGCCAGCGCCGTGCAGGCCGCCGCCCTGCCCCAGCCACCGGTGGCCGCCTGCTGGAGCCGACCGTGCAAACCCCAGCCCGGCGCGGTACCGCTCCAACGGGCATCGTCGGCCACATGGAGCACATCGACACCGGTGGCGAGCAGATCATCCAGCGCGGGCTGTCCCAACGGATGCACCGCACCCTGCTGGACACTGAGGCGCAGCAGCAAATGCCCGTCGCTGAATGCCGCGCTCGGTTGCCCGCTGACTGGCAACGCATACGGCGCCGGGTACAGCCCGCGCACTTTGATTTGCAGCTGGGTCGTTATCCGGCCCAGGTGCTCAAGGCTGCTTTTGGGCAACCAGCCGACCTGCACCAGGCCGCTGCTGTCCCGTGGACCGTGGGCCACATGCATCAATTCCAGCGGGCCGAGGATCAGTGCCTGGGCCGCACAGGTCACTGCATCGTCGACCTTGGCGGAGGGCAATTGCGGCAGCTCCAGGCTGGTCAGCAAGCTGTCCCGTGGATGCAGAAAACACTCCGCCTGGGTATTCGCCCATTGCGCCAGGCGGCCCTCGCCCTGCTGGCTGACCTGCCCGGCGCGGTCCAGCCAGGCGAACTGCACCTGGCTCTCGGTGGTGAGTTCATCCAGCGGCGGCAAGCCGATGCGCAAACGCTTCATACGCCCACCCGCGACCAGATCACCTGGGGCTGACGGTCTTGCGGGCGATACAGCAACGCCTCCAGCGTGACCCGACGCTGCTCGCGGCGCGCCTGGCCGTGCACGCGAAACCACTCGCTGGTGATCCCCACCTGCACCGTGTCCACCGCGACTTGTGGCATGCGCAACCGGTTGACGAAATCCCCGCGATTGACAAACCAGCGCCCGCCGTCGCGCTCGGCCACCAGTGCCTGGGCCTGGGACAGGCTGAGCCCCGGCACCACGCTGCTGAGTACCTCGGCGCTGGCGGTATTGCCGTTGACCCAGGTATTGCCGGGCAGCACGCTGACATAGCTCGCCATGCGCCGCAGTTGGCGCGGGTCGAGGCCTTCGATACCGCTGAGGTCGGTGATGCTGCGCAACATCGGGTACTTGGCCGGGATCAATGGCGCGGCGGCACCGGGCGAGGTATCCCGGCTGCTGTTGAAACCGCCGGTGAGTGAGCCGCCGAGCTCGCGCTGGTCGTATGAGTCGATCACCCGCCGGCTGATGCGGCGGCTCACGGCCGGCTCGATGCCGATCAACTGGCACAGGCGTTCGAAGCTCTGCAATTGCACGGCGTCCGGGTGTTGTTGGGTCACCAGGTTGCGCAGGTTGAACTTGCCCTGCTCATCCTCAATCCGCCCCTCGAAAGCACCGCCGAGGGGCCGTGCCCACGGTTGATCGAGCCGGGTCAACACGTCCTGGCGGCGCGCATCCCACAGGAGTTGGCGACTGGTTTCCAGGCCGCCATTCAACAACCATTGGCCCTGGATACGCAGTTGTTCAGCTTCCAGGCTGCGGGTGAACACGGTTTGCCGGGTGAGCATGGCGCCGGCAAGCACCGCGACCACGGCCGCGATCAGCAAGGCACTGATAATCGCCATGCCGCGCTGCTTCGCCGCTGGGGGCGAATGGCTGTTCATCGCCGGCCTTACAACTGCCAGGAGCCGATATCGGCATTCACGCCGTCACCATCAGGTTTCCCGTCGGCGCCGAGGGAGAACACATCCACTTCGCCGTTGGCCCCGGGGTTGAGGTAGTGATACGGGTTGCCCCACGGGTCGTTGGGCAAGCGTTCGAGGTAGGCGCGCCAGTTGCTGTTTTTCGCATCGGCCGGGCGTTCCACCAGCACCTTCAAGCCCTGGTTCATGCTGGGATACGAGCCGTGGTCGAGGCGGTAGAGTTTCAGGGCCTGCATCAGCCCGCCAATGTCCTGCCGGGCCGCTGTGGCCCGCGCCTGGTCGGGGCGGTCGAGCACCTTGGGCACCACCAGCGCCGCCAGAATCCCCAGGATCACCACGACCACCATGATCTCGATCAGGGTGAAACCGCGCTGCCTGCGCGCTGACGTGAAGTGTGCGATATCCATGTCGACATTCCTTGGCTTGAGTGCATTTCGTGGCGCAGTGTTGCAAGAACACATGTCAGTCATGTTGAAAATCCTCGGGAGCTTTGGTCGCCAATCGGTCAACTCCCGGGGCTAGTCTGCGGGCCTGTTTCCCGGTTTTGAGTACGCCATGGGCGGGCCCCGCAACGAGCAAGGTTTCACCCTGATTGAAGTGTTGGTGGCACTGGCGATCATCGCCGTGGCCATGGCGGCGGCGGTACGCGTGGCCGGGCTGATGACCACCAGCAACGGCCTGCTGCGGGACAAGTCGATGGCGCTGCTGGCAGCCCAGGGGCGGATGGCGGAGCTGCGCCTGGAAGGTCGGGTGGGCACCGGGCGCAAGACGTTCGACTGCGACCAGGGCCGGCTGAAACTGCGTTGCGAACAGACCATCAGCAACGGGCCGGATGGGCGCCTGTTCCAGGTCAGCGTGCAGGTGCTGGACGCCACCCGGGAAGCGCCCCCCCTGGCACGCCTGGAGACACTGCTGGGGCGCCCGCCGGTGAAGCGCCCGGTTACTGCCGAATGAGGCTTGGCAACGTCGGCCCGTCGGGCAACTTGTCGAGGGGCACGCGGATTTTTTCCGCGCCGCGCTCGATCTCCACGCTATCGCCTTCAATGGCCGTCAGCCGTACGCCGGGGCTCAGGCGTTCACCCAACAAAAAGCTGCGGGGCGGGCCGTCGTTGAGACTGAGGATCGCCACCGCCCCACGCGCCCCGGCAAGCACCCCGGAGACCTTGATTTGCATCACCGCCGGGGTATTGGAAAACCATTGCACGGCGGGGTTGTCACTGCGAGCCGCCAACGCCTGGGGCGCGGCCTGCGGGGTGTGGGACTCGGCCGACGTGAGCAACAGCGGCGTCCAGGTCGCAACCCCTGCCAGCGCCGCCAGCAACGCCACGGCCTGGACGCCATGGGCGGGTGAAAAACGATGGATGAATGCCATGGGCGGGACCTCCTGTTTGTCCGTCGCCTCAGGCTACAGGGCAATTCACACCTTTTTATTTCAGCGGTTGATCAGGGAGCAAAAAATGAAACAGCAGGGCTTCACGTTGATCGAGTTGATGGTGGTGCTGGTGATCATCGGCATCGCCAGTGCGGCCATCAGCCTGAGCATCAAGCCTGATCCGCTGCACCTGCTGCGCAAGGACGCGGAACGCTTGAGCCAGTTGCTGCAGGTGGCCCAGGCCGAGGCGCGTGCCGATGGCCGGGCGATTACCTGGAAAGCCGATGCCAACGGATTTCGCTTCAGCCGCGTGACCGATGATGGGCTGGGAGTGGAGAACTTCAGCGGCGATCAGCAACTGCGTCCGCGGGCCTGGGACAGTGCGCCGATGCAGGTGCGCATCGAGCCCGGGAAAACATTGGTGCTGGATGCTGAATGGGTGAACCCGCCAGTGCGGGTGGTGCTGTCGGATGGGCAATACAGCCTGAGCCTGCAACGGGATGCGGCGGGGTTGTTGCGGGTGGTGAGTCATGAGTGACCAGAAGGGTTTTACGCTGATCGAGGTGATGGTGGCGATCATGTTGATGGCGGTGGTCAGTGTGATTGCCTGGCGCGGGTTGGACAGCGTGACCCGGGCTGATCAGCATTTGCAGGCCAGCAGTGAGCAGACTGAAGTGTTGTTGCGGGCGCTGAACCAGATGCAGCTGGATGTGAGCTTGCGCGCGGGGGTTGAGTTGGGGCCGCCGATTGGCGAAGACGCGCCGAAGCCTGGCGGGTTGGCGGCGGTGTCGGTGAGGAGTTCGGACAGCAAGGGGTTTCGGCTGGAGGTGATCCGTACGGCTCCGATTCCTGGGGATGGGTTGCAGCGGGTGCGGTGGTGGCTCAAGGGCGACACGCTGTACCGGGCAGCTGCACCGGCGCGGGATCGGTATCCGCTGCCGGCGCCCCGGGATGCGGTGGCGGTGCTTGGGCAGGTCAGGGATTTGCAGGTGCGGGTTTGGGACAAGGGGTGGCGGCAGTTGAGTGGGAATCGGCAGGATGAACCGCTGGGGATCGAGGTGGTTCTGGTGCGGGAGACGGGCCAGGGGGTGGAGCGGTATCGGCAGGTTTTGGGGCCCTTGCGGTAGGGCTTTTTGGGGTGGTGTACATATCCGTTATTTTTGTTATGGCTGATATGGGTTCCGCTCACTTTCGAAAAGCCGGAATGCCGGCCCAGTCAAAAGTAAGCAAAACGCTCTTGCCCCACCACTCGGCTCCTCGCCTAGGCTTGAGTGTTGAAGAGCAAAATCAAAAGCTAC
>NZ_JACAQC010000068.1:0-7994 GCF_013385345.1 Pseudomonas sp. I8001
GCTTTGGTTACTTTGCCGCTTTTGCAAAGTGACTCGCTGTAAGAGCGAAACCATAAGCAGCCGTTACCCAAATAACGGATATGTACACCAAAAAATCAGGGTTTCACCCGCCCCTTGAGCATCCCATGATTCACCAAAAGCGTCCGCATGGCATTGCGCGTCACCCCCAACAACTCCGCCGTACGCAACTGATTAAACCCACAAAACGCAAACGCCTCCCGCACGATCAAATCCTCGATATCGTGCAACAACGAATCCCCGGGCACCTCGAACAACCGCAGCAACTGCTCCCGCACCACCTCCTGCGGAATCCTCGGCGCCCCGCTGTTAACGCTGGCATGCATCGCACTCAGCCCCGCAGAAAACTTCAAGTGCGACGGCATGATCGGCCTGTCCCCAGCCACCAAAAGCGCCAGGTGCACCACATTCTCCAGCTCACGAATATTCCCCGGCCACGGATAATCCAGCAACGCCTGGGTCGCCGACTCCGACAACATCGGCTCGGCGATTTTCAACCTGGCACTGTAGAGCCGCCGAAAATGCTCAACCAACGGCAGGATATCCAGCGGCCGCTCACGCAACGGCAACACCTGCACCTGCGCCACGTTGATGCGATAGAACAGGTCAAGACGAAAGTTGCCCGCCTCCACCGCCTGCTCCAGGTCGATGTTGGTGGCCGTCACCAGCCGGATATTGATCTTGATCGGCTTGCGCGACCCCACGCGCACCACTTCCTGCTCCTGCAATACCCGCAGCAGCTTCACCTGCAACGGCAGCGGCAAGTCACCGATCTCATCGAGGAACAGGGTGCCGCCATCGGCTTCTTCAAACCAGCCGATCCGCCGCCCCGAGGCCCCGGAAAACGAGCCGGCCTCATGCCCAAAAAATTCGCTTTCCGCAAGGTTCTCGCTGATGGCCCCACAGTTCACCGGCACAAACGCACCGGTGCGGCCGCTGGCGCTGTGGATATAGCGCGCCACCAGCTCCTTGCCGGTGCCGGTCTCGCCATTGATCAACACCGGCGCTTCACTGGGGCCGACACGTTGCAAATATTCGAGCAGTTGCAGGGAACGCGGGTCGGCAAAAACCAGCGCCTTGGCGCGAATCGACAACGGGTCTTTTTCGCCCTGGGGCAAAGTCAGGATCGGCGTGGGATGCCCGTGGGGACGGTTCATGAAGAGTATTTCCCGGCGACGAGGTGAAGGTACGTAAGGGAACTTTACTCAGTCGCACATATAACTAGAAATATTAAAAATTCATTAGTACATAACCGTTTATCGACGATGCGCCAGCGACCTCACGCAACGATCCCCCAGGCTTTGCACGCCCTGGACCAGCACCACCAACACAATCACCGTCACCACCATGATCTGGTTATTGAAACGCTGGTACCCATAACGAATCGCCAGGTCGCCCAGGCCGCCACCGCCAATCACCCCGGCCATGGACGAAAAGCCGATCAGCATCACCAGGGTCAGGGTCAACCCCGCAAGCAACGCAGGCAGCGCCTCCGGCAGCAGCACCTTGAAGATCACGTGCCGAATATCCCCGCCCATGGCAACGATGGCTTCGATGCGCCCCTTGTCCACTTCGTCCAGCGCGTTCTCGACAATCCGCGCAAAGAACGGAAAGGCGCCAATGGTGATCGGCACCACGGCGGCGGTGCTGCCCAATGTGGTGCCAACGATCAACCGGGTCAGTGGAATCAAGGCAATTAGCATCACCACAAAGGGCAATGAGCGGCCCAGGTTGATCACCGCACCCAGCACACGGTTCACCCGTGGCAGCGGGAACAGCCCGCCGCGGCGACTGACAAACAGCAGCACCCCCAGGGGCAGGCCGATAAGCAAGGTAAAGACCGCCGCCAGCAGCACCATGTACAGGGTTTCGCCAGTGGCCGTGAGCAGCAGTTGCAGGATGTCGTTCCAGTCCGTTTTCATACTGCCCTCACCGCTGGCAGGCTGGGGGCCAGTGAGCGGCCCAGGCTTGAGGCGGGGTCGGCCTGCAATTGAATCAGGCTGCCGCTTTCCACCACACGCCCATTGGCCAGGGATACCGCGCTGTCGCAGATAGCCTTGACCACATCCAGCTCGTGGGTGATCAACACGATGGTCACCCCCAGTTGCCGATTGATACTGCGCAGCAGTTCCAGGATCGACGCGGTGGTTTCCGGGTCGAGGGCGCTGGTGGCTTCGTCCGACAGCAAATAATCCGGGCGCGCCGCCAGTGCCCGGGCGATGCCGACGCGCTGCTTCTGGCCGCCGGACAGTTGCGACGGAAACGCCAGCGCCTTGTCACTCAGGCCGACCAGTTCCAGCAATTCCTTGACCCGGGCAACGCGCTCGGCCTTGGGCTGGCCAGCGATTTCCAGGGGCACCGCCACATTGTCGGCGACGTTGCGTGAATGCAGCAGGTTGAAACCCTGGAAGATCATGCCGATACGCTGGCGTTGCTGGCGCAGTTGCTTGTCACTGAGCAGCGTCAGGTCCTGGCCGTCCATGAGGATGCGCCCGGAAGTCGGGCGCTCCAGCAGGTTCAGGCAGCGCAGCAAAGTACTCTTGCCCGCCCCGCTCCGCCCCACGATCCCGAAGATCGAACCGTCGGCAATCTGCAATGACACGTTATCCAGCGCCGGCGGCTGGCCATCGGCGTAGGTTTTGCTGACCTGCTCGACGACGATCATTCGACAGCTACCGGAATCACCGAGCCTGCATATTTCTCGGTGATGAACTTGGCCACCTCCGGCGAATTCAGGTCCTTGGCCAGCTGTTTGATCCGTGGGTCGTCCTGCAATTTCGGGGTGGTCACGAGGATATTCGCGTAGGGATTGCCCTGGGCTTTTTCCAGCCCAAGGGCATCCTTGGCCGGTGACAGGCCGGCCTCGAGGGCGTAGTTGCCATTGATCACGGCGAGGTCGACATCATCCAGGGCACGAGGAATCTGTGGTGATTCGATCTCGAGGATCTTCAGGTGCCTGGGGTTCTCGGCAATGTCCTTGGGCGTTGCCTGGTCCTTGGCCGGGTCGTTGAAACCGGGCTTGAGCGTGATCAGGCCGTTGGCTTGCAGCAGGTACAGCGCACGGCTCAGGTTGGTGACGTTGTTGGGCACGGCCACGGTGCCTTTATCCGGCACCTGGGCAAAGCTGGTGTGGCGATGGGAATAGATACCCAGCGGCTCGATATGCACGGTGGCCGCCACTGTGAATTTCTGGCCGAGAGCCTGTTCCTGGGAGTGCAGGTACGGCAAGTGCTGGAAGTAGTTGGCGTCCACATCACCGTGGGCCAGCAGTTCATTGGAGTTCACGCCGTTGGGGATTTCGATGATTTTCAGCTGCAGCTGCGGGTCGAGCTTCTGCACGTATTCGAGGATTTGCGCGTGGGGAATCGGGTCCGCCGCCACACGCAGGGCCTCGGCGGCCTGGGCGTCGAAGGAGGCAATCAGGACGGCCAGGGCCAGGGCTGTTTTCTTGAGCATGGTGATGTTCCTTATCAGGCGGACAGGGCTTGGGGAATCGTGGCATCGGCGTAAAACCGTTGGGCGACATCCGGATGGGAACGCAGGCGGCCCTTGAGGTAGTTCCAGCCGACGTCCCGCAGCAGCGGGTTACGCGGGTCACTGGTGGGGCCGTGGGCATCGCGCAGCAACTCGGGCGGCAACTGATACACCGGCACCACCGCGTCGAGTTGTGCACCGAGGAAAAACGCCAGGGACAAACGCTCGCTGCCCAGGGGCGGCGATTCGACCCGGTGCACCGTGGCACGCAGGTAGCCGTTGGTGGCCAGTTCCAGCAACTCGCCGATGTTCACCACCAGGGTGTCGGGGCGCGGCAAGGCGTCGATCCAGCGGCCCTCCTCCACTTCCACTTGCAGGCCGGCCTGCTGGTCTTGCAGGAGGAAGCTGAGAAAGCCGGAATCCTTGTGGGCACCGACACCCTGGCGACTCTGCTGGGCGTGGCGGCCGGGGTAGCGGATCAGCTTGATGTGTTCGTTGGGCTTGGCGCCATACAGCGGGTCGAAAGCATTTTCCGGCAGCGACAAGGCCTGGGCAAAGGCGCGCAACAAGCGCAGGGACATCTGCGTCATCGCCTGCTGCCAGGCCAGTAACAAGGGCTTGAGTTCAGGCAACGCGGCAGGCCACTGGTTGGGGCCTTGCAGGCGCGACCAGGCCGGTGAATCCGGGCCTTGCTGCAGCGGCTCGCGCTCGGCGCCGAGGTCGAACTGCTCACGCAGGTCCGGCTGCCCCCGGGTGATCTCCGACGCGGCGCGGTTGTAGCCGCGAAAGTGCGGGGAGTTGATCATGCCGACAGCAAGCTTGTCGGCCTCCGGCAAGGCGAAAAATTGGCGCGCCTGCTGCTGCACCTGGGTGAGCAACCCGGCGTCGATGCCGTGGCCGGTGAGGTAGAAAAAACCGATATGCCGCGCAGCGTGGCGCAGGTCATCGAGAAACTGCCCACGCTGGGCCGGGCTGCCGTCGAGCAGCGCCAGGTCCAGCAGGGGCAAGGTGTTGATTGCCAGCGGGTGCGACATTGGGTGCTCACTCCATGAACAGGTACGTGGAGTGGTGAAGCTAAACGATCTAAAAACCCCGCAATAAATACCTTTTTGGCATTAGCTTAGGTTGGCGCGTTCGCCGCCCTGGCTTCTTCCAGCAGGGCCTGGATGACTTTCTCCTGATTGTCGTAGCGGCCCTCGCCGAAATGGCTGTAGCGCACTTTGCCGGTGGCATCGAAGAAGTAATGGGCCGGCCAGTACTGGTTATCGAAGGCGCGCCAGATGCTGTAGTCGTTGTCGATGGCCACCGGGTAATGGATGTCCAGCTTCTTGACCTGGCTGCGTACGTTATCCAGGACTTTCTCATAGGCGTTTTCCGGCGTGTGCACACCGATCACCACCAACCCGTCCCTGGCGTACTTCTTCGCCCACTGATTGACGTACGGCAGGCTGCGCTGGCAGTTGACGCAGTCGTAGGTCCAGAAATCCACCAGCACCACCTTGCCCTTCAGGCCCTCGGCCGTCAGCGGCGGCGAGTTGAGCCAGGCCACCGCGCCGTCGAGGGACGGCATGCGCTCATCGGACTGGCTGAAACTTTCGGCGTCGACGTTGTTGATCAGGTAGTTCACCGCCTTGGGCACGCCGACCAAGGCAACCACCAGTGCCAACAGCAGCAGGCCTTTTGAGCGGCGCAGGTATCGGATGAAGTTCATGGGTGTCACCTCGTGGCCGGGGGTGTTTCGGCGCGTTTGCGAGCCGCGCCGTTTTGCGCCAGCGGCGTGTTCTGGAAGCAGGTTTCACTGCCAGTGAGTTTTTTCGCGGTGGCGGCATTCACATCCGCCGCCACACCCGCCATGGAAAACGCCAGGGCACTGAGAAAGCTGTTGAGTGGGGTCATGGCCGGTCTCCTCAGCTGCCTTCAAGGCAATTGCTGGAAAATTTGCGGTAGTCGAGGACGTGGCGCTGGCCCTCGGAATCGAGGTAGGTCAGGTGCGAGTTGACGATGCCGCACAGCGCGCCACCGGACTCTTCGGAGATCGACAGCACCTGGTGGATATCCGGCTGGCTGGCGGTGGTTTCGGCATGGGCGGCAACACTCAGGCCAGTGAGTAAGGAAAACAGGCAACTGGCATAGGCAGCTTTGATAGTCATGGGTGGTTCCCCGGGGGTTCAAGTGGGCCGAGGCGGATTACCTCGATGGGCTCATTTGAACCTTGCGAGGTATCCGGATTGTGTCGGCCAGGCCCGGATTTTTGCGTCGATGTGTATCTCGTCACCGCCAGATACACTGCAATACAAAGGGCACAAGGCAAGCCCGCCGCCAGTGGCTAGACTGCGCATCAATGACTAATCAACGAGGAAGGCAGCATGGATCACGTCGATCACATTCTGATTGTCGATGACGATCGGGAGATCCGCGAACTGGTGGGCAACTACCTGAAAAAGAACGGCCTGCGCACCACCGTGGTGGCTGACGGCCGGCAGATGCGCAGCTTCCTCGACACCACGCCCGTGGACCTGATCGTGCTGGACATCATGATGCCCGGCGACGACGGCTTGCAGCTGTGCCGCGAACTGCGGGTGGGCAAGCACAAGGCCACGCCGATCCTGATGCTCACCGCGCGCAACGATGAAACCGACCGCATCATCGGCCTGGAAATGGGCGCCGACGATTACCTGGTCAAGCCCTTCGCCGCCCGTGAACTGCTGGCCCGCATCAACGCCGTGCTGCGGCGCACACGGATGCTGCCGCCAAACCTGGTGGTGACCGAAAGCGGCCGGCTGATCCGCTTTGGCCGCTGGCGCCTGGACACCACCGCCCGCCATCTGCTGGACGAAGACAACACCCTGGTGGCCTTGAGCGGTGCCGAATACCGTTTGCTGCGCGTCTTCCTCGACCATCCGCAACGGGTGCTCAACCGTGACCAGTTGCTGAACCTGACACAGGGCCGGGACGCGGACCTGTTCGACCGCTCCATCGACCTGCTGGTCAGCCGCCTGCGCCAGCGCCTTTTGGACGACGCCCGCGAACCGGCCTACATCAAGACCGTGCGCAGCGAAGGCTATGTGTTCTCCCTGGCCGTGGAAATCCTTGGGGACCCGGCATGACCCTCACGTTCCGCTGGCCGCGCACCCTCGCGGCGCAACTGACGGTAATTTTCATCGTCAGCCTGCTGTGCGCCAACGCCCTGTCGTTCAGTGCGCAGTTCTATGAGCGCTACATGAGTGCCCGCAGCGTAATGCTGGGCAACCTGGAAAACGACGTATCGACGTCGATCGCGATCCTCGACCGCCTGCCCGCCGCCGAGCGTGCCAGCTGGCTGCCGCGGCTCGACCGCAACGCCTACCGCTACCTGCTGAATGCCGGCGAACCCGGCGAGCCGATGGCCAGCGACAACGTGCCCATGGCCGCGACGTCGATTTCCGATGCGTTGGGCGAGCACTACCCGCTGACGTTCCGCGACATCCCGGGCCTGCAAAAACACTTCCAGGCGCACCTGACCCTGGCCGATGGCAGCCCGGTCACGATTGATGTCTATCCCAAGCCGATCCCGTTTGCGTTCTGGCTGCCGGTGGTACTGGTGCTGCAACTGGTGGTGTTGCTGGTGTGCACCTGGATCGCCGTGCGCATCGCCATCCGCCCGCTGACACGCCTGGCACGGGCAGTGGAAACCCTCGACCCGAATGCCCGCCCGACGCCGCTGGACGAAACCGGCCCCACCGAGGTGGCGCATGCGGCGGCGGCGTTCAACGAAATGCAGAAACGGATTGCCGAGTACCTCAAGGAGCGCATGCAGATTCTGGCGGCGATCTCCCATGACTTGCAGACGCCGATCACCCGCATGAAATTGCGTGCCGAGTTCATGGAGGACTCGGTGGACCGCGAAAAGCTCTGGAGTGACCTGGGGGAAATGGAGCATCTGGTGCGCGAGGGCGTGGCTTACGCTCGCAGTGTGCATGGGTCGACCGAGGCCAGTTGCCGGATCGACCTGGATGCGTTTCTCGACAGCCTGGTGTTTGATTACCAGGATATGAACAAGCAAGTGAGTTTGACCGGTAAAAGCGCGGTGGTTTTGGATACGCGGCCCCATGCGTTGCGTCGGGTGCTGGTGAACCTGGTGGACAACGCGCTGAAATTTGCCGGGGAGGCGCAGTTGGAGGTGGGGTCGACGGCGGCGGGTGAGCTTTCGATCAAGGTGCTGGACCGGGGGCCGGGGATTGCCGAGGATGAACTGGTGCAGGTGATGCAGCCGTTTTACCGGGTGGAGAGTTCGCGTAATCGTGGCACTGGTGGTACAGGGCTGGGGTTGGCGATTGCCCAGCAACTGGCGGTGGCGATTGGTGGGGAGTTGACGTTGAGCAACCGGGACGGCGGGGGGTTGTGTGCGCAGGTTCGGCTGGAGCTGTGACGGGCGGTGTGTATATCCATTATTTGGGTGATGGCTTGTATCGGTTCCGCTCTTACAGCGGCTCACTTTTGAAAAGCGCAAAAGTAAGCAAAAC
>NZ_JACAQC010000069.1:0-5897 GCF_013385345.1 Pseudomonas sp. I8001
GAGTGAGGGAACACCGAGCCTAGGCGAGGTGCCGACAGGCGGGGCAGAGCGCTTTGGTTACTTTGCCGCTTTTGCAAAGTGACTCGCTGTAAGAGCGAAACCATAGGCGGCCGTTACCTAAATAACGGATATGTACACGCCCCCCAAAAAAACCTCACACCAACCGCTTGATCTGCTTATGCCGCCAAACCAGCCGGTAATAAGCCGTCTGCAACCCCAACATCGCCAGATACGTCACCGGAAACGCCATCCACACCCCTTCCAGCCCAAACCGCGCATTCAGCAGATACGCCACCGGCAACTCCACCCCCAACACGCAAACGATCGAGATCCCCACCGGCACCAGCACCACCCCGCTGGCCCGCATGATCCCGCCCACCACGGCCTGGAAACCGAACACCAGGATGCTCCAGAGCATGATATGCAGCAGGTGCTCGGCCTTGACCCGCGCATCCACGTCGGTAATGAACAACCCCAACAGCCAGTGCGACAACACATACCCCAGCACTATCAACCCACCCGTCAGGCACAGGTTGATCAAAATCCCCGTACGCAGGATCGGCCCGATCCGCTCCAGGCGCCCCGCCCCGATCGCCTGCGCCCCCAGAATCGACGCCGTGATCGCAATCGACAACGCCGGAAACTGCACATAGTTGACGATCTGCGTCACCGCCCCATACGCCGCCGTCGCCTGGGAACCATGGCTGTTGACCAGCGCCAGAATCACCAGCTCCGACAACGACAGCACCACCATCTGCAACCCCGTAGGCAACCCGATACGCAGGACCTTGCCCAGGATCACCCGATCCAGCCGCAGCGCCGCCATCAACTGGCGATCCGGCGCCATCACGTGGTTTTTATGGCGCAGGCGCAGCACCAGGAACGTCATCGCCAGGGCATTACCCACCAACCCCGCCACCACCGCGCTCTGGATACCCATCGGCGGCAGGCCCAGCCAACCCTTGATCAGCGCAGGGGTCAGCACCAGGCCCACGGTGGTCGACACCATCAGCGCCAATAAGGGCGACACCGTGTCACTCACGCCCCGCAGCAGTTGGGTGAACAGGATGAACACCAGCAACAGCGGCATGATCAGCATCATCATCTGCGCATAACCCACCGCGTCATCCAGCACATCCACCGGTGTGCCCAGGGCCTGCATCGCCGGGCGCGCAAACACGCTGCCCAGCACCGCCGCGATCACCCCGATCAGGGCGCCGAGGGTCAGGGTGGCGCCGGTGATCGACTTGACCATCGAGGTTTCCTGCGCGCCCCACGCCTGGCCGATCAGCACCGAAGCACCCGCCCCCAGGCCGATCACCAGGGCGATAAAGAAAAACACGATGGGGAACATCCCCGACACCGCCGCCAACGCCTGGGTGCCGAGCATCTGCCCGACATAGATCCCGTTCAGCGTGCCGGAAAAGCTCTGGAGGAAATTGGACAGCACCATGGGTGCCAGAAAGATCAGGTAGATCTGCCACAACGGTCGTTGCTGGGTGACTTCCATGAAGGTTCGGATCTCAATGCAATTAGGCAGGGAAAGCGTTGCGTGACAACCAGGCCAGGTACAACTTCACATCCACCGGCCAGTGCGCGATCCTGTTGGAAAATTCCGCGCCGTCCTGGGCAAACAACGCCCGCGAGGCTTCTTCAAAACCTGGCAGGTCGCCGCCGATGGCGCTCATGAAACGATAGCTGGACTCCTTCGCCTGGCGCCGCTCATCGTGCTCGGCATGGGCGTTGCGCGCTTCGTCCACCAACCGGCGCAAGGCCGCCGAGGCGCCGCCGCGTTGTTGTCCCAGCCACTCCCAGTGCCTCGGCAGCAAGGTCACTTCACGGGCGACCACCCCCAGCTTCGGACGGCCTACAGTAGGTGACGCCGGCACGTCGGCCTGCGTCACCGCGAGGGTCGGTTGCTGCGGTGCGTAACCGGCGGGCCAGGGATAGTCGACTTGAACACCGCTGGCGTCATCAAACACCAGCAAGCTGCCCGTCGCCAGGTCGAGGCTTTTCAGGTTTTTGGCGACGTCGGCATAAGAGCCGGCAGCCACGCGTTGGTGGCCAAGGAAGGCGGTGCACTGTGATGCGCTCATGACTTTTACCCGGATTATTTTGTTTTACCCGGGTTATATTAGTCTGAAATTTATTGGATGCAAGCCGCTTGTTGCGAAACCACCAAACGATCACTGTCGACAGTCGCGCCCATGGGGCCCACACCCGGGTCGCGCAATACGCATTCGGCAATCGCCGGCTCCAGCTCCACCCGCAATCGGCGGCCCAAGGCGCGGGCGCCGAACCGTACGTCATGGTCGCGGCACAGCCAGGCACGTGCCAATTCATCCAGCACCAATGATCGGTGCTGCGCCGCCAGGCGTTGATTGAGTTTGCCGAGTTCCACCTTGAGCAGCGCCTCAAGCCACTGATGGTCGATGGGCTCGAACATCAGGATACGATCGATGCGATTGAGAAATTCCGGCTCGAAGTGGCGGTGCAAGGCGTCCTCCAACACCCCCGCTTCACCGCGCCCCCACCAGCGCAACGGGGCAAAGCGTTGCCGGTGCCGACGCGCCTGCTGGGCGCCGATATTGCTGGTCATGAAGATCAGGCTGTTGCGAAAGTCCAGCGTACGAGCGCCGCCCGCCAGCGTCAGCTGGCCGTTTTCAAGGATGCCCAGCAGGCTGCGCACCACTTCCTGGCTGGCTTTCTCCAACTCGTCGAACAGCACGATACCAGGGCGGCTGTAGCTACCCTGGATCAGTTCGCTGTTGAACAGGCTGATGCCCTCCTTGCTGCCGACATAACCCGGCGGTGCACCGGTGAGTGCGGCGGCATAATGCTCCTGGGCCAGGGTGTGCATGTCGATACGGCAGAACCCGTCGGCACGCCCGTGCAACGCCTGGGCCAGCAGCCGGACGATTTCCGTCTTGCCGACCCCGGTAGGCCCCATGAACAGGTTGACGCTCAACGGCCGCTCACGCTCACCGATATCGGCCTTGACCACCTTGAGCAACCCTTCCATTTGGGCCAGGGCTGCGTCCTGGCCAACGATACGGCTGCGCAGCAAGGCCATGACCTGGGCCGGTTCAAAAGTAAACCGCATGCCTCAACCCGCCGTTTTTTGTTTACCGCCATGGGGCAACTGCCCCACCGGGCATTCGGCGACACCGACGGTGCTGCGGGTGAAGGCCTCGACATTCTCTTGGGCCTTTTGCGCGTCCAGCACCCAGGTGCGATAGAACTCGAATGGGCAATCCGCCACGCCCTTGTCCCCATCGCCCGAGGCATGCATGCCGGTGTAGCCACGGTGCAGCAGCTTGAACAGATGGTTCTGCGACTGGTCGTTGGCCCGCGCATCGCGGATCTGCGACACCGACAGCTGGGCGTACTGAATGCCCATCTCTTCCTCGCCGCACTCGCCCAGGGTACGGCCATCGAAGCCGATGATCGCCGAGTGCCCGAAGTACGAATACACCCCGTCGAACCCCGCCGCATTCGCCACCGCCACGTAGCAGTTATTAGCCCAGGCCATGCTCTTGGACATCTGCACCTGCTGCTCCTTGGCCGGGTACATATAGCCCTGGCAGCGCACGATCAGCTCGGCGCCTTTCATCGCACAGTCACGCCAGATCTCCGGGTAGTTGCCGTCGTCGCAGATGATCAGGCTGACCTTCATGCCCTTGGGCCCGTCGCACACGTAGGTGCGGTCGCCGGGATACCAACCTTCGATCGGACACCACGGAATGCACTTGCGATAACGCTGGACGATCTCGCCGAGGTTATTGATCAGCACCAGCGTGTTGTACGGCGCCTTGTGCGGGTGCTCCTCGTGGCGTTCACCGGTCAGGGAAAACACGCCCCAGGTATTGGCCTGGCGGCAGGCCGCGGAGAAAATCGCCGTCTCCTCGCCGGGAATACTCGCGGCGGTCGCCATCATCTCGTCGTGGTCGTACATGATCCCCATGGTGCTGTATTCGGGGAACACCACCAGGTCCATGCCGGGCAAACCCTGCTTCATGCCGACAATAATCTCGGCAATCTTCTTCGCGTTATCGATGACTTCGGCCTTGCTGTGCAGGCGCGGCATCTTGTAGTTCACGACAGCAACGCCGACCGTGTCCGGGCTGCTGGAAATGTCGCCATGGCGCATTGCAAATCTCCTCGGTCAATGACTGATCATCCAGGGCCGTGGCCCGGTCCTGGTCTTGAGCCCCAGCGGGTTGGCCTTGCTCGGCACCACCGGCTTGCTGGTGCCACAGCAACTGCAGCCCGCCGGGTGCTTGCGCGCTTCCTGATATTCGCCGACGGTTTGCGGCGCATGGGCGCTGCGCTCGTTACCGGCTATGGCCTTGCGCTGATTGGCCGACAGCGTGGTCAGCGCCGGCGCCGACAGCAGCAACTGCCCGCCCGGGCCGTCGCAATACGGGCATTGGCTGGGTTCGTGACGCTGGGCCATGGGCCGCAGCATCGTGAAGGTGCCGCAGGACTCACAGGCATATTCGTAGGTCGGCATGGCTACAGGTCCGGTGCGATGGGCAGGTCAATGCTGCCGTCGAGGAATTGGGTCGGGCCGTTGGCGTTGGGGTTGATGTCGAACTCGAAGATTTCAGTCGGCAGCCACAACGTCGCGCAGGCGTTGGGGATGTCCACCACGCCGCTGATATGCCCCTGCACCGGCGCCGAGCCGAGCAACGCATACCCCTGGGCCGGCGAGTAGCCGAACTTGGTCAGGTAGTTGATCGCATTCAGGCAGGCCTGGCGGTAAGCGACATTGACGTCCAGGTAATGCTGCTGGCCCTGTTCGTCGACGGAGATGCCTTCGAAGATCAGGTAGTTCTTGTAGTTCGGGGTGATCGGGCTTGGCTTGAACACCGGGTTCTTGATCCCGTATTTGGCCATGCCGCCCTTGATCAGCTCGACCTTCATGTGCACCCAGCCGGCCATTTCGATGGCGCCGCAAAAGGTGATTTCGCCGTCGCCCTGGCTGAAGTGCAAGTCGCCCACCGACAGGCCGGCGCCGTTGACGTACACCGGGAAATAGATCTTCGAGCCGCGGGACAAATCCTTGATATCGCAGTTGCCGCCATGCTCACGGGGCGGCACGGTGCGGGCACCGGTGGCGGCGGCATCATCACGGGCCGAGCCCTTGAGTTTGCCCATGTGCGCGGTGGTGGCCAGCGGCGCGTTGGCCAGGGGTGGGACGCGGGTCGGGTTGGTATCGATCAGCTCCTGCTCGCGACGATTCCAGTCGGCGAGCATCACCGGGTCGGGCAGGCAGCCGATCAGGCCGGGGTGGATCAGGCCCGCAAAATTGACGCCCGGGATGTGCCGGGAGCTGGTGAACATGCCCTTGAAATCCCAGATGGCTTTTTGCGCGCTGGGGAAGTGATCGGTGAGAAAGCCGCCGCCGTTCTGGCGCGAGAAGAAGCCGTTGAAGCCCCACTGGGAGTCGGCCTTGGCGCCGATGTCGAGCAGGTCGACCACCAGCAAGTCGCCGGGTTCGGCGCCGTGTACGCCCACCGGACCGGAGAGGTAATGCACGGTGGAGAGGTCGACGTCGCGCACGTCGCTGGCGTCGTCGTTGTTCTTGATGGCGCCGGCGGTCCAGTCGTAGGTTTCGAGGATGAAGTCATCGCCGGGTTTGACCCAGCAAGCCATCGGGATGTCCGGGTGCCAACGGTTGTGGATCTGTTCGTTTTCGGTGACGGGTTGGTTGAGGTCGACTTTGATCAGGGTGTCGGTCATCGAGGTGCTCCCGGAGGGTGGGTTGGCTGTCGGGAGCAGTCTCACGGGGATGGGGTTGGGCGGGGAATACGTTGGATGACGTATGCGTCTTTGGGGTTGGGGGGCATATCCGTTTTTTGGGTGATGGCTGATATCGGTTCCGCTCTTACAGC
>NZ_JACAQC010000007.1:0-129287 GCF_013385345.1 Pseudomonas sp. I8001
GGGCCAAACAACACTGCCTTACTAACTCCTTCTGGGCTTCGATGATCTGAAGCAACTCGCTGTCGAAACCTACATAACTCTTTGTTTACCAAGGAGTTTTCCGTTTCGACTGCGCCGGAAGTGGGGCGAATTATAGACAGATATAAAACGCCGTCAACAGTTAATTTCAGGTTTATTCGGATTTAAGCGTAATACGCGCAAATGCCTTCTTGCCGGCCTGGCAAACGTGGGTCGCGCCCAGTTCGTATATAAAGGTGCGATCGACAACCTCACCATCTATACGTACACCGCCAGACCCCAGAAGGTCGCGCGCCACCGCCGAGTTCTTCACCAGGCCCGCCTTATTAAGGACGGCAGCGATCGGCATTGCCTCGCCAGCAGTCAATTCAATCTCAGGCAGATCATCCGGCAGCTCGCCATCCTTCATACGGTTACCCGCAGCACGGTGAGCACTGGCCGCAGCCTCTTCACCATGGAAGCGCGCAACAATCTCTTCAGCCAGCTTGATCTTCACATCCCGCGGGTTAGCCCCAGCTTCCACTTCAGCACGCAATGCATTGATCTCATCCATCGAGCGGAAACTCAACAGTTCGAAGTAACGCCACATCAGCGCATCCGGAATCGAAACCAGCTTGCCGTACATCACACCCGGCGCTTCCTGGATACCGACATAGTTACCCAGGGACTTGGACATCTTCTTGACGCCATCCAGCCCTTCCAGCAACGGCATCGTCAGAATGCACTGAGCCTCTTGCCCATACGCACGCTGCAGCTCACGCCCCATCAGCAGGTTGAACTTCTGATCAGTACCGCCCAGCTCGACATCGGCACACAACGCCACCGAGTCATACCCTTGAACCAACGGGTACAGGAACTCATGGATCGCGATCGGCTGATTGGTGGAGTAGCGCTTATCGAAGTCATCGCGCTCGAGCATGCGAGCAACGGTGTATTGGGACGTCAGACGAATGAAGTCCGCCGGCCCCATCTGATCCATCCAGGTGGAGTTGAAGGCCACCTCGGTCTTGGCCGGATCAAGAATCTTGAAGACCTGGGTCTTGTAGGTCTCGGCGTTATCGAGAACCTGCTCACGGGTCAGCGGCGGACGCGTAGCGCTCTTGCCGCTCGGATCGCCGATCATCCCGGTGAAGTCACCTATAAGGAAGATCACCTGATGCCCCAGTTCCTGGAACTGGCGCAGCTTATTAATAAGCACCGTATGCCCAAGGTGCAGATCCGGCGCCGTCGGATCAAAGCCGGCCTTAATACGCAGGGGCTGGCCACGCTTGAGCTTTTCGATCAGCTCAGCTTCGACCAACAGTTCTTCCGCACCACGTTTGATCAGCGCTAGCTGCTCTTCAACCGACTTCATAACAGACCCGCAAGGCTCAGATTCAAAAGGGAACCAACCATACAAGATCAGGGACTAATTACAAGTTTTGCCCTGCGCACGGACACCGTTCAGCAAGCCCAGCGTTCGCAAGCTTGCACCACAGATGATTTGGTTATATTTTATACAGTTATTTCATCTTCATCATGTCATTCATCTTTTCCAATTCATCTTTTCAAAGTCAAAATTACTTATGACCACAGAACCGTCTAAAGCGCCGCCGCTTTACCCGAAGACCCACCTGCTCGCCGCAAGTGGGATCGCCGCCCTTCTGAGCCTGGCACTCCTGGTATTTCCTTCCAGCGACGTAGAAGCCAAACGAACGACCCTAAGCCTTGACCTTGAAAGTCCGGTTGAGCAACTGACACAAGATCAAGACGCTTCCGACGCACTTCAAGCCACAAATGGCGCAGCCGAATCGCCGTTTGCCCAGATCGAAAGCAGCGCCGAAGACACTAAGGAAACCGCGCAGGCCGAACCTGCGGTAGTAGAGGCACCCAAGAACCCGCTGCACCGGGAAGTCATTGTTGCCAAGGGCGACACCCTTTCGACCCTGTTCGAAAAGGTCGGCCTCCCCGCCGCGACGGTCAACGATGTACTGGCAAGCGACAAGCAGGCCAAGCAATTCACCCAACTCAAGCATGGCCAGAAGCTTGAATTCGAACTGGCGCCCGACGGCCAGTTGACCAACCTGCACAGCAACGTCAGCGACCTGGAAAGCATCACCCTGACCAAAGGCGCCAAGGGCTTTGCGTTCAACCGCATCACCACCAAGCCGGTCATGCGCTCCGCCTATGTACACGGCGTGATCAACAGCTCGCTGTCGCAGTCCGCCGCCCGCGCCGGCCTGTCCCACAGCATGACCATGGACATGGCCAGCGTGTTTGGCTACGACATCGACTTCGCCCAGGACATTCGCCAGGGCGACGAATTCGACGTGATCTACGAACAGAAGGTCGCCAACGGCAAGGTCGTCGGCACCGGTAACATCCTTTCTGCGCGGTTTACCAACCGTGGCAAGACCTACACCGCCGTGCGCTACACCAACAAACAAGGCAACAGCAGCTACTACACCGCCGACGGCAACAGCATGCGCAAGGCGTTCATCCGTACCCCGGTTGACTTCGCCCGTATTAGCTCGCGTTTCTCGATGGGTCGCAAGCATCCAATTCTGAACAAAATTCGCGCTCACAAAGGCGTCGACTACGCCGCCCCGCGTGGCACGCCGATCAAGGCTGCCGGTGACGGCAAGGTCTTGCTGGCTGGTCGCCGTGGCGGCTACGGCAACACCGTGATCATCCAGCACGGGGCCACCTACCGCACGCTGTATGGCCACATGCAAGGTTTCGCCAAGGGCATCCAGACCGGCGGCAACGTCAAGCAGGGCCAGGTGATCGGTTACATCGGCACTACCGGGCTGTCCACCGGCCCGCACTTGCACTACGAGTTCCAGGTCAACGGCGTGCACGTCGACCCACTGGGCCAGAAGCTGCCAATGGCCGACCCGATCGCCAAGGCCGAGCGCGCTCGCTTCCTGCAGCAGAGCCAGCCATTGATGGCCCGCATGGACCAGGAGCGCTCTACTCTCCTGGCTTCGGCGAAGCGCTAAGCCATGTCGCTCTATATAGGTGTGATGTCCGGGACCAGCCTTGATGGCTTGGACATTGCGCTGATCGAGCAAGGCCCGGCGATCAAGCTGATCGCCACCCACTACATCCCCATGCCTGAATCCCTGCGTTCCGAGCTGCTTGGCCTGTGCGCCAGCGGCCCGGACGAGATTGCCCGTTCGGCGCTCGCGCAGCAGAACTGGGTGACGCTTGCCGCCCAAGGTATTCACGCCCTACTCGATCAGCAGAACCTCAAGCCCCAGGACATTCGAGCGATTGGCAGCCACGGCCAAACCATTCGTCACGAACCTGCACGGGGTTTTACCGTGCAGATCGGCAACCCGGCGCTGCTCACCGAATTGACGGAAATCACCGTCGTCAGTGATTTCCGTAGCCGCGATGTCGCCGCCGGAGGCCAAGGCGCCCCGCTGGTGCCTGCATTTCATGAGGCACTGTTTGGCGAGCGTACGGGCAACCGCGCCGTACTGAATGTGGGCGGCTTCAGCAACCTCAGCCTGATCGAGACCGGCAAACCGGTCGCGGGCTTCGACTGCGGCCCGGGGAATGTCCTGCTGGATGCCTGGATTCACCAGCAACGCGGCGAGAACTTCGACCGCGATGGCCAGTGGGCTGCCAGCGGAAAGGTTGAACCCCAGCTACTCAAGGCATTGCTCAGTGATCCGTTCTTTGTGACCAAGGGGCCAAAAAGCACCGGTCGCGAAGTCTTCAACCTGGGATGGCTTGAGCATCACCTGGGACGATTGCCGCCATTCGCAGCCCAGGACGTGCAAGCCACATTGCTCGAGCTGACTGCCCTGACCATCGTCGAATCCCTGCAAACCGCCCAACCACAGACCGAAACCCTGCTGGTCTGCGGCGGCGGCGCCCACAACGCAACCTTGATGAGCCGCCTGAGCGCCCTGCTGCCGGCGACCCAGGTCAGCAGCACCGCCACCTGCGGCGTAGACCCTGACTGGGTCGAAGCCATGGCGTTCGCCTGGCTGGCCCATTGCTGCCTGGAAGGCATCGCCGCCAACCGCCCCAGCGTCACCGGCGCCCGCGGCCTTCGTGTACTCGGCGCGATCTACCCCGCCTGAATCCCACACAGCAAAACGCCGCTTGGCCCTATCAAGGCCAAGCGGCGTTTTTATATCCGCTGTCGATCAGATCGAGAACGAAGACCCGCAACCACAAGTGGTGGTGGCATTCGGGTTCTTGATCACGAAGCGCGAACCTTCCAGACCTTCCTGATAGTCCACCTCGGCTCCTGCCAGGTACTGGAAGCTCATCGGATCGACAACCAGGCTGACGCCCTCGCGCTCAACGATGGTGTCGTCATCGGCCACGTCTTCATCGAAGGTAAAACCGTACTGAAACCCTGAACAACCGCCGCCCGTAACAAATACGCGCAGCTTCAAGCGATCATTACCCTCTTCATCGACCAGGCTCTTCACCTTGTGCGCAGCACCGTGGGTGAATTGCAAAGCCGTGGGGGTGAAGGATTCAACGCTCATGCTGATAATCTCCCGGCGTAGCGCCGCCATATGCGTGATGGCGGGCATTATCCGCTTCTCCTAGAAAAGCGGTCAACTATTGTTACGGTATATCAATCTGCGCAGCGGCCATTAAAAACACGAAAGGCCCGATCAACGGGCCTTTGCGCAACAGCAGAAAATTTACGGCAGCATGCCCGCGTGGGACAGGCCCAGCTTCTCATCCAGGCCAAACAGGATGTTCATGTTCTGCACAGCCTGGCCCGAAGCGCCCTTGACCAGGTTGTCGATGACCGACAATACCACCACCAGGTCACCATCCTGTGGACGATGCACTGCGATACGGCACACGTTGGCACCGCGCACGCTGCGGGTCTCCGGGTGGCTGCCCGCCGGCATCACATCGACGAACGGCTCATTGGCATAGCGCTTTTCAAACAGCGCCTGCAGGTCTACCGAGCGATCAACGACCGTCGCATACAGTGTGGAGTGGATCCCGCGGATCATCGGTGTCAGGTGCGGCACAAACGTCAGGCCGACATCCTTGCCCGCAGCACGACGCAGCCCCTGGCGAATTTCCGGCAAGTGACGATGGCCTTTGACTGCATAGGCTTTCATGCTTTCCGACGTCTCGGAGTAAAGCGAACCTACAGCGGCCCCACGACCAGCACCACTGACGCCCGACTTGCAGTCAGCAATCAGCCGCGATGCATCCGCCAGCCCAGCTTCCAGCAATGGCAGGAAACCCAACTGCGTAGCCGTCGGATAGCAACCCGGCACAGCGATCAGGCGTGCTTGCTTGATCTGCTCACGATTGACTTCCGGCAGGCCGTACACCGCCTCTTCCAGCAACTGCGGTGCACCGTGAGGCTGGCCGTACCACTTGGCCCACTCATCGGCGTCCTGCAGGCGGAAGTCTGCCGACAAGTCGATCACCTTGGTGCCGGCGGCCAGCAACTCGCCCGCCAGGGCATGGGCCACACCGTGAGGCGTGGCAAAGAACACCACATCACACGCGCCCAGGGTCTTGATATCCGGAACGCTGAACGCCAGGCCGTCATAGTGGCCTCGCAGGTTCGGGTACATATCGGCCACAGCCAGGCCGGCCTCGGATCGGGAAGTGATCACCACCACCTCAGCTTGCGGATGCTGAGCCAACAGACGCAGCAATTCGACACCGGTGTAACCCGTGCCGCCGACGATACCGACCTTGACCATAAACCTGCCCTCAACGAACCCACTGGAAAGCCGTCGATAATAGGGTTCGTATCGTCCTGCGACAACCTTCAACATGACGTGTAGACGCAAGAGCCACTACTATCTTCAGCTACCGTGAACCTGGGAATAACTAAAAATGCTTTATCTATGGGTCAAAGCCTTTCATATCGTCAGCATCGTCTGCTGGTTTGCCGCGCTGTTCTACCTTCCGCGCCTGTTCGTCTACCACGCCCAAAGCGAGGACACCATCAGCAAGGAACGCTTCAGCGTGATGGAGCGCAAGCTGTACCGCGGCATCATGGGCCCGGCGATGATCGCCAGCCTGGTGTTCGGCGGCTGGCTGATCTACCTCAACCCGGCCATCTTTCAATCCGGCGGGTGGATCCACGCCAAGTTGACCCTGGTAGTACTGCTCATCGGCTACCACCATATGTGCGGCGCGCAGGTAAAACGTTTCGCCCGTGGCGAAAACACCCGCAGCCATGTCTTTTATCGCTGGTTCAATGAAGTGCCAGTTCTGATATTGCTGGCTATCGTAATTTTGGTCGTGGTCAAACCGTTCTAATCTCTATTACTCGGGGTACTTCCAATGTCGCTGCCCGCTTCGCTCGAACACAGTCTGCGCCTGCCCGTCGTGGCTGCGCCGATGTTTCTGATTTCCAACCCGCAACTGGTGCTGGCCTGCTGCCGCAACGGGATTGTCGGCAGCTTCCCTGCCCTCAACCAGCGGGAAAGCAGCGGCTTCAAGGCGTGGCTGGAAGAAATCGAAGCGGGCCTGGCGCTGCTGGAGAACCCGGCGCCTTATGCGGTCAACCTGATAGTGCACAACAGTAACCCGCGGGTGGAAGCTGACCTGGCGATCTGCGTCGAGCACAAGGTGCCGATCGTCATCACGAGCCTGGGCGCGGTGAAAGAATTGGTAGACGCGGTGCATAGCTACGGCGGCCTGGTATTCCACGATGTCACCACCCGGCGCCACGCCGAAAAAGCCGCTGAAGCCGGCGTCGATGGCCTGATCGCCGTTGCGGCGGGCGCCGGTGGCCATGCCGGCACCTGGAGCCCGTTCTCGCTGATCGCAGAAATCCGTCAGTTCTTCGACAAAACCCTGCTGCTCGCCGGTTGCCTGAACCACGGCCACGAAATCCTCGCCGCGCAACTGCTCGGCGCCGACCTGGCCTATTTCGGCACGCGTTTTATCGGCACCACCGAAAGCCATGCCCCGGATGCCTATAAAGAGATGCTGCTCACATCGCGCGCCGCCGACATCGTGCACACTCCAGCCGTCTCCGGTGTTCCCGCAAGCTTCATGCGCCAGAGCCTGGAAAATGCCGGTTTCGACCTCGCCGCGCTGCAAGGCAAGGGTGAAGTCAATTTTGGCTCCAAGCTCAAGCCACTCAACGACGAAGCCAAAGCCTGGAAGACCGTGTGGTCCGCCGGCCAGGGCGTCGGAGAGATTGATGATTTGCCCAGCGTCGATGAACTCGTGGCCCGCCTGGATGCCGAATACCGCAAGGCGCTCGAGCATGCGGCACAATTGCCTGAACGCTGGCCACGCTGATCCGCGATTCAAAGCCTGCTGATCAAGGCAGGCCTCCCCATTCAAGTGACAAGGATGCCCGCATGAGCGACAACCGTTTCAAGATTGTGTTTGATGGCGCATTGCTCCCGGGTGTCGAAAGCACCACCGCCAAGCTGAACCTCGCCGAGTTGTTCAAAAGTGATGTCGACGCGATCGAAAAGCTTTTCACCGGCCGCCCGGTCGCGCTGAAACGCGACCTTTCCCGCGCCGATGCCGAGACCTATCTGCAAGCGCTGAAAAACGCCGGGATGGATGCGCGGATAGAAGAAGAGCAGCCGGTCGCCTTCAGCCTTGCCGAAACCCATGAAACGGACTCCGGCAGCGCGACTGACTACACCCGCCCCGCCGCATCGCCTTACGCCCCGCCCCGGGCCGCGGTTGGCGAGAACCTGCCGGAGTTTTCCACCCTTAAGGTATTCACCGTCAACGGCCGGATCGGACGCCTGCGCTTCCTGGCGTGGACGCTGGTGCTGAGCGTGGTGATCCTCCTCGTCTCAAGCGTGTTCTTCACCGTCGGACTTGGTATCGCTGCGGTCTCTCCGACGATTGCCATGGTCATTGGCTTCCTGGTGGGGATTGCCATACTCGTGGCCGCTGTGTGGGTCAGCGTACAGATCACCGTGCAGCGCCTGCATGACCTGGGCTGGTCCGGCTGGCTGTGGTTCCTGCACCTGGTGCCCTTCGTTGGCAGCATCTTCCCGATCCTGCTGATGGTCCTCCCCGGTAACACGGGCGCAAACCAGTACGGCGCGCCACCACCGCGTAACTCCACTGCGGTGAAAATCCTCTCCGCATTGTGGCTCGCATTCATTCCGCTGGTATTTGCCGGCGCGGTGTTGGTGGGCATGAGCGGCTACCTGGATCAACTGGAAAGCGATGTAGGTGGCAGCTACGAAAGCAGCTCCATCAACTCCGATGACGACAGCGACCAGGCCACCACCGTCGATGAAGTCGATGTGCAAAGTGCTGACGACACAGCCGAACCTGTAGACTCTACGCAACAGTGAAAAACGCCCGACGCCTGTGACGCCTCTGTCACAGGCCCGGTAGCGTTGCGATGGAGAAACGCATGACCCGTTACGCTCTGATCACCGGTGCCTCCAGCGGCATCGGCCTGGCCTTGGCCGAAGCACTGGCCCGTCGCGGCCGCAGCTTGATTCTGGTGGCCCGCCAGCGTGATCAGTTGGAAAGCATTGCAATCGAATTGACTCAGCGCTTCGGCGTCGAGGTGCTGTTCCGCGCCTGTGACCTGGGCGAGCCCCTGCGGCTCTCCGGGTTCCTGCTGGAACTGGAAGAAGGCGAGCGGCAAATCGACCTGCTGGTGAACTGCGCCGGCATCGGTACCAGCGGTCCGTTCCTGGCGCAGGACTGGATGACCGAGCAGGACCTGATGGAGGTCAACATCCTCGCCCTGACCCGCATGTGCCATGCCCTCGGCAACGCCATGGCCCTGCACGGCGGCGGGCAGATTCTCAACGTCGCGTCGGTTGCCGCGTTCCAACCCGGCCCGTGGATGAGCACTTACTACGCCAGCAAGGCCTACGTGCTGCACTTTTCCGAAGGCTTGCGCGAGGAACTGAAGACCTGCGGCATCAAGGTTTCCGTTCTTTGCCCCGGCCCGACCCGCACCGCATTCTTCGGCACCGCCCAAATGGACACCGCCAAGCTGGATCGCAGCCAACAGTTGATGAGCCCGGAAGAAGTCGCGCTCTACACCGTGCGTGCGCTGGCCAGGAACAAAGCCATCATCATTCCCGGCCGGCGTAATCGCTGGCTGGCGTTCAGCCCGCGCCTGAGCCCGCGCTGGCTGACCCGCAAGATTGCCGGCGCGATCAACAAGGCCTATTGCCCGCGCTGATCGCCTGAGTACACTCACCCTGCACTTTCACAATGGAGAAACAGCTGTGGATACTCTGTTCACCAAGATCATCAACAGAGAAATACCCGCGAAGATCATCTACGAGGATGACCAGGTCCTGGCCTTCCACGACATCGCGCCAATGGCACCCGTGCATTTCCTGGTGATTCCGAAAAAGCCGATCCGCACCCTCAACGACCTCACCGAGGAAGACAAGGCGTTGGCCGGGCATATCCTGTTCACCGCCCAGCGCCTGGCGGTTGAGCAAGGCTGTGAAAAGGGCTTCCGTGTGGTGATGAACTGCAACGAAGATGGCGGACAGACCGTTTATCACATCCACATGCATGTTCTGGGTCAACGCCAGATGAACTGGCCGCCGGGCTGAGCACTACCTGTGGCGAGGCAGCTTGCTGTGGCGAGGGAGCTTGCTCCCGCTGGGCTGCGTAGCAGCCCCAAAAACGAGAGCGCTGCGCACTCCAGCGCGAGCAAGCTCCCTCGCCACACAAGCAATTTGACCCAGCGCAAACGCTTCCCCCTCTCTTGCGGTAAACTGGCCGCCGAGATTCTTCCCGGAGGTCAGCATGACTACCCAACGTCACTACTCGCCGATTGATCGTCTGTTGCTGCAAGCCGATACGGCCATGCGCACGCTGCTGCCATTCAGCGGCCAACCGCACCGCCCGTCGCCCGCCATCGTGCGGCCCGAAGCGCAGATGAGCGAGACCGACACCCGCCACGTCGCCGGCCTGATGCGTATCAACCATACCGGTGAGGTCTGTGCCCAGGCGCTGTACCAGGGCCAGGCCCTGACCGCCAAGCTGCCGCAAGTGCGCGCTGCGATGGAACATGCCGCCGAAGAAGAAATCGATCACCTGGCCTGGTGCGAACAACGCATTCGCCAGTTGAACAGCCATCCGAGCGTGCTGAACCCGCTGTTCTACGGCTTATCGTTTGGCATTGGTGCGGTGGCCGGGCTGATCAGCGACAAAGTCAGCCTGGGTTTTGTGGCCGCCACCGAGCATCAGGTGTGCAAACACCTCAATGAACACCTCGAGCAACTGCCGGCTGAAGACGAAAAGTCCCGGGCGATTCTTGAGCAGATGCGCATTGATGAAGAACATCACGCCGAAAGCGCGCTGGACGCGGGCGGCTTCCGCTTCCCGGCACCGGTGAAATTTGGCATGAGCCTGCTGGCCAAGGTCATGACCAAAAGCACGTACCGCATCTAGTTTCAGCAGAAAACAAAAAAGGGCGCTATCAAGCGCCCTTTCTTTTTGCCTGCCGATTGAAGAATCAGCCCAACTCAATGATCTCGTAATCATGAGTGATGGCAACGCCCGCAGCGCCCAGCATGATCGAGGCCGAGCAGTACTTCTCCGCCGACAACTCGATGGCCCGCTTGACCTGGGCTTCTTTCAACGCCCGGCCCTTGACGACAAAGTGCATGTGGATCCTGGTAAACACCTTCGGGTCTTCGGTGGCACGCTCGGCTTCCAGGAATGCTTCGCAGCTTTCCACCGCCTGGCGGGACTTCTTCAGGATGCTCACCACATCGAAATTGCTGCAACCGCCTACACCGAGCAGGAGCATTTCCATCGGGCGTACGCCCAGGTTGCGGCCACCGGCTTCCGGCGGGCCGTCCATGACCACCACGTGGCCACTGCCCGACTCACCGAGGAACATGGCTTCGCCCGCCCATTGGATGCGTGCCTTCATCGCCCAGACTCCACTGCTAAAAAAGGGTCGCCAGCTTAGCACAGCACTTTGGGCCGGCAGCGTTTCCCATGAAAGCGATCAACAGCAGGGTTTGCTGGGTAAATTCCCTAATGAAGTCAGAATGTGTCTGTTAAGCTGGCGCCAAATCAATGGCGCATTGCCATCCATTGGATGATGTAGCTTAGCCGTTGATCGCGCTGGATAAAAAAACAAGCTCACCAACACCGTGCAGTCTTTTCGGGATACAACCATGGTTGCTATTACTCCCACACCCAAAATCAAGAACCTCGACAAACTGCTGATGCATTGTCAGCGCCGGCGTCATCCAGCCAAGCACAACATCATCTGCGCGGGCGAGCGCTCGGAATCCCTGTTCTTCATTATCAAAGGCTCGGTCACCATCCTGATCGAGGATGACGATGGTCGCGAAATGATCATCGCCTACCTCAATACCGGTGATTTCTTCGGTGAACTCGGGCTTTTCGAACAAGCCGGCAAGGAACAGCAACGCAGTGCCTGGGTGCGGGCCAAGGTCGAATGCGAAGTCGCCGAGATCAGCTATACGAAATTTCGCGAACTGGCCCAGCAGGATCCCGACATTCTGTACGCCCTGAGCGGCCAGATCGCACAGCGCCTGAGAGACACCACGCGCAAAGTCGGCGACCTGGCGTTCTTCGACGTCACCGGCCGGGTTGCCCGCTGCCTGCTGGAGTTGTGCAAGCAACCGGACGCAATGACCCATCCCGACGGGATGCAGATCAAGATCACCCGCCAGGAAATCGGGCGGATCGTCGGTTGCTCAAGGGAAATGGTTGGCCGTGTGCTCAAGGACCTGGAGGAACGCAACCTGGTGCATGTCAAAGGCAAGACCATGGTGGTCTTCGGTACGCGTTAAACCGGCAGGAAACTCGCAAGCATCTGACGGTACAACGTATCAAGCCGGGCAATCGCATCTGGCGCCGCAAAGGCTTCGTGCAGGGCGATGTGGCTTTCGGCGCGCACCCGTTGTTCCAGGCCGCATGCTTCATTGAAGCGATTGACCGCGGCGATCAACTCGACGCGATCGTCATCCAGCAGCAACGCACCATGCACCAACCCCACCGGGCGCCCGCCACTCTGGCGCCAGCGCTGGGCGGTACCGACCATTTTGCGACCATCAAGGTTGACGTTGTAGCGACCGTCGCAAAACGCACCGTCGATCTCGCCCACCGACGCGTTGCCACCCAACTCGATCAGCAGGTCGCAAATCGGCTGGCACAGACGCTGGTAGCCGGTTTCGATACGGCCCTGGTCACCTTCACTGCGTGGTGGCGCGTAGACTAACGCGATATTGACCGTGGCTGCCGATTGCGGAACCGGCTCACCGCCCGTTTCCCGCAGCAGCACCGGCCAACCGGCATCTGCCGACACCTGGCTGGCGGTCTCGAATGCCGGAAGGCGGCTCAAACGACGAGGCATCACCAACGCTTGATCGCTGGGCTGCCAGAACAGCAGGCCGAACGGTTGCTCGCCGGCACAGACCGCGGCAAGCAAATCCTGCTCGGCCTTAAGGCCTGCCTCGACCGTCATCGCCACCGGCTGGGTCATCATCAATCCAGGGTCGAGCCACTGACGGCAACGCCACGCTCCGGGAAGAACAGGCGCTGCAATTCAGCCCCCGGGTTCTCGGCACGCATGAAGGTTTCGCCGACGAGGAACGAGTACACGCCGCTGATTTCCATCAGTTCCACATCGGCGCGATTGACGATGCCGCTTTCGGTGATCACCAACCGGTCGCGCGGGATGCGCGGCAACAGGTCGAGGGTGTTTTCCAGGCTGACTTCGAAGGTGTGCAGGTTGCGGTTGTTGACGCCCACCAACGGTGTGTCGAGGGTTTTCAACGCGCGTTCCAGTTCATCACCGTCGTGCACTTCCACCAGCACGTCGAGGCCGACGCTCTTGGCCACGGCCGCCAGTTCAGCCATTTTCACGTCATCCAGTGCGGAGACGATCAACAGCACGCAATCGGCGCCCAAGGCACGGGCTTCGACGATCTGGTAAGGGTCGACCATGAAGTCCTTGCGGATCACCGGCAGCGAACACGCCGCACGTGCTTGCTGCAGGTACAGGTCGGAACCCTGGAAATAGTCGATATCGGTCAACACCGAGAGGCACGTCGCGCCGCCCTTCTCGTAGCTTTTGGCGATGTCTTCAGGGATGAAGATCTCGCGAATCACGCCCTTGCTCGGCGAAGCCTTCTTGATTTCAGCGATAACGGCCGGCTGTTTTTCCTTGGCCTGCTTGATCAGCGCATTGGCGAACCCACGCGGTGCATCGGCGGTTTTCGCCAGGCCTTCCAGCTCAGCCAGGCTGACCCGGGCACGGCGCTCGGCGACTTCTTCTGCCTTGCGGGCCAGGATTTTTTCCAGAACGGTCGGAACACTCATCCTTCATTCTCCACTTTGAACACCGCAGTAAACGCACCCAGTTCTTCGAGCTTTTCGCGCGCCAGCCCGGTATGCAATGCATCATGAGCGAGGGCAACACCCTCTTTAAGACTGTAGGCGTGATCCGCGGCGTACAGCGCCGCACCGGCGTTGAGCACAATCATTTCTGCGGCTTTCTGGCCGTTTTCGGTCTTGCGGCGTCCCAGGGCATCGCGAATCAGTTCAAGGGAGGCTGCCGGGCTTTCTACCGCCAGGCCGTGCAGGCTCTGGCTTTTCATGCCGAGGTCTTCTGGCTCGACCCAATACTCGGTGACCTGGTCGTTCTTCAACTCCGCCACGAAGGTCGGTGCCGCCAGGCTGAACTCGTCGAGGCCATCCTTGGAGTGCACCACCAGCACGTGCTTGCTGCCCAGGCGCTGCAGGACTTCAGCCAATGGCCGGCACAGCGCCTGGCTGAACACGCCCACTACCTGATGCTTCACACCGGCCGGATTCGTAAGCGGGCCGAGCATGTTGAACAGGGTACGCAGGCCCAAGTCCTTGCGCGGGCCGGCGGCGTGTTTCATCGCGCCGTGATGGGACTGGGCAAACATGAAGCCGATACCGACATGATCGATGCAGCGCGCCACTTGTACCGGGGTCAGGTTCAGGTAGATGCCTGCTGCTTCCAGCAAATCGGCGCTGCCGCTTTTACCCGACACCGCGCGGTTACCGTGCTTGGCCACGGTGCAGCCGGCAGCGGCCACCACAAAGGAAGAAGCCGTCGACACGTTGAAAATGTTCGCACCGTCGCCGCCGGTGCCGACCACGTCGACCACGCCGTCGAGGGTCTTGAGTTCAACCTTGTCGGCCAGCTCACGCATGACCGACACAGCGCCGACGATTTCGTCGATGCTCTCGCTCTTCATGCGCATGGCCATCATGAACGCGCCGATCTGCGCGTCGGTGCATTGACCGGTCATGATCTCGCGCATCACATCGCTCATTTCAGCGGTGCTCAGGTCCAGATGGCCGACGATACGGCTCAGGGCAGTCTTGATATCCATGAAAAGTCCTTAGCGCGTGCCGCCGCTCTGCTTGAGAAAGTTAGCGAACAGCTCGAAGCCCTGCTCGGTCAAAATCGATTCCGGGTGAAATTGCACCCCTTCGACGTTCAGTGTCTTGTGACGCAGGCCCATGATCTCGTCGACCGAGCCGTCTTCCAGCTGGGTCCAGGCCGTCAGCTCAAGGCACTCGGGCAGGGTTTCACGCTTGACCACCAGCGAGTGGTAGCGGGTTACCGTTACCGGCAGGTTCAAACCCTGGAATACGCCCTGGTCCTTGTGAAATACCGGGCTGGTCTTGCCGTGCATTACCTGGCGAGCGCGGACGACGTCGCCACCGAAGGCCTGGCCGATGGACTGATGGCCCAGGCACACGCCCAGGATCGGCAGCTTGCCGGCAAAGTATTGGATGGCTTCGAGGGAGATGCCCGCTTCGGTCGGCGTGCACGGGCCTGGGGAGACGACGATGCGTTCAGGGTTCAACGCGGCGATCTGGGCCACGGTCAATTCGTCGTTGCGCACCACCTTGACCTCGGCGCCGAGCTCGCCCAGGTACTGCACAACGTTGTAGGTAAAGGAGTCGTAGTTATCAATCATCAGCAACATGTGGGTTAAAACCTCTTGAATTCACTGACTTCTAATGACGGCCTTCCAAGGGAGTGACCCGCTGCCAGACGCACTTTCCGGTTGCCGGGGTTGGCCGGCAAGGGGCGTTTAACAGAGGGTGAAGAAGGCAAATCGGTACAGGTCCGGCGGGGCCGGTAGAGAAAAGTTAGGCGCGCCAACGCCAACGGGCGTGTGCCTTGACTACTCGCATCAAGAGTTTGCTGATGATCAACACGGGGAGGGTCTCATTCATACGTTCAGGCACAGTAACGTAGCCTCGCCAACGGTGCAATATCGAGCCGCAAATACGGGGGAAACTGCCCGACTGATAATTGGCGTCAAACTTTTCAGAACCCTTCCAAGGGCGCTACAGTCACAGTGCTGACAAAAAAACAAAATCATGGACGGACTCATGACCAAGATGCCCTATTTCACCCCCATCGTCGGCTGCCTCTTGGCGCTGGCATGCTCGCAAGCCTTCGCCGCGCCCTCGCCTTATTCGACGATGGTCGTTTTCGGTGACAGCCTGGCCGACGCCGGTACATTTGCCGACCCTGGCGCACCGGGCTCAACCTATCGCTTCACCAACCGCACCGGCCCGCAATACTTCGACGGCAGCGGCGAAAGCACATCGCTGATCTCCTCGACGTTATTGGGCGGCAAGCTGGGGGTTGCCCCGGGCGACCTGAATGCCTCGACCTCGCCGGAGCGCGCCGCGCTGGGCCAGCCAGACGGCAATAACTGGGCCGTCGGCGGCTACACCACCCAACAGATCTACGATGCCATCACCGGTAACTCCACCGTCACCGACAGCGACACCGGGCAGGTATTGCGTACACGTCCCGGATACCTGGCATCAACGGGGGGCCGAGCCGACCCCAACGCGTTGTACTTTCTCTCCGGCGGCGGCAATGACTTCCTCGACGGCCTGGTCCTCAGCCCCGACCAGGCCTCGGCCGCAGCCGGGCGCCTGGCCGACAGCGCCCAGGCGCTGCAACAGGCTGGCGCCCGTTATGTAATGGTATGGATGCTGCCGGACCTGGGCCTGACACCTGCCGTCAATGGCACCCCACTCCAAGGGGCCGTCAGCACCCTGGCCGGCGCATTCAACCAGACCCTGGTACAGCGCCTGTCGCAAATCGATGCGCAGATCATCCCGCTGAACATTCCGTTGCTGCTCAAGGAAACCTTTGCCGATCCCGGGCGTTTTGGTTTTGCCACCGACCAGAACCTCAACCAGACGTGCTTCAGCGGCACCACCTGCAGGAATCCGGTGTATGGCGTCGGCGGCACCAATCCGGACCCGACCAAGCTGATTTACAACGACACCGTGCACCCGACCGAGGCCGGCCAGGTACTGATCGCCGACTACGCGTATTCACTGCTGGCAGCGCCCTGGGAAATCACCCTGCTTCCGGAAATGGCCCAAGGCACCTTGCGCGCCCATCAGGATTCATTGCGCAACCAATGGCAAGCCGACTCCGGTAGCTGGCAGGCCGTGGGCCAATGGCGGGCGATCGTCGACGCTGGCGGCCAGCACCTGGACTTCGATGATCAGAACAGCTCGGCCAGCGGTGACGGCAGCGGCTATAACCTGAACATCGGTGGCAGCTACAGGCTCAATGACGAGTGGCGCGTGGGTGTGGCAGCAGGCTTCTATCGCCAGAGTCTTGAGGCCGGCGCCAGCGATTCGGACTACAAGCTCAACAGCTACCTGGGCACCGCGTTCGCCCAATATCAGGAAGATCACTGGTGGGCCGACGCCGCATTGACCGGCGGCAAACTGGACTTCGATAACCTCAAGCGCAAGTTCGCCCTGGGCATCAGCGAAGGCACCGAGAAAGGCGACACCGACGGCTGGCTATGGGCATTGAGCGCACGGGTTGGGTATGACATCGCCGAGCCGAACAGCGAGTGGCACTTCTCACCCTTTATCAGCGCTGACTATTCGCGGGTCGAGGTGAATGGTTATTCGGAGAAAGATGCCCGGTCCACCGCGCTGACGTTTGATGACCAACAGCGCGACTCCAAGCGTTTGGGAATCGGATTACAAGCCAACTACCGCTTCACCCCGCAAACCCTGGTGTTTGGCGAAGTGGCCCACGAGCACGAGTTTGAAAACGATACGCAGCGAGTGGGCATGTCCCTCAACAGCGTGCCGGGGATTGATTTCAAACTGGACGGCTACACGCCACGCAGCAATTCGGATCGCTTGAACCTGGGGATTACCCACAAGGTGACCAAGGACCTGGCGTTGAACGCGGCCTATAACGTGAGAAAGGATGACAACTTTACCCAGCAAGGGCTGAGTGTCGGGGTGAGTCTGGATTTCTGACTCGGACTTGAAACTGACAAATACCAAATGTGGGAGCGGGCTTGCTCGCGAAAGCGGTGCGACAGTCACCTTATATATCGACTGATACACCGCCTTCGCGAGCAAGCCCGCTCCCACATTTTTGATCTACGTCTGACTTCAGTCCTGCGGGGTCTGCTCAGCCAACGCCACCGCGCGGAACATCGCCCGGCGCTTGTTCAGCGTCTCTTCCCATTCCAGGGCCGGTACCGAGTCGGCCACAATCCCGCCGCCCGCCTGCACGTGCAGTTCGCCGTCCTTGATCACCGCCGTACGGATCGCGATCGCAGTGTCCATATTGCCGTTCCAGGCGAAATACCCCACCGCGCCGCCATACACACCCCGCTTCACCGGCTCCAGCTCGTCGATGATTTCCATCGCGCGAATCTTCGGCGCGCCCGACAAGGTGCCCGCCGGCAGGATCGCCCGCAGTGCATCCATCGCCGTCAACCCGGCCTTCAGCTCGCCGGTGACGTTGGACACGATGTGCATCACGTTGGAGTAACGCTCGATCACCATCTTCTCGGTGAGCTTCACCGAACCGATTTCCGAGACACGCCCGGTGTCGTTGCGGCCCAGGTCGATCAGCATCAAGTGCTCGGCGATTTCCTTGTCGTCGCTCAACAGGTCCTGTTCCAGCGCCAGGTCGGCCTCTTCGGTCGCACCGCGAGGGCGCGTGCCGGCAATCGGGCGCACGGTGATCAGGTTGTCTTCGACCCGCACCAGCACTTCCGGCGAACTGCCCACGACGTGGAAGTCGCCAAAGTTGAAGAAGTACATGTACGGCGTCGGGTTGAAACAGCGCAGCGCCCGGTACAAATCAATCGGCGCGGCCTTGAAGTCGATGGACATGCGTTGCGACGGCACCACCTGCATGCAGTCACCGGCAAGGATGTATTCCTTGATGGTATCGACCGCACGCTCGTAGTCATCCTGGGTAAAGCTGGAGCGGAACACCGGGTCAGCCGCCGGTGGACGGCTGAGGTCCAGGCCGCGACGCGGGGTGATCGGCTGGCGCAGTTTTTCCAGCAGCGCTTCCAGGCTCGCCTGGCCTTGCTCGAACGCATCGGCCTGGGAAGGATCCGCCAACACGATAGCGTGCATCTTGCCCGCGAGGTTGTCGAACACCACCACCGCGTCGGAAACCATCAGCAGAATGTCCGGCACGCCCAACGGATCGGGGTTCGGGGATTTGCCCAGGCGTTTTTCCACGTAGCGCACGCAGTCGTAGCCGAAGTAACCCACCAGGCCGCCGTTGAAGCGCGGCAGACCGGCGATGGTCGGCACGTTGTAGCGCGCCTTGAATTCCTCGACGAAGGCCAGCGGGTCTTCCACGTCATGGCTTTCGATCTCGACGCCGTCCAGGGTGATGCTCACATGGTGATCATGTACCCGCAGCACCGTGCGGCACGGCAGGCCGATGATCGAATAACGGCCCCATTTCTCACCGCCCTGCACCGACTCCAGCAGATAGGAGTTGGGCTCGTCGGCCAGTTTCAGGTAGATCGACAGCGGGGTGTCGAAGTCGGCCAGGGTTTCGCAGGCCATGGGGATACGGTTGTAGCCGGCAGCGGCCAAACGCAGGAATTCTTCGCGGATCATGAGGTGCCTCGTGGCTTGAGGGTCTAACGGTCAGGTGTGCAAACGTGCCGCAGCGCGGCGAGGATCGGTCAGGCGCGCCAACGCCAGCGGGCCAGGGCCTTGATGACTTTCATCCAGAGTTTGCGAGTGACCACCACGATGGGATTTCCAGAAGGGGATGGAACAGCGTCGGGCAACGTTATCTCAGCGCCCGTTCCCAAGCAACCGGGGATTAACAGGCGCAGGTCATCAATCACCAGCGCCGGGGATTCTTCGGCAATCGGCCGGCCATGGTTGTAGCCGTAACTCAAGGCCACGCACTTGACCCCCGCCGCTTTCGCCGCCAGCACATCACTGCGCGAATCGCCGACAAACAGCGATTGGGACGCCGGGATATTGGCCATTTTCATCACGAAGAACAGCGCGGCCGGGTCGGGCTTCTTCTGCGGCAAGGTATCGCCGCCGATGATCCAGCGGAAATACCGGCCGATCTTCATCTGGTCCAACAGCGGCGCGACGAAACGCTCCGGCTTGTTGGTGATCAGGGCCATTTCCACGCCCTGCTTGTGCAGCCATTTCAGGGTGTCGCGCACGCCGGGATAAACCACGGTCAGTTCGTGGCCGTTTTCGTAGGCCACGTTGAACAGCTCAAGCGCATGCTCGGCTTCCACCTCATCGACACCCTCGGCCTCGATGTTGTTGGCCAAGGCCCGACGCACCAGCATCTGCGCGCCATTGCCGACCCACTCGCGCACCGACTCGATACCCGCCGGCTTGCGCCCCAGCTTGAGCAGCATCTGGTCCACCGCCGCGGCCAGGTCCGGCACTGAATCGATCAACGTACCGTCCAGATCGAACATCACCAGCCGTGGCAGTTTGCCGGGGAACAGTTGCTCAAAGCCACTCATGGACGCGCCAGCGCCAGTTCTGCACGCATCTTGGCGATCACTTCCTGATAGTCCGGGGCATTGAAGATTGCCGAACCGGCCACAAAGGTGTCAGCACCGGCCGCGGCGATTTCGCGGATGTTGTTGACGTTGACGCCACCGTCGATCTCCAGGCGGATATCACGGCCCGACGCATCGATCAGCGCCCGCGCTTCACGCAGCTTGTTGAGGGTGCCGGGGATAAACTTCTGCCCGCCGAAGCCCGGGTTGACGCTCATCAGCAACACCATGTCGACTTTGTCCATCACGTACTCAAGCACGCTCAGCGGAGTGGCCGGGTTGAACACCAGGCCCGCCTTGCAACCGCCCTCGCGGATCAGTTGCAGGGTGCGGTCCACGTGCAACGTAGCTTCCGGGTGGAAGGTGATGTAGGTCGCGCCGGCTTCGATGAAGTCACCGACGATGCGGTCCACCGGGCTGACCATCAAGTGCGCATCGATAGGCGCGGTCACGCCGTATTTACGCAGGGCGGCGCAGACCATCGGACCAATGGTCAGGTTCGGCACATAGTGGTTGTCCATGACATCGAAGTGAACGAAGTCGGCACCGGCGGCCAACACCTTGTCCACTTCCTCGCCCAGGCGGGCGAAGTCGGCGGAGAGAATCGATGGAGCAATGACGAAGGGCTGCATGACGCACCTTTTTGAGCTAAATCACGATGGCGCGCATTGTATACCTCATGCTTTGCCGCGCGCACCGTGACCTCGCTCAATGGTTAATAAGCTGCCCGGTAGATTTTCTCGATATCAGCGGCGCTGAGCTTGCGCGGATTGTTGCGCATCAGCCGCTCGATCCCCGCCGCTTCTACCGCCATGGCCGGGATCGCATCTTCAGGCACACCGAAGCTGCGCAGGCCGGACGGAATCTCGACTGCGGCACACAGTCGCGTCATCGCATCGACGGCCTGGTCGGCGGCATCCACCGCACTCAAACCCGTGATATTCACGCCCATGGCCTCGGCAATCTCCTGCATGCGCTCCACACACGCCAGCTTGTTCCAGTGCATCACGTAGGGCAGCAGCAAGGCATTGCTCACGCCGTGGGCGATGTTGAAGCGCCCGCCCAGTGGATAGGCCAACGCATGCACCGCGCCCACGCCGGCATTCCCGAACGCCATCCCGGCCATCAGACTGGCGGTGGCCATGTCGTCCCGGGCCTCAAGGTTGGCGGGGTTGGCGTAGGCCTTGGGCAACGCCTTGGCAATCAGTTTGATCGCCCCGATGGCCAGTGCATCGGTGATCGGCGAGGCATTCAGCGACAGGTAGGATTCAATGGCGTGCACCAATGCGTCCACCCCACTGGCGGCGGTGACGCTGCGGGGGCAAGTCAGGGTCATCTGCGGGCTGATCAGGGCCACGTCCGGCAGCAGGTAATCACTGACGATGCCTTTTTTCAGTTGCGCGACCTTGTCCGACAGAATCGCCACGTTGGTCACCTCCGAACCGGTGCCGGCGGTGGTGGGAATCGCGATCAGCGGCGGGCCTTTGCGCGGCACCTGGTCCACGCCGAACAGGTCGGCCAGGGCGCCATGGTAACCGGCGTAGGCCGCCACGCTCTTGGCGATATCGATGGCACTGCCGCCGCCGACGCCGATCAGGCCGTCATGCCCGCCTTCGCGGTAGACGCGCATGCAGTCCTCGACGATGGCGATTTCCGGGTCGGGCAGCACGCGGTCGAAAATCTCGTAGGTCCGTTCGCCCAGGTGTTCCAGCGCCAGCGCCACGGTGCCGGACTTGACCAGTGCCGCATCGGTGACAATCAGCGGGTTGTCGACATCCAGCCGCGTCAGCTCGGCGGCCAGTTGCTCGATGGCGCCTGGGCCGGTGAGCAGTTTGTGGGCGATCTTGAATGAGGAAGTACTCATGTGCGCGGCCTCTTATCAGTTATGGGCTGGCACAAGACTAGCTGACTTGGGCTGGTTGTCTTGCATTCAGCTACTGAATAGACACAAACCCAATGTGGGAGCGGGCTTGCTCGCGAAGGCGGTAGGCCAGTCGATATCTCTGTTGACTGACACACCGCCTTCGCGAGCAAGCCCGCTCCCACATTTTGATCTCTGTTTGGCTTTAGACCTGGGCCGTACGCAGTTTCTCGCTGCGCCCGCGCAGCCATTCCAGGGTCAGCAACAGCACCACCGAGAAGGCGATCAGCAAGGTCGCCGCCGCCGCAATCGTCGGGCTGAGGTTTTCACGGATGCCGCTGAACATCTGCCGTGGCAAGGTTGCCTGCTCGGGCCCGGCGAGGAACAGCGTCACTACCACTTCATCGAACGAGGTGGCAAAGGCGAACAGCGCCCCGGAGATCACCCCCGGGGCAATCAACGGCAAGGTCACCCGACGAAACGCCGTCAGCGGTGACGCGCCCAGGCTGGCCGCCGCCCGCACCAGGTTATGGTTGAACCCCTGCAAGGTCGCCGACACGGTGATGATCACAAACGGCACGCCCAGCACCGCGTGCACCACGATCAGCGAGAAGAAGCTGTTGCCCAGGCCCAGCGGCGCGAAGAACAGGTAACTGGCCACACCGATAATCACCACGGGCACTACCATCGGCGAAATCACCAGGGCCATCACCAGCGCCTTGCCGGGAAAGTGCCCCCGGGTCAGACCGATCGCCGCCAGCGTGCCGAACACCATCGCCAGCACTGTAGCCGCCGGAGCCACGATGATGCTGTTCTTCAGGGCGCGCATCCATTCCGCCGAACCGAAGAAATCCTGGTACCAGTGCAGCGAGAAACCTTGCAGCGGGTAGACCAGGAAACTTCCACTGTTGAACGACAGCGGGATGATCACCAGCACCGGCAAGATCAGGAACAACAGGATCAGGCCGCAGAGGATCCGCAAGCTGTAGAACCAGACCCGTTCCACGGGCGACATATAAGGGCTCAGCATCGCAACGGTCTCCTTAGCTCAGGCGCAGGCGGCTGGCGCCCACCAGCCAGTTGTAGATCAGGTACAGCACCACGGTGGCCAGCAGCAACAAGCCGCCCAAGGCCGTGGCCATGCCCCAGTTGATGCTGGTGTTGGTGTAGAAGGCCACGAAGTAGCTGACCATCTGGTCGTTCGGGCTGCCCAGCAAGGCCGGGGTGATGTAGTAGCCGATCGCCAAAATGAACACCAACAAGCAGCCGGCACCAACGCCTGCGTAGGTCTGCGGGAAGTACACGCGCCAGAAGCTGGCGAATGGGTGGCAGCCCAGGGAGATTGCCGCCCGCATGTAGGTGGGCGAGATGCCTTTCATCACGCTGTAGATCGGCAAGATCATGAAGGGCAGCAGGATGTGCACCATGGAGATGTAGACCCCCAGCCGGTTGAACACCAACTCGACGGGTTTATCGATCAGCCCCATGCCCATCAGCGCGCTGTTGATCAAGCCGCCGGACTGCAGCAACACGATCCAGGCCGCCACGCGCACCAGCACCGAGGTCCAGAACGGCAGCAGCACCAGGATCATCAGCAAATTGCTTTGCCGCGCCGGCAAGTTGGCCAGCAGGTAAGCCAACGGATAGGCCAGCAGCAGGCAGCACACGGTGATGACCAGGCCCATCCAGAACGTACGGGCGAAGATATCGAGGTAGATCGCCTGGTCCGGGGTGGCCGGGGCGATTTCGCCGAGGTCGTCGATGCGGTGATCGACGGCGGCCAGCAAGTAGTATGGCGTGAGGCTGCTGGTGTTGCGCCGGATCGCCTGCCAGTACGCCGGGTCGCCCCAGCGTTCGTCGAGGTTTTCCAGCGCTTCTTTATAGGAGGCAGGCGCTTCGGTGAACGGCAGCGCCCGCGCGGTTTTCGTCAGCAGGCTGCGATAGCCCGCCAGCTCCATGTTCAAGCGTTTGGAGAGGTCGCCCAGGGTCGAGTTTTTCCGGGCTTCGCCCAGGTCCTCGCTGATGGCCTGGTACACCGGCTCGCCAGGCAAGCCACGACCGTCCCAGGCCGTCACCGCCACCACCGTGCGCGGCAGGCCGCCCACCACTTCCGGGTTGCCGACGCTTTTGTAGAGCAGCGCCACAATCGGTACCAGGAACACCAGCAGCAAAAACACCACCAATGGCGCGATCAGGGCCTGGGCCTTCCAGCGGTTGAGCCGCTCGGCACGCGCCAGGCGCTGTTTCAGGGTGGGGCTGGGAATGGCGAGGGCCATGGCGAACTCCGGGTTCTTAAACATGAATGCAAAACGTGGGTGTGGCGCTTGTCCTGTGGCGAGGGAGCTTGCTCCCGCTGGGGCGCGAAGCGGCCCCCAAAGATGGGACTGCTGCGCAGTCCAGCGGGAGCAAGCTCCCTCGCCACAAGGTGGGTGTCACATCAGCGACCGGGTTACTTGGCCGCCCACGCGTTAAAGCGCTGCTCCAATTGCTCACCGTTATCCGCCCAGAAGCTCACGTCGATCTGCACCTGATTGGCGATGTTTTCCGGGGTAGTCGGCATGTCTTTCAGGATGTCCTTCGCCAGCAACGGTACCGCCTGGGTATTGGCCGGGCCGTAGGCGATGTTTTCCGAATAGGTCTTCTGCTGCTGCGGCTGCACCGAGAAGGCGATGAACTTCTTCGCCGCGTCAGCACGGTCCTTGGCCAGGCCTTTTGGAATGGCCCAGGCGTCGAAATCGTAGATCCCGCCGTTCCACACCACTTTCAAATTGCTTTCTTTCTGCACGGCAGCGATCCGGCCGTTGTAGGCAGAACTCATCACCACATCGCCAGAAGCGAGGTACTGCGGCGGTTGGGCGCCCGCTTCCCACCACTGGATATACGGCTTGAGCTCATCGAGCTTCTTGAACGCACGGTCCTGGCCATCTTTGCCGGCCAGCACCTTGTACACATCCTTCGGCGCCACACCGTCAGCCATCAAGGCGAATTCCAGGGTGTACTTGGCGCCCTTGCGCAGGCCGCGTTTGCCCGGGAATTTCTTGGTGTCCCAGAAATCGGCCCAGCCGCCTGGCGGTGCTTTCAGTTTGTCGGCGTTGTAGGCCAGCACCGTGGACCACACGAAGAAACCCACGCCGCACGGCTGGATCGCGCCCTTCACGTAGTCGCCCGGGTTGCCGAACAGTTTCGGGTCCAGGGGCTCGAACATGTCTTCGTCACAGCCACGGGACAGTTCCGGCGACTCCACTTCCACCAGGTCCCAGGACACGCTCTTGGTGTCGACCATGGCCTTGACCTTGGCCATTTCACCGTTGTATTCACCGGCGACGATCTTGCCGTTGCCCGCGCTTTCCCACGGTGCATAGAAGGCCTTGACCTGCGCCGCCTTGTTCGCGCCACCAAAGGACACCACCGTCAAATCAGGGCCTGCCATGGCCTGTGTCGCGCCCATCAAGCTCAGAGCCAGGGCGGAATATTTCAGGGATCTCAACATTGTTGTTCTCTCCACGTGCGAGGTTGGTGAAGCAAGGGGGCGATCAATTCGCCTCTAGAAGTGGGTCGAGTGCGCGAACGTGCTCGACTTGCCAGCCAATCGGTACCACGTCGCCGACCGCCAGGGCTGTGTCCAGCTCGGCGATCGGTTGTTTCACAAAAAAATCGGTCTTGCCGCAGACTTCCAGGCGCACCCGCACGTGGTCGCCCAGGTAGATGAACTCGGCCACGCGCCCGGAGAATCGGTTGACGCAGCTTTCACTGGAGCCATTCAGGCTGACGCGCTCGGGGCGCACCGACAAGGTCACCGGGCCGCCGACCTGGCCGACGTTCACCGCCAGCGCCTCGACCTTTTCGCCGCGCGCCAGTTCGACCACGCAGCGGTCGCCGGTGTGGCTGTGCAGGCGGCCATTGAGGCGGTTGTTCTCGCCGATGAAGTTGGCGACGAAGGTGTTTTTCGGTTCTTCGTACAAGGTGCGCGGGGCAGCGATCTGCTGGATCTCGCCCTGATGGAACACCGCCACCCGGTCGGACATGGTCAGTGCTTCGCCCTGGTCGTGGGTCACGTACACCACCGTCACGCCGAGGCGCTGGTGCAGGTGCTTGATCTCCATCTGCATGTGTTCGCGCAGTTGCTTGTCGAGGGCGCCGAGGGGTTCGTCCATCAGCACCAGCTGTGGCTCGAACACCAGCGCCCGGGCCAGGGCCACCCGCTGCTGCTGGCCACCGGAGAGTTGCGCCGGGTAGCGCTGGGCGAAGGCATCGAGCTGGACCATGCTCAGTACACGCTTGACCCGCTCGCTGATGTCGGTCTTGCTCAGGCCGCGTACAGAGAGCGGAAACGCCAGGTTCTCGGAGACGGTCATGTGCGGGAACAGCGCGTAGTTCTGGAACACCATGCCGATGTCGCGCTTGTGGGGCGGCACGTTGTTGATGGAGCGGCCGGCCAGCTGGATCTCGCCGGCGGTGGGGGTTTCAAAACCGGCGAGCATCATCAGGCTGGTGGTCTTGCCAGACCCGGACGGCCCGAGCAGGGTCAGGAACTCGCCCTTGCGAATCTCCAGGTTGAGGTCTTTGACGATCAGGTTCTCGCCGTCGTAGCTCTTCTGCACGCCACGAAAGCTGACCAGCACATCATTTGAATCCACCTCGCTCATACCCGCACCTTTTTGTTTTGGACTGCCGTGGAACAAGCGTAGTCCCAGGGCAAGGCCGCGCAAATCGGGGGCCCGGAGAGATTGGCATCAGCAGGATGGAAGGTTTGGGGTAGGGATTGCCCTACACGGATGGCGGGGATAGAACAGAGCAGTTACAAACCCCACGCTACGAGCAGCAAGACCGGGCTGCGCGACGCTCGGCAGGTAGTCGCAAACAGGTATGCCGCTATAGGAGTTTGTGCTCCATGGCGTACTTCACCAGTTCCGCCAGGGAGGTGATATTGAGCTTTTGCATCAGGCGCGCCTTGTGGGTACTGATGGTTTTGCTGCTCAACGCCAACTGCTGGGCGATGTCGTTGACGTTGGCGCCCTGGGCCAGGCGCTCGAATACCGAGAACTCGCGCTCCGACAACAACGAGTGCAATGGGCGGGAATCGGTGAGGCCGACTTCGAAGACCATGCGGTCGGCCAGGTCCGGGTCGATGTACCGCCCGCCCGCCGCGACCTTGCGGATCGCGGTCAGCAGCAGCGCCGGGTCACTGTCCTTGGTGGCATAGCCGGCGGCACCGACCTTCAGCGCACGGGCGGCCATTTGCGCTTCGTCGTGCATCGACAGCACCAGGATCGCCGGGGGATTGTTCAGCGCACGGATCCGCGGGATGGCTTCCAGGCCGTTGACGCCAGGCATCGAGATGTCCAGCAACACCACCTCGCAGGGCACGTGGCGCAGGGTCTCCAGCAACTGCTCGCCATTGCTCGCCTCGCCCACCACCAGCAGGTCCTTGGCCAGGCCGATCAGTTGCTTGATGCCTTCGCGAACGATGGTGTGGTCTTCAGCTACCAGTACACGGATCACTGTGGATGTCCTCTTCTTTTGGTTATCAATCCAGCGGCACCGTCACACTCAGGGTGGTGCCTTCGCCCAATGCGCTGTCCAGGCTCAACTGCCCGCCCATGATCAGCACCCGCTCGCGCATGCCCACCAGGCCAAACGATACCGGGCGCCCGGGAGCCTGGACGAAACCTGCACCGTCGTCGCTGATGGTCAGGCGCAAGTGCGCGCCCTCCACCACCAGCGTCAGCTCGACAGTATGCGCCTGGGCATGGCGCATCACATTGGTCAGTGCCTCTTGCAGGATGCGGAACAGGCCGATGGCCTTGGCGTCGCTCAGCGCCGGCAGATTATCCGGCACCTGCACCAGGCACGGAATCTGCGTGCGGGCCTCGAAACGCCGGGCCTGCCATTCAATCGCCGAGGCAATCCCGGCATCGAGAATCGGCGGACGCAAGGCGGTGGCCACATCGCGCACCAGTTGGAACAGTTGGGCGATCAGGCGCTTCATGCTGTTCAGCCGCTCGTGCAGGCCAGGATCCAGTTGCGCGTAGGTCAGCTCGCACATCGAGGTTTCCAGCTTGAGCACGGTGAGCATCTGTCCCAACTCGTCGTGCACTTCCCGGGCGATGCGGGCCTTCTCTTCCTCGCGCACGGTTTCCAGGTGGGCCGACAATTCCCGCAATTGCGCGCGGGAGGCGTCCAGCTCCAGCTCGATGCGCTTGCTCTCGCTGATGTCCCAGACAATTCCGTCCCAAACCACGGCGCCGTCTTCCAGGCGCCGGGTCACGGCCTTGATATCGGCCCAGCGCTGCTCGCCCAGGCGGGTCAGGATGCGGCCCTGCCAGGCCCAGTTGCTCTCCGTCTCGATGGCCTGGTCCTGGGTGCGGTGATAACTGGCGCGGTCGTCGGGATGCACCAGGCTGCGAATGCCCATGGCCGGATGGCTGAGCACTTCCGGCGCGTAACCCACCAGGCCCTCGCTGCCCTGGCTGATGTAGGCAAACTCGATCGCCTCGCTGCGCGGCAAGCGCTCCAGGCGAAACACCAGCCCCGGCACATTGGCGGCGATCCCTTGCAGCCGCGCCTCACTTTCCTGCAAGGCCGCGAGGGCCCGGCGACGCTCGGTGACATCGTTGAGGTAGACCACCAGGTATTCGCCGTCGGCAAAGCGCAGGAAACTCAGGGACACATCGGCTGGCAATACGCTGCCATCGGCGCGCAGGCAATTGGTGGCAAAACTCTGTGGCCCGTCTTCGCTGGCCCGGGCGCGCTTCCACAGGTTGAGCCAGCGGTCCATGGTCAGCGTCGGGTCGAATTCGATCAGCGGGCGTTCGATCAGGGCGCCGGGGGCGTAGCCGAGCATGGTTTCCGCCGCCTGATTGGCGTAGCGCACATGGCTGTCCCAATTGACCCAGAGGATACCGACGGTGCTTTGGTCGATGGAGAACTGGGTCAGGCGCAAGGCTTCGGCACCGGCGGCGCGGGCGGCGCTTTCTTCGCGGGCGGCCAGCAGATTATGCTCCAGGCCGCGTTGCTGGCGGCGCTGCCAGAACACCAGGGCCAGGCTGGCGAGCAATAGCAGGCCCAGCAGCAACGTGAGGTTTTGCCAGAAGCCGGGGGACTCGGTCACCCGTGGGTATTTGGGCTGCAGCCAGCGGCTGTGCAACTGGTCCAGATCACGAGCGGGAATCGCGCGCAAGGCGCTTTGCATGATATCAGCCAGCTCGGGCCAGTCGCGCCGCGTGGCCACCCGCAGCAATTGCGGCAGGCCAATATCGCCGACCACGGCAAGGCCGGCGAACTCGGTTTCGCCCGACAACCGGCTCAATTGCGCCTCATCCACCACCGCATACCGCGCCTGCTGGCTCACCAGCAATTGCAGGGCCTGGCGCTCCATGGGCACGCCTTGCAGGTTGAGACTCGGGTAGGTGCTGCGCAGGTAATCCGCCACTGCGCTGGGCATGCGCACGGCGACGCGGGATTGGTCGTCGAGTTTCTCCAGGTCGACTGCGGTGCTGCCATCGCGAACCCCGACGATGTGCTGGGGAACGCGCATATACGGATCGGAGAATAACCACAGGCGCAGGCCGGCCGGGGTTTGCAGCAGGCCGGGGGCGAGGTCGACCTCGCCGTCACGCACCGCCGCCTCCAGTTGCTCCTGATTGGGAAAGTTGCGCCAGGTCAGTTCGATATTCAGCGCCTTGGCCAGCCACTGCATCAATTCGACGTTGGCCCCGGACAGCCGCTGCAAGCGCCGATCGTATTGGGCATAAGGCGCCTGTAACACCAGCCCGACCCGCAGGTCGGGATGCTGTTCGAGCCATTCGCGCTGGCCGGCATCGAGCTGCGCCTGGTGAGTGGCAGGCGCAGGCACGGCGCCCGCAATCAAGGGAAAGCATATACAGCCGATAACCAGCAGGTAGCGAAAACCCATGATCCACGTCTCATATCACTGACAAATACTGACCAACCCATTAGGCTGCCGGAATCACTTCTGGCCGGAAATCAACGATGCCACTTTCCCACCGCTCGGCACTGCCAGCATTGTGCCTGTCGCTGCTGTTTACCAGCGCCTTTTGTGTCGAGGCCGCCGACACTCCCGCTCCCGCCCCGGAAAAGCCAGTGGTGCGCCAGCCCTTGCCGGAGCGCAGCCAGGAAGAAGCCAACGCCCTGGAACGACAAATCCCGCAGCAGGAACAACAACAGTTGCAGGCGGGCAGCGATTCTTTCCTGGCTTTGTGGAAGCCGGCCAACAGCGGTGAGCCTGAAGGCGTGGTGATTATCGTCCCGGGCAACGGCGAAAGTGCTGACTGGCCTCAAGCAATCGCGCCGTTGCGCAAGAAATTGCCGGACGCCTCCTGGGGCACCCTGAGCTTGTCGCTGCCGGACCTGACCCTGGATACCTTGCCACCCCGCGTCATCGAATCGCCCAAGGCGACCGTGGAGACCAGCAGCAAAGACGCCAGCACCGTCGCCAAACCCGTGGAGCAAGCCGCCAGCGCCGAAGCGGAAGGCACTGACCCGGCCGTGGTTCCCGGCACCGATGAACAAGACAAGACCGACGCCACGCGAATCTTCGCGCGCATTGACGCCGCCCTCGCCTTCGCCCAGACCCAGAATGCCCGCAGCATTGTGTTGCTCGGCCACGGCACCGGCGCCTGGTGGGCCGCGCGTTACCTGAGTGAAAAACAACCGGCGCAGGTGCAGAAATTTGTCATGGTGGCCGCGCAGACCCCGGCGGGCCGTGCCCCGGACCTGCAACAACTGGCACCGAAACTGAAGCTGGCCACGGCAGATTTTTTCTACCAGGACAACGCCCAGGCACGCAAAGCGGCCCAGGAACGTTCCCAGGCCAGCAAGCGTTTGAAGAATGACAGCTACAAGCAGGTGTCGTTGAAGGCCCTCCCCGATAACAGCCAGGCAGGGCAAGAGCAGCTGTACCGGCGGATTCGCGGGTGGCTGAGCCCGCAAAATCCCGGGGACTGATCGTAAATCTCAAAAACACTGGAGAGTAAAATGTGGGAGCGGGCTTGCTCGCGAATGCGGTGAGTCAGTCACTGCATCTGTTACTGATCCACCGCATTCGCGAGCAAGTCGAATCGTCGCACCGCCACTCCCACAGTTGATCCGGTTTACGCCATAAAAAAGCAGCGCCTGATGATTCTGTTAGCGAAAGTCTCGCCTTTCGCGAATCAGCGCGTAGGCGTTGTGCAGCTCGCGGGTACGTTCGGTCGCCTCCCGCACCTGGGCTGGACTGGCGCCACTGCCGGCAATCTTGTCCGGGTGGTGCCGGCTCAGCAGGCGCCGGTAAGCGCGCTTGATCACCGAAGGTTCGGTGGTCGACGTCACCCCCAGAATCCGCAACGCCTCCTGATAAGCCCCGCCACGATTGGCCAACGGCTTGCGCTCCGGCTCATAGTCAGCCGCCAGCGCCTGGATCTGCTGGACCGTCCAACCCAGCCATTTGCCCCATTGTTCAATCAACTCGCGCTCGGCCGTACTGGCCTTGCCGTCCGCCCAGGCCATGCGCCAACAGGCACGCAGCACACCTTCCGCCGCATGGGGCTGGGCCTTGAGCACGCCCATGTAACTGCGTACACGGTCCGAGCCGGACTTGCCGCGATTGAACGCGGCAATCGCACGGCGCTGGGCCGGCTCGGCCATGTCCAGCGAGCGCATTTCCTGGCGCGCCTGCTGGATATGCCCGTCCACCACCCGGCCGTTGCTCTTGGCCAGGCGACCGAGCAACACGAACAGCAGTTCGTCATTGCGCAACGCCGGCCGGCCGCCAAGGCGCTCGCGTAACTGGGCCCAGCTTTGCAGTTCCAGGCGCCGGTCCAGCGCCTGGCCCAGCAGTGCGCCCAACATGGCCCCCGGAATGCTGGCAATGGCAAAGCCCGCCCCGGCTCCGATCAGAGTCCCTGGCCACAACATCCTAGTGCCCCGCTGTCAGCAGGGTTTCGACTTGCGCCAGACGCTCCAGCGTCCCGACATCGATCCAGCGTCCGTTCATGTGTTCCCCCGTCACCAACCCTTTCGCCATGGCGTCACGCAACAGCGGCGCCAGCTTGAAGGCACCCGCACTGCAACCCGCGAACAGCTGGGGGTGGAGTACGGAAATGCCACTGAAGGTCAGGTTATCGGCACCGGCGGCGGCATCATGAAGCGCGCCGTCCTTCAGGTAGAAATCACCACCGGACGGATGGTGCGGCGGGTTGTCGACCATCACCAGGTGGGCCAGCCCATCCAGTGGCTGGTGGAGGCTGGCGAAGTCGTAGTCGGTCCAGATGTCGCCATTGACCACCAGGAACGGTTCGTCCCCCAACAGCGGCAAGGCCTTGAAGATCCCGCCACCGGTTTCCAGCGGCTCGCCTTCGGCCGAGTACTGGATGCGTAAGCCGTACTGCGAGCCATCGCCCAGATAGCCTTCGATCTGCTGGCCGAGCCACGCATGGTTGATGACGATATCGGTAAAGCCCGCTTTCGCCAGCGCCTCGAGGTGGTACTCGATCAGGCGCTTGCCGCCGGCCTGGATCAGCGGCTTGGGCGTGTGCAAGGTCAGCGGGCGCATCCGCTCACCTTTGCCGGCGGCCAGGATCATGGCCTTCATACCACCACCTCGACGCGCAGGCTCGCCAACAGTTCACCCAGTTCGCTCAATTCTGGCCGGTCCGCGAGCACCGCCTCTATATAAGCAAAGAAGCGCGGCACGTCCGCCAGGTAGCGCGGCTTGCCATCGCGGTGGCAGATGCGCGCAAAGATGCCGATCACCTTGAGGTGACGCTGCACGCCCATCAGGTCGCTGGCCCGCAGGAACTCCTCGAAGTCCGCCTGCACCGGGATACCCAGCGCGCCGGCGCGTTGCCAGTAACCGCGCTGCCATTCCCGCACGCGGGCCTGCGGCCAACTGAGGAAGGCGTCCTTGAACAGGCACGTGATGTCGTAGGTCACCGGGCCGTAGACCGCGTCCTGGAAGTCCAGCACGCCGGGATTCGGCTCGCTGATCATCAGGTTGCGTGGCATATAGTCGCGATGCACCAGGACCTTGGGCTGGGCCAGGGCGCTGTCGATCAGGTATTCGCTGACGCGTTGCCACAGGCCAAGCTGCCGGGCGTCAAACTCGATGCCCAGCTCCCGGCGAACGTACCATTCAGGAAACAATTCCAGCTCCCGACGTAACAGCGCGACGTCATAACTGGGCAACGGGGCTTCCATCGGCAATTGCTGGAAAGCCAACAATGCGTCGATGGCATCGGCGAACAATTGATCGGCATTTTCAGCCGTAATCACGTCCAGATAAGTTTTTTTCCCCAGGTCGTTCAGCAAAAGAAAGCCGCGAAGCAGATCTTGCGCATAAATTTTCGGAACATTTATTCCCGATTGACCGAGTAAATGAGCGATATCGACGAAAGGTTTGCAGTTTTCCTGGGGGGGTGGAGCGTCCATCACGACAAAACTGCGACCTCCTCCCTCCCACCGGAAGTAACGCCTGAAACTCGCGTCACTGCTGGCCGCAGTCAACGTGGCCGGGGGTACGACACCCCAGCCCTGGGTGGTAAAGAGGCCTGGCAATTGCTCATCAAGCCAGACTTTCAGCTGTTGCAAACGTAGATCTTGGTCGGGCATTACAAGGGTCTCCGACGGCGCTAGCCGTCAAGCGGGTCATGCTTTATTATCACGCATCTTTTTCAGACCATCGAGAGGCGTGCGGCCCACACCGCGGGCAGATGGCACGCAGGAAGCCCGGACTAATAAGATGGCATTGAAATCCCCCGCGTTTCGTAGAAAATTTCCGTTGCTGGTAACCGGCAGTCTGCTGGCCATGCAACCTTTCGCCACCTCATTCGTGGTCGCCGCGGAACAGTATGACTGCTCAGTCTCTGCTTCGGGTGCCTGGGATTGCGCGCCGAAAACGGCCGCAGCCCCGCTGCCACCGCGCCCGGTGCATGACGGCAGTGCCGTCAGCTCTGCCAGTGGCACGCCGCAAGGCGAGTCCGGCGGCACCGCCGAGGCCGTGCCGCAGACCGCTCTGGTCACCGAAGCCAAGGGCCGCGGCCTGCGTTCGCGCAGCGCCGACTACAGCCACCTGGACTGGGTCCCTCGCGAGAAGCTCACCGCCGCACAACTGGCCGAAACCGGCCCGTACTGCTCCGGCGCGTACATCGAGCCGATCCGTCCTGGCATGAACGACAAGACGAACAAGAGCGACGCGCCGACCTTCATCGGCGCCAAGGTCTCTCGTTACGAGCAGGAACAACAAGTTGCTTCCCTGGCCGGTGACGTCGTCATGCGCCAGGGCAGCATGCAGGTCGAGGCCGACGAGGCCAACCTGTACCAGGCCGAGAACCGTGGCGAGCTGAACGGCAACGTCCGTCTGCGCGACAACGGTGCCCTGCTGGTGGGCGACCACGCTGAAGTCCAGCTGGACACCGGCGCCGCCAAGGTCGACAACGCCGAATACGTGATGCACAAATCGCGCATCCGCGGTAACGCGCTGTACGCCAAGCGTGCCGAGAACGCGATCATCCGTCTCAAGGACGGTACGTACACCACCTGCGAGCCGAACAGCAACGCCTGGCAGCTCAAGGGCAACAACATCACGCTCAACCCGGCCACCGGTTTCGGTACCGCGACCAACGTGACGTTGCGGGTCAAGGACATTCCGATCCTTTACACCCCGTACATCTACTTCCCGATCGACAACCGTCGTCAATCCGGCTTCCTGCCGCCGAGCTTCAGCACCGGTGGCGAGACTGGCTTCACGTTGGTTACGCCGTACTACTTCAACCTGGCGCCAAACTACGACGCCACGTTGTACCCGCAATACATGACCAAGCGCGGCCTGTTGATGGAAGGCGAATTCCGCTACCTCACCAAGTCCAGCGAAGGCCAGTTCGGCGGCGCGTACCTGAACGACGACAGCAGCGAGCGTAAAGGCCAGACCGACTACGAAAAAGATCGCTACATGATCAACTGGCAGCACAAGGGCGGGCTGGACTCGCGTGTACTGACCCAGGTCGACTACACCAACATCAGCGACCCTTATTACTTCCAGGATCTGAAGTCCTATCAGGAAGGGATCAAGAGCCAGGACTACGTGAACCAGCAAGGTTCGGTGACCTACCGCGGTGATACCTTCCAGGCGAAGCTGAACCTGCAGGCGTACCAGCTGGCAACGATCTCCCAGATCACGCCGTATGACCGCTTGCCACAGATCACCTTCAACGGCACGCTGCCGTACCATCCAGGCGGGGTGAACTTCACCTACGAGACCGAAGCCGTACGCTTTGATCGGGACTTGGAGAACGGAAGCTTCACGGATGAAAACGGGCTCGTATCGCCGCGGCTCGACACCTACGTAACCGGCCTGACCCGTGCAAACGGTACTCGCCTGAACGTTGCGCCGGCAGTCGACTACCCGATGAACTGGACCTACGGTTTTATTACGCCAAAGTTGAAGTACGTCTATACCAAGTACGATCTTGATTTGGACAGCATCGGCAAAAACCAGATTATCGCAGCGCAAGCCGCGTCAACTGCAGCCAACCCTTATGCCGGTGGCACCTTCAAAAGCTCGCAAGACCGTGCAATTCCGATTGCCAGCATCGACAGCGGCCTGTACTTCGACCGCAACACCAACTTGTTCGGCAAAGACTACCGTCAAACTCTGGAGCCTCGTGCGTACTACCTGTATGTACCGAACAAGGACCAGGGCGATATCCCGGTATTCGACAGCGGTGAGTACTCGTTCAGCTACGCGTCGCTGTTCCGTGACAACCGCTTCAGCGGTACTGACCGCATCGGCGACGAGAACAAACTGTCCCTGGGCGTGACCAGCCGCTGGATCGAAGAAAACGGCTTCGAACGCCAACGCGTCAGCATCGGCGAGGCCGTGTACTTCAAGAACCGCGAAGTTCAACTGCCGGGCATCCTGGCCGCGGACCGTGCGGACGCACAGTCTGATGTTTCGCCAATCGCCCTGGACTACGAGTTCCGCTTCAACCGTGACTGGCGCGCCACTGCCGATTACAACTGGGACCCGGAAAGCCACAGCCCACGTTCCGGCAGCGCGATGTTCCACTATCAGCCGGAAGACAACCCGAACAAGGTTATCAACGTCGGCTACCGCTATCGCAACGACCAGGTGGTGTACAACCAGCTGACCGGCAAATGGCAGTTTGGTGGCGACTACGGGCAGCCAGGCGACCCGAACTTCGTGAAGGATTACTACAAAATCCAGCAACACGACTTCTCGATGATGTGGCCGATCGTTCCGCAGTGGAACCTGATCACCCGCTGGCAGTATGACTATGCCCGCAACCGTACCCTGGAGGCCTTCGGTGGTTTCGAGTACGACAACTGCTGCTGGAAACTGCGCGTCATCAACCGTTACTGGGTTTCCAACGACGAATACAGCCAGATCGCCCCGCTGAACGAAAAGGGTGACCACGGGCTCTTCTTCCAAGTTGTCCTCAAAGGACTCGGCGGCCTGACCGGCGCCAAGGTAGAGAGCTTCCTCGACAAAGGCATTGAAGGTTATCGTGAACGTGAAGACCAAGCTTTCTGATTGTCTGCGCCCGCTGATGCTGGGCGCGCTGTTCCTGGGTACCGCCGCAGCTCACGCTGCGGTTCAACCGCTGGACAAGGTAGTGGCCATCGTCGATAACGACGTGATCATGCAGAGCCAACTGGACCAACGGGTCAAGGAAGTTCAGCAAACCATCGCCAAGCGTGGCGGCGGCGTACCACCGACCAGCGTGCTGGACCAGCAGGTGCTTGAACGCCTGATCGTTGAAAACCTGCAACTGCAGATCGGCGATCGCTCCGGTATCCGTATCAGCGACGAAGAATTGAACCAGGCTGTCGGCACCATCGCCCAGCGCAACAACATGAGTGTTGATCAGTTCCGCGCGGCCCTGGCTCACGACGGCCTGTCCTATGAGGACGCCCGTGACCAGATTCGCCGGGAAATGATCATCAGCCGTGTACGTCAGCGTCGCGTGGCCGAACGGATTCAGGTGTCCGAGCAGGAAGTGAAGAACTTCCTCGCCTCCGACCTTGGCAAGATGCAGCTTTCCGAAGAACTGCACCTGGCGAACATCCTGGTGCCTACGCCAGACAGCGCCAACGCTGAACAGCTCAATGCTGCCGCAGCGAAAACCCAGGCTATCTATGACCGTCTCAAGCAAGGTGCCGACTTTGCCCAGATGGCCATTGCCCAGTCCGGCAGCGACAACGCCCTCGAAGGCGGTGACATGGGCTGGCGTAAAGCCGCGCAACTGCCACCACCGTTCGACCGCGAGCTGAGTGCCATGGAAGTCGGTGGCATCACCCAGCCTGCCCGTACGCCAGGCGGTTTCATCATCCTCAAGTTGCTCGGCAAGCGCGGTGGCGAAGAAGCCCAGATGAAGGACGAAGTTCACGTTCGTCACATCCTGGTCAAGCCAAGCGAGATCCGTACCGAAGCCCAAACCAAGGAACTGGCCCAAAAGCTCTATGACCGCATCGAAGCGGGCGAAGACTTCGGCGAACTGGCGAAGAGCTATTCCGAAGACCCGGGTTCGGCGCTTAACGGCGGCGATCTGAACTGGATCGATCCGAAGGCACTGGTTCCAGAGTTCCAGGACGTCATGGCCAAGACCCCGCAAGGCGTTCTGTCCAAGCCGTTCAAGACCCAATACGGCTGGCATGTGCTGGAAGTCCTTGGCCGTCGCGCCACTGACAACACCACCCAGGCCCGCGAGCAGCAAGCCCTGACCGTACTGCGTAACCGCAAATACGACGAAGAGCTGCAAACCTGGTTGCGTCAGATCCGTGACGAAGCCTACGTAGAGAACAAGCTTCCTGGTGCCGACCAAACAGGCACCGACCAGGCAGCCCAGTGACACCCAAGCGTTTCGCACTGACACCCGGCGAGCCGGCCGGCATTGGTCCTGACCTGTGCCTGCTGCTCGCCTCGCACCCCCAGCCAAACCCCCTGATTGCCATTACCAGCCGCGACCTGCTCATTGAGCGGGCCGCGCAGCTGGGTGTGGTTGTCGATCTGCTGCCGGTGGGCCCGGGCAACTGGCCTGATCTGCCGGCACCGGCCAACAGCCTGTACGTATGGGATACCCCGCTGGCGACCAAGGTCGTGGCCGGGCAACTGGACAAGGCCAACGCTGCCTTCGTCCTGGAAACCCTGACCCGTGCCGGCCAGGGCTGCATCGACGGGGATTTTGCCGGAATGATCACCGCCCCGGTACACAAGGGTGTGATCAACGAATCAGGCATCGCCTTTTCCGGTCATACCGAATTCCTCGCTGAGCTGACCCATACCGAACAAGTGGTGATGATGCTGGCAACGGGCGACCTGCGGGTGGCGCTGGTGACCACTCACCTGCCCCTGCGCGAGATTGCCGACGCCATTACCCCCGAGCGACTGGAGCGTGTGACACGCATCCTGCACGCCGACCTGCAACAGAAATTCGGCATCGCCCAACCACGCATCCTGGTCTGTGGGCTCAACCCCCACGCCGGTGAAGGTGGCCATCTGGGCCATGAAGAAATCGACATCATCGAACCAACCCTGGAGCGTCTGCGCCTTGAAGGCATGGACCTGCGCGGCCCATTGCCTGCCGACACTCTGTTTACCCCCAAATATCTGGAGCACTGCGACGCAGTGCTGGCGATGTACCATGACCAGGGCCTGCCCGTGCTGAAGTACAAAGGCTTCGGCGCCGCGGTCAACGTGACACTGGGCCTGCCGATCATCCGCACCTCCGTCGACCATGGCACCGCCCTGGACCTCGCAGGCAGCGGCAAGATCGATACCGGCAGCCTGCACGTGGCCCTGGAAACCGCCTATCAGATGGCCGAGACCCGTATATGACCGAGCATTACCAACACCGGGCGCGCAAGCGTTTCGGGCAAAACTTCCTGCACGACGCTGGCGTGATCGATCGCATCCTGCGTTCCATCCATGCCAAGCCCGAAGACCGCCTGCTGGAAATCGGCCCGGGCCAGGGCGCCCTGACCCAAGGCCTGCTGAAAAGCGGCGGCCAGTTGGACGTGGTTGAGTTGGACAAGGACCTGATCCCGATCCTCAACCAGCAGTTCGCCGGCATGCCCAATTTCAACCTGCACCAGGGCGACGCGCTGAAGTTCGACTTCACCAGCCTCAATGCAGCGCCCAACAGCCTGCGAGTGGTCGGCAACCTGCCGTACAACATCTCCACCCCGCTGATTTTTCACCTGCTGAACAACGCCGGCATCATCCGCGACATGCACTTCATGCTGCAAAAGGAAGTGGTCGAGCGTCTGGCTGCGGGCCCTGGCGGTGGTGATTGGGGTCGCCTGTCGATCATGGTTCAATACCATTGCCGCGTAGAGCACCTGTTCAACGTCGGCCCGGGCGCGTTCAACCCACCGCCGAAGGTCGACTCCGCCATCGTGCGCCTGGTGCCTCACGCGGTGCTGCCGCATCCGGCCAAGGACCACAAATTGCTGGAGCGCGTGGTACGCGAGGCGTTTAACCAACGCCGCAAGACCTTGCGCAATACGCTGAAGGCTTTGCTCAGCAACGCTGAAATCGAAGCCGCCGGCGTCGACGGCAGCCTGCGCCCTGAGCAGCTGGACCTGGCTGCCTTCGTGCGCCTGGCTGACCAGCTCGCCATTCAGCCTGCGCCAGCGGCCGAATAAGTAGAGTCGGGCACGGCCAGACAGCATGTCTGGCCTAGTGCCCACCACTTGGCCTAGACTGACCGGCATCCGCTGTTCCCCCGCTTTTGCTTTTAAGGCCTCTTGCATGTCCGATCCTCGTTATCAGATCGACGTCAGCGTCGTCACCCGCTTTCTGGCGGAACAATCGCAACCCGAGCAGAACCGCTTTGCGTTCGCCTACACCATTACCGTGCAAAACAACGGCGAGCTGCCTGCCAAGCTGCTGTCGCGCCACTGGGTCATCACCGACGGTGACGGCCAGGTCGAGGAAGTACGCGGCGCCGGCGTGGTCGGCCAACAACCGCTGATCGCCCCAGGCAAGAGCCACACCTACAGCAGCGGCACTGTCATGACCTCCCGTGTCGGCAACATGCAAGGCAGCTACCAGATGCTCGCCGACGACGGCAAACACTTCGACGCCATCATCGCCCCGTTCCGCCTCGCGGTGCCTGGAGCCCTGCACTGATGGCGACGTATGCCGTCGGCGACCTGCAAGGCTGCCTGGAACCGCTCAAGTGCCTGCTCGAGCGTGTGGCCTTCGACCCGGCCAAGGATCGCCTGTGGCTGGTGGGCGACCTGGTCAACCGTGGCCCGCAATCCCTGGAAACCCTGCGCTTCCTTTATGGCATGCGCGACTCCCTGGTGTGCGTACTGGGCAACCATGACCTGCACTTGCTGGCCGCCGGCAATAACATCGAGCGCCTGAAAAAGGGCGATACCCTGCGGGAAATCCTCGAAGCGCCGGATCGCACCGAGCTGCTTGACTGGCTGCGCCGGCAAAAACTCATGCACTACGACGAGAGCCGCGACACCGCCTTGGTGCATGCCGGCATTCCACCCCAGTGGACGCTGAAGAAAGCCCTCAAGTGCGCGAGTGAAGTCGAAGCAGCCCTGGCCGATGACAACCTGTACACCGCTTACCTGGATGGCATGTACGGCAACGAACCCGTTAAGTGGGACAACGAACTGACCGGCGTCGCGCGGCTGCGGGTGATCACCAACTACTTCACCCGCATGCGTTTCTGCACCGCCGAAGGCAAGCTGGACCTCAAGAGCAAGGAAGGCGCCGACACCGCCCTCCCCGGCTACAAGCCCTGGTTCGCCCACAAGGAGCGCAAGACCCGTGAAACGAAGATCATCTTCGGCCACTGGGCAGCCCTGGAAGGCAAGTGTGATGAACCTGGCGTGTTCGCCCTCGACACCGGCTGCGTATGGGGCGGCGCCATGACCCTGATGAACATCGACACCGGCGAGCGCTCAAGCTGCCAGTGCGACTCCCCCGTTCCCGAACAACTGCAGGCCGCGGCAAAGCGCTGAGCCGCGCTTTCATACAGGCCAAAGGAGCCCGCCATGACTGAATTCAAACGTATCCCTCCCGAGCAAGCCCAGGCCCTGCGCGAGCAAGGCGCGGTGGTTGTAGACATCCGCGACCAGCCGACCTACAACGCTGCCCACATCAGTGGTGCCCAGCACCTGGACAACCACAACATCGCCGACTTCATCCGCGCCGCCGACCTCGACGCGCCGGTCATCGTGGCGTGCTACCACGGCAACTCCAGCCAAAGCGCCGCCGCCTACCTGGTGAGCCAGGGCTTCTCCGACGTCTATAGCCTCGACGGTGGCTTTGAGCTATGGCGTGCGACCTATCCTGCAGAAATTGCCGCAGGCGACGCGCAATAATTTTTTTCAAACCCCGCTATCCCGCGTGACGCTTGGCCTCGCGCCGTTTCTGACGAACGGCGCGGCCAAACTAATTTCGTATCGCGCCTTGACCTCCCGGATTCCGAACTATCCTTAAGCGCAGGCCATCCAAAACAGGGGAGAGCCGGTACACCGGCGTGCGGGTCATCGGTAGCGTTTCAGGGTGTTCTGGGGGGAAAACGGCCATTGGTGTCCACCAATGGCTGCCAGCATCGACTGATTGATCCGGCGTCGGCTCCACGTATCGAGCGAGGTGACGACGTCATGAGTATTTTTAGCCACTTCCAACAACGCTTCGAGTCCACCCGCCAGGAAGAGCTCTCGCTTCAGGAGTATCTCGAACTGTGCAAAAAGGACCGCAGCGCTTACGCGTCTGCCGCTGAACGCCTGCTGTTGGCGATCGGCGAGCCGGAGCTGGTGGACACCGCAGCCAATTCGCGCTTGTCGCGGATTTTCTCGAACAAGGTGATCCGTCGCTACCCGGCCTTTGAAGACTTCCACGGCATGGAAGAATGCATTGACCAGATCGTCTCGTATTTCCGCCATGCCGCCCAAGGCCTGGAAGAGAAGAAACAGATCCTCTACCTGCTCGGCCCCGTCGGCGGCGGCAAGTCGTCCCTGGCCGAAAAACTCAAACAACTGATCGAGAAGGTGCCGTTCTACGCCATCAAGGGCTCACCGGTGTTCGAGTCGCCCCTGGGGCTGTTCAATGCCACGGAAGATGGCGCGATTCTCGAAGAAGACTTCGGCATTCCACGGCGCTATCTCAATACCATCATGTCGCCTTGGGCGACCAAGCGCCTGGCCGAGTTCGGCGGCGACATCAGCCAGTTCCGGGTGGTGAAGCTCTATCCATCGATCCTCAACCAGATCGCCGTGGCCAAGACCGAACCCGGTGACGAGAACAACCAGGACATCTCGGCGCTGGTGGGCAAGGTCGATATCCGCAAACTCGAAGAGTTCCCGCAGAACGACGCCGATGCCTACAGCTACTCGGGCGCACTGTGCCGGGCCAACCAGGGCCTGATGGAGTTCGTGGAGATGTTCAAGGCACCGATCAAGGTGCTGCACCCACTGCTCACCGCGACACAGGAAGGTAACTACAACAGCACCGAAGGCCTGGGGGCGATTCCGTTTACCGGGATCCTGCTGGCCCACTCCAACGAATCGGAATGGCACACCTTCCGCAACAACAAGAACAACGAAGCCTTCATCGACCGGATCTACATCGTCAAGGTGCCTTACTGCCTGCGGGTCAGCGATGAAATCAAGATTTACGACAAGCTGCTGTTCAACAGCTCCCTGGCCAAGGCCCATTGCGCGCCTGACACCCTGAAGATGCTGGCCCAGTTCACCGTGTTGTCGCGCCTCAAGGAGCCGGAAAACTCCAACATCTACTCGAAGATGCGGGTGTATGACGGCGAAAACCTCAAGGACACCGATCCGAAGGCCAAGTCGATCCAGGAATACCGCGACACCGCCGGCGTGGATGAGGGCATGAACGGCCTGTCGACACGCTTTGCGTTCAAGATCCTGTCCAAGGTCTTCAACTTCGACCCGCACGAAATCGCCGCCAACCCGGTGCACCTGCTCTACGTGCTGGAACAGCAGATCGAACAGGAACAGTTCCAGGCTGAAACCCGCGAGCGCTATCTGCGCTTCCTCAAGGAATACCTGGCACCGCGCTACATCGAGTTCATCGGCAAGGAAATCCAGACCGCGTACCTGGAGTCCTACAGCGAATACGGCCAGAACATTTTCGACCGCTATGTGCTGTACGCAGACTTCTGGATCCAGGACCAGGAATACCGCGACCCGGAAACCGGCGAGATTCTCAACCGCGTAGCCCTCAACGAGGAACTGGAAAAGATCGAAAAACCCGCCGGCATCAGCAATCCGAAGGATTTCCGCAACGAAATCGTCAACTTCGTGCTGCGCGCCCGGGCCAACAACAACGGCAAGAACCCTACCTGGCTCAGCTATGAGAAGCTGCGGGTGGTCATCGAGAAGAAAATGTTCTCCAACACCGAGGATCTGCTGCCGGTCATCAGCTTCAACGCCAAGGCCAGCAAGGAGGATCAGCAAAAACACAACGACTTCGTCACTCGCATGGTCGAGCGTGGCTACACCGACAAACAGGTACGACTGCTCTCCGAGTGGTACTTGCGGGTCCGCAAATCGCAGTAAGGCAGCGACAAGCGTGCAATGCCAGGCTCCCGGTACGCCGGACAGCCTGGCAATCGACCGCTTGTCTTTAAGCTTTCAGCTTGCCGCTTGAAGCTTGTAACTTGAAGCTGCCCGGAGGGCTCCTACATGAGCTATGTGATCGACCGACGTCTCAATGGCAAGAACAAGAGCACGGTAAACCGCCAGCGGTTCCTGCGGCGTTACCGTGACCACATCAAAAAGGCCGTCGAAGAGGCCGTCAGCCGCCGTTCCATCACCGATATGGAGCATGGCGAACAGATCAGCATCCCCGGACGCGACATCGATGAACCGGTGCTGCACCACGGCCGGGGCGGCAAACAGACTGTCGTGCATCCCGGCAACAAGGAATTCACCAGCGGCGAACATATCCAGCGGCCTCAAGGCGGTGCGGGCGGCAAAGGGCCGGGCAAGGCCGGCAACTCCGGCGAAGGCATGGATGAGTTCGTGTTCCAGATCACCCAGGAAGAATTCCTGGAATTCATGTTCGAAGACCTGGAACTGCCCAACCTGGTCAAACGCAACCTGACCGGTACCGACACCTTCAAGACCGTGCGTGCCGGGATCAGCAACGAAGGCAACCCGTCACGGATCAACATCATCCGCACCCTGCGCTCGGCCCATGCGCGACGTATCGCCTTGTCTGGCAGCAGCCGGGCAAAACTGCGGGATGCCAAGGCGGAACTGGAACGCCTGAAACGCGAAGAGCCGGACAACTTCGGCGATATCCAGGAAATTGAAGCCGAAATCGCGAAACTCAGCGCGCGAATCCATCGCGTGCCGTTTCTCGACACCTTCGACCTGAAGTACAACCTGCTGGTCAAGCAACCCAATCCCAGTTCCAAGGCGGTGATGTTCTGCCTGATGGACGTGTCCGGCTCCATGACCCAGGCGACCAAGGACATCGCCAAGCGCTTCTTCATCCTGCTGTATCTGTTTCTCAAGCGTAACTACGACAAGATCGATGTGGTGTTCATCCGCCATCACACCAGCGCCAGGGAAGTCGACGAGGAGGAATTCTTCTACTCGCGGGAAACCGGCGGCACCATCGTCTCCAGCGCCTTGAAGCTGATGCAGGAAATCATGGCCGAACGCTATCCGGCCAACGAGTGGAACATCTACGCCGCCCAGGCTTCCGACGGCGACAACTGGAACGACGACTCGCCGATCTGCCGCGACATCCTGATCAACCAGATCATGCCGTTCGTGCAGTACTACACCTACGTCGAAATCACCCCGCGCGAGCATCAGGCCCTGTGGTTCGAATACGAGCGCATCAGCGAAGCCTTCGCTGACACCTTCGCCCAGCAACAATTGGTCTCGGCCGGCGATATCTATCCGGTCTTCCGTGAACTCTTCCAGCGCAGGTTAGTGACATGACCGCCAAAGAGCATAAGCGCCAACCCATATCCACGGGGTCCGAATGGACCTTCGAACTGATCCAGGCCTATGACCGGGAAATCAGCCGCATCGCGGCGGGTTATGCCCTGGATACCTACCCCAACCAGATCGAAGTGATCACCGCCGAACAGATGATGGATGCCTATGCGTCCGTGGGCATGCCCCTGGGCTATCACCACTGGTCCTACGGCAAACACTTCCTCAGCACTGAAAAGTCCTACACCCGCGGCCAGATGGGCCTGGCCTACGAAATCGTCATCAACTCCGACCCGTGCATCGCCTACCTGATGGAGGAAAACACTATCTGCATGCAGGCGCTGGTGGTGGCCCACGCGTGCTACGGGCATAACAGCTTCTTCAAGGGTAACTACCTGTTCCGCACCTGGACCGATGCCAGCTCGATCATCGATTACCTGGTATTCGCCAAGCAATACATCATGCAGTGCGAGGAGCGCCACGGCATCGATGCGGTGGAAGACCTGCTGGACTCCTGCCATGCCCTGATGAACTACGGCGTCGACCGCTATAAACGCCCGTATCCGATTTCCGCCGAAGAAGAACGGCTGCGCCAGAAGGACCGTGAAGAGCATCTGCAAAAGCAGATCAACGACCTGTGGCGCACCATTCCCAAACGCGCCGGCAAGAACAACGACAAGGACAATGCGCGCTTCCCCGCCGAACCTCAGGAAAACATCCTGTATTTCATCGAAAAGCACGCGCCATTGCTGGAGCCCTGGCAGCGGGAAATCGTGCGGATCGTGCGCAAGATTGCCCAGTATTTCTACCCACAACGCCAGACCCAGGTGATGAACGAAGGCTGGGCCACGTTCTGGCACTACACCCTGATGAACGACTTGTATGACGAAGGCCTGGTCACCGACGGTTTCATGATGGAGTTCCTGACGTCCCACACCAGCGTGGTCTTCCAGCCGGGCTTCGACAGCCCCTACTACAGCGGTATCAACCCGTATGCATTGGGCTTTGCGATGTACCGCGATATCCGGCGCATGTGCGAGCACCCCACCGAAGAAGACCGCCGCTGGTTCCCGGAGATTGCCGGCAGCGATTGGTTGTCGACTATCAAGTTCGCCATGAGCAGCTTCAAGGATGAGAGCTTCATCCTGCAATACCTGTCCCCCCAGGTGATTCGAGACCTCAAGCTGTTCAGCATCATGGACGACGACCTCAAGGACGACCTGCTGGTGCCGGCGATCCACGATGAGCCGGGTTACCGCACCATCCGCGAAACCCTCGCGGCGCAGTACAACCTGGGCAACCGCGAACCCAATGTGCAGATCTACAGCATCGACGTACGCGGCGACCGCTCGCTGACCCTGCGCCACCAGCAGCACGACCGCAAACCGCTGGGAGAGTCCACTGAGGAGGTTCTCAAGCACCTGCACCGGCTGTGGGGGTTCGATATCCACCTGGAAACGCTGCAAGGCGACCAGGTGATGAAAACCCACCACGTTCCGCCCCGCAACGAACACGGCGATAACGATTACGGCCGCCTGGACCTGGCAGTCGTGCATCTGTGAAACGGCAAAGCCTCCATTGGCGGGCCGCAGGCGTTATCCTGTGCCGCTAATGGAGGCTTTTTCATGCAAATCTACAAAGTCGGTGGTGCGGTACGTGATCGCCTGCTGGGCATCCCCGTTACCGATATCGACCGTGTCGTAGTCGGCGCTACCACTGAAGAAATGCTCGCCCTGGGCTACAAGCCTGTGGGTTCGGACTTCCCGGTATTTCTTGACCCGAAAAATGGTGACGAGTACGCCCTCGCCCGCACGGAGCGCAAGAGCGGCCGGGGTTATGGCGGCTTTGTGTTTCACGCCAGCCCCGAAGTTACCCTGGAAGAAGACCTGATCCGCCGCGACCTGACCATCAACGCCATGGCCGAGGATGACGCGGGCAACCTGACCGACCCTTATCACGGCCAGCAGGATCTGGACGCACGCATTCTGCGTCACGTTTCCCCGGCGTTTGCCGAAGATCCACTGCGTGTCCTGCGCGTTGCCCGCTTTGCCGCGCGCTATGCCGGCCTCGGCTTTACGGTAGCGCCCGAAACCCTGGAACTGATGCGCGAACTCAGCGCGTCGGGCGAACTGGAAGCCTTGACGCCCGAACGCAGCTGGAAGGAGATTTCCCGCGCATTGATGGAAAACCAGCCACAGGTGTTTATCCAGGTGCTGCGCGATTGCGGCGCCCTGAAAACCCTGATGCCGGAAATCGACGCACTGTTTGGCGTGCCGCAACCCGAGGCCCATCACCCCGAAATCGATACCGGCGTGCACACATTGAGCGTGCTGGAACAGGCGGCCATCCATGCCCAACCGTTGACCGTCCGCTGGGCCTGCCTGCTGCACGATCTGGGCAAGGGGCTCACGCCTGTGGATAAGTTGCCGCAGCACATCGCTCATGAGCAACGCGGCGTGAAGCTGATCAAGGCGATGAACGAACGCTTCAAGGTGCCAAGGGATTGCCAGGAGTTGGCGTTGCTGGTGGGCGAATATCACACCCACGGCCACCGCGCACTGGAGCTGAGGCCCTCGACATTGCTGGAGTTGCTGCAAAGCTTCGACGTTTACCGTCGCCCGCAACGCTTTGAAGAGTTTGTGGTGGCATGCGAGATGGACGCCCGCGGGCGCAAGGGCCTTGAGCAGAGAAGTTATCCACAAGCCGATTATTTGCGCGGTGCGGCGCTGGCGGCCAGAGGTGTGGCCGTCGCACCGCTACTGGAACAAGGCTACAAAGGTCCCGAACTGGGCGAAGCGCTGAAACGCGAACGGCTCAAGGCGCTAAAAGCCTACAAGAGCGAGTCCGGCGTCAACGGCTGATCCCGCCATTCGAACGCGACCGGCGCCAGTACCTGGTCAATGTGTGCATCCTGCCACAGCGCGGCAAATGACTTGCCCACCTCAGGATGCACACGCTGCGGCGCCATCAACGACAGCGGCCACAGCACAAACGCGTTCTTCAGGATTTCGGCCCGGGGCAGGATCAGGCCATCGAAGTTACCCACCAGCTCGCCATACAGCAGCACGTCGATGTCCAGCGGCAAGCCCTTGCGATCCGGGGCGTAGCGGCCATTGTCGGCCTCGATGAATTTCAGCCGGCGGTCCAGTTCCATCAACGGCAGGTCGGTATACGCCGACACCACCAGATTGAAGAATGGCCCGCTCTTGATGCCCACAGGCTGGCTTTCAAACACCGGCGAACAGCGCATCTGCGTCAGGAAACCCGCCAGCGCATCAAGGCCAGCGTGCAAATGGGCCTCACGCTCGATGTTACTGCCAAGACCAAGGTAAACCTGAGTTAGCGACATCCGCGCTCGATCTCCACGCCCACACCCTTGGCGGCCGGTACGGCGCCGGGCTTGGTCAGTTTGAGGTGCAGCCAGGGAATCTGGAACTCACTCATCAACACTTCAGCCAGGCGCTCGGCGAAGGTTTCCACCAGCTGGAATTGCGCCTGCTCGGCAAAGGCCTGGATCCGCGCGGACACGCTCGCGTAATCCAGCGCCAGGGTCAGGTCATCACCGGCAGCGGCCGGGCGGTTATCCCAGGCGAAGCTCAGGTCCAGACGCAGGCATTGCCGGATACCGCGCTCCCAGTCGTAGGCCCCGATCACGGTGTCGACTTCCAGGCCTTCGATAAACACTCTGTCCAAGCACTCTTCTCCGCTGCACGACAAGGGCGCGATGCCCCGTTAGAATCAGGGCGTCCTCGCCCGGAATAGTTAGCATGTTTTGGTTACTGGCGACTCTCGCCTACCTGCTCGGCTCGCTGTCCTTCGCCATTTTGCTCAGCCGCCTGACGGGAAATCCCGACCCGCGAATGAGTGGCTCAGGCAATGCCGGCGCCACCAATATGTTGCGCCTGGCCGGCAAGAAACTCGCCGTACTCACGCTGTTCGGCGACGTCTGCAAGGGCCTGCTGCCGGTGCTGATCGCCGATCTCGCCGGGCTCTCGCTGCAACAGCAAGCCTGGATCGGCGTCTGCGCGGTGCTCGGCCACCTGTTCCCGCTGTACTTTCGCTTTCGCGGCGGCAAAGGCGTTGCGACGGCGGCCGGCATGCTGCTGGGGATCTACCCACCGGCGGCGCTGCTGGCCATCCTGGCCTGGCTGCTGACGTTCTACCTGACACGCACCAGCTCGCTGGCCGCCCTCATCGCCACGCCCCTGACCCTGCCGTTGCTGGCGTGGCAGGAGCCGGAGGCGCTGGTGCCGATGAGCGTGCTCACGCTGCTGATCGTCTGGCGCCACCGGGGCAATTTACGCGACCTGTTTGCCGGGCGCGAACGGCATTTTTAAATACGCCCGGTGAACCCGGCTCACGTTCGCCCGTTACAGCGGCGGCAACTGCTCCATCGGCCAGCGCGCCTGCACGCTGATTGCCAGGCTTTCATGCTGCCCGGCCTGCAAACGCTGGCAACCGGCATAGGCGATCATCGCACCGTTATCGGTGCAGAATTCGGGACGCGCATAAAACACGTCGCCCTTCATGTCGCCGAGCATTTTCTCCAGGGAGCTGCGCAGCGCCTTGTTCGCGCTGACGCCGCCCGCGATCACCAGGCGCTTCATGCCCGCCTGCTTCAGGGCCCGCTTGCACTTGATGGTCAAAGTCTCCACCACGGCCTGCTGGAACGCCAGCGAGATGTCGCAACGGGCTTGCTCACTGTCGTCTCCGGCGCTGACGCTCTGCTGCCAGGTGTTCAGGGCAGAGGTTTTCAGGCCGCTGAAGCTGAACATCAGGCCAGGGCGATCGCACATCGGGCGCGGGAAGGTATAGCGCCCCGGAACGCCTTTTTCTGCCAAGCGGGCGATTTCCGGGCCGCCCGGATAATTAAGGCCCATCATCTTCGCAGTCTTGTCGAAAGCTTCACCGGCAGCGTCGTCCAGGCTTTCGCCCAGCAGCGTGTATTGACCGATTCCGTCGACCTGAACCAACTGCGTATGGCCGCCTGAAACCAACAAAGCGACGAACGGGAACGCTGGCGGGTTTTCTTCCAGCATCGGTGCCAGTAAATGGCCTTCCATGTGGTGCACACCAAGGGCCGGAATGCCCCAGGCAAATGCCAGCGCCTGGGCGCAAGAGGCCCCAACCAGCAGGGCTCCGACCAATCCGGGGCCTGCGGTATAGGCAATGGCGTCGATCTCGGTCGGCACGCAGCCGGCCTCGTCCAGCACCTGGCGAATCAATGGCAGCATGCGTTTCACATGATCACGGCTGGCCAGCTCCGGCACCACGCCGCCATAGGCGCGATGCAGGTCGATCTGACTGAACAGTGCGTCGGCCAAAAGCCCGCGTTCACTGTCGTAAAGTGCGACACCGGTTTCGTCGCACGAGGTTTCTAATCCCAGAACTAGCATGGGTTTGCGCCTTGTAGAGGCTGAATTCGAAGGCGCGCATAATAGTCGCCACTCCCCCTCCCGACTAGCGGTTTTCGATCAGAGGCTTTGCATTCCGGGCAACGAGGGGTTAACATCCGCAACCCTTAAAAACCGACGACCTCAGCCGCGAATTTTTTGCGACGAGAACGTTGATTCCCGGTAATGAAAGAAGGTAGCTCTGGATGCCAGCCGTCAAAGTAAAAGAGAACGAACCCTTCGACGTAGCTCTGCGTCGTTTCAAGCGCTCCTGCGAAAAAGCCGGTGTTCTGGCTGAAGTTCGTAGCCGCGAATTTTACGAGAAGCCAACTTCTGAGCGTAAGCGTAAAGCAGCAGCCGCTGTTAAGCGTCACGCCAAGAAAGTTCAGCGCGAGCAGCGCCGCGCCGTTCGTCTGTACTAATACACAGACGTTCGTAGCAAGCTTCTGCCAAGCCCGGCCCTCAGCCGGGCTGTTGGCATTTGCGGATATCGCTTGATGCTTCACCGTTGACGCCGCACACGCGACTGAAACGAACTGCTTCACACGTCAGGACTGGCTCTTTTGCCAGCGGTGCACGTCTCTTCTGACGAGCCTAACAAGGCTACTGACGAGCACACTTATTTTTTAACAGGCGATCAACAGGTCGGCTGCGCCCACCGATGAGCTTCCGAGGCCCCCACATGGCCAAGACCGGACTCCCGGGCAACATTTCTACGCCGGGCACTGATCGGAACTAACGTCAGTGAATGTTCGGCAGATACACTTCCTGACAGACCAAGCAGACGACAGTAGATCGAGCCGCACAACACGCGCGCCTTGAGCACTTTGCGGGCCCTCTTTTACACGCAGTGATGACGAGAACGCCATGGCCGGGCTAATTCCCCAGAGCTTTATTGACGACCTTCTGAACCGCACCGACATCGTCGATGTTGTCAGCTCGCGCCTGCAGATGAAAAAGGCCGGCAAGAACTACACCGCCTGCTGCCCGTTCCACAAGGAAAAGACTCCGTCGTTCAGCGTCAGCCCCGACAAGCAGTTCTACTACTGCTTCGGCTGCGGCGCTGGCGGCAACGCCCTCGGCTTCATCATGGACCACGACAACCTGGACTTCCCCCAGGCCGTCGAGGAACTGGCGAAAGCCGCCGGCATGGAAATCCCCCGCGAAGAAAGTGGCCGCCCGCACAAACCGCGGCAACCCACCGATTCGCCGCTGTACCCGCTGCTTACCGCTGCTGCCGACTTTTACCGCCAGGCACTGAAAAGCCACCCGCAGCGCAAAGCCGCCGTCGACTACCTCAAGGGCCGCGGCCTGACCGGTGAAATCGCCCGCGACTTCGGCCTCGGCTTCGCCCCGCCGGGCTGGGACAACCTGTACAAGCACCTGAGCAGCGACACCCTGCAGCAAAAAGCCATGATCGACGCCGGCCTGTTGGTGGAAAACGCCGAGACCGGCAAGCGTTATGACCGCTTCCGCGACCGCGTGATGTTCCCGATCCGCGACAGCCGCGGCCGCATCATCGCGTTCGGCGGCCGGGTGCTGGGGGACGACAAGCCCAAATACCTGAACTCACCGGAAACCCCGGTGTTTCATAAAGGCCAGGAACTCTACGGCCTGTTTGAAGCGCGCAAGAACAATCGCAACCTCGACGAAATCATCGTGGTTGAAGGCTATATGGACGTGATTGCCCTGGCCCAGCAAGGTTTGCGCAACGCCGTGGCGACCTTGGGCACCGCGACCAGCGAAGAGCACTTGAAGCGCCTGTTTCGCGTGGTGCCCAACGTACTGTTCTGCTTCGACGGCGACCAGGCCGGCCGCAACGCAGCGTGGCGTGCCCTTGAGTCGACCCTGTCGAGCCTGCAGGACGGGCGGCGCGCACGCTTCCTGTTCCTGCCCGAAGGTGAAGACCCGGACACCCTGGTCCGCTCCGAAGGCACCGACGCGTTCCGCGCGCGCATCAACCAACACGCACAACCGCTGGCCGATTACTTTTTCCAGCAACTGACCGAAGAGTCCGACCCGCGCTCCCTCGAAGGCAAGGCCCACATGGTCACCCTCGCGGCCCCGCTGATCGACAAGGTTCCGGGCGCCAACCTGCGCACCCTGATGCGCCAGCGCCTGCTGGAAATCACCGGCTTGAGTGGCGAGGCCGTCAGCCAGCTGGCCCGCAGCGCGCCGCAAGAGGCGCCGCCGGCCTACGACCCGGGCATGGATTACGACGCCATGCCGGACTATTCCGACTTCCACCAACCGCAGGAGGCCTACACGCCCCAGCAGGAGTGGACACCGAAGAAACCCGGCGCCGGCGGCAAGAAATGGGACAAGAAACCCTGGGACAAAAACGGCAAACGTGGCGGTGACCGTGACGAACCGCGCGGCCCACGCGTCCCAGCAGCAGTAGAGCCGCCCACCATGGCAGCCCTGCGTACACTTTTGCACCACCCGCAACTGGCACAAAAAGTCGAGGATGCGGGGCACTTTGCGGCCGAAGACCACACCAATACGCAACTGTTGGTGGCCCTGCTCGAAGCCGTACAGAAGAATCCTAAGCTAAACTCATTCCAGCTGATTGCACGCTGGCACGGCACCGAACAGGGCCGTTTGCTGAAGGCATTGGCAGAAAAGGAATGGCTGATTGATGGCGATAACCTTGAACAACAGTTTTTCGACACCATTACTAGCTTGGTAGCTCGTCAACGCGAGCGAAACCTGGAACAACTTCTTCGAAAAGCGCGTCAGAGTGAATTGACCGCCGAAGAGAAAAATCAACTGCGCGACCTTTTAAGTCGCAATGTTTCCGCATCAAACCCGACCTCAGCTGGCGTGTGAGGTCATAGCTCGGGTATAATCCTCGGCTTGTTTTTTGCCCGCCAAGACCTTCAGTGGATAGGGTGTTATGTCCGGAAAAGCGCAACAGCAGTCTCGTATCAAAGAGTTGATCACCCTTGGTCGTGAGCAGAAGTATCTGACTTACGCAGAGGTCAACGACCACCTGCCTGAGGATATTTCAGATCCAGAGCAGGTGGAAGACATCATCCGCATGATTAATGACATGGGGATCCCCGTACACGAGAGTGCTCCGGATGCGGACGCCCTTATGTTGGCCGACGCCGATACCGACGAGGCAGCCGCTGAAGAAGCAGCCGCCGCGTTGGCAGCGGTCGAGACCGACATCGGTCGCACGACTGACCCTGTGCGCATGTATATGCGCGAAATGGGTACGGTAGAGCTGCTGACACGTGAAGGCGAAATCGAAATCGCCAAGCGTATCGAAGAGGGCATCCGTGAAGTGATGGGCGCAATCGCGCACTTCCCAGGCACGGTTGACCACATTCTCTCCGAGTACACTCGCGTCACCACCGAAGGTGGCCGCCTGTCCGACGTCCTGAGCGGTTATATCGACCCGGACGACGGCATTGCGCCACCTGCGGCTGAAATTCCGCCACCGATCGATGCCAAGGCTGCGAAAGCAGACGACGACACCGACGACGACGAAGCTGAAGCCAGCACCGATGACGAAGAAGAAGTCGAAAGCGGTCCGGATCCGATCATCGCAGCCCAGCGCTTTGGCGCGGTCTCCGATCAGATGGAACTGGCTCGCAAGGCCCTGAAGAAGCACGGTCGCGGCAGCAAGCAGGCAACTGCTGAATTGCTGGCCCTGGCTGAACTCTTCATGCCGATCAAACTGGTACCGAAGCAATTCGAAGGCCTGGTTGAGCGGGTTCGTAGCGCCCTTGAGCGTCTGCGTGCACAAGAGCGTGCGATCATGCAGCTCTGTGTCCGTGATGCGCGCATGCCGCGTGCCGACTTCCTGCGCCAGTTCCCGGGCAACGAAGTCGACGAAAGCTGGACCGACGCACTGGCCAAAGGCAAAAGCAAATACGCTGAAGCCATTGGTCGCTTCCAGGCCGACATCGTTCGTTGCCAGCAGAAGCTGACTGCATTGCAGACTGAAACCGGTCTGACGATTGCCGAGATCAAGGACATCAACCGTCGCATGTCGATCGGTGAGGCCAAGGCCCGCCGCGCGAAGAAAGAGATGGTTGAAGCGAACTTGCGTCTGGTGATCTCCATCGCCAAGAAGTACACCAACCGTGGCCTGCAATTCCTCGATCTGATCCAGGAAGGCAACATCGGCTTGATGAAAGCGGTGGACAAGTTCGAATACCGTCGCGGCTACAAGTTCTCGACTTATGCCACCTGGTGGATCCGTCAGGCGATCACTCGCTCGATCGCCGACCAGGCCCGCACCATCCGTATTCCGGTGCACATGATCGAGACGATCAACAAGCTCAACCGTATTTCCCGGCAGATGTTGCAGGAAATGGGTCGCGAACCGACCCCGGAAGAGTTGGGCGAACGCATGGAAATGCCTGAGGATAAAATCCGCAAGGTATTGAAGATCGCTAAAGAGCCGATCTCCATGGAAACCCCGATCGGTGATGACGAAGACTCCCATCTGGGTGACTTCATCGAAGACTCGACCATGCAGTCGCCAATCGATGTTGCTACCGTTGAGAGCCTGAAAGAAGCGACTCGCGACGTACTGTCCGGCCTCACTGCCCGTGAAGCCAAGGTACTGCGCATGCGCTTCGGCATCGACATGAATACCGACCACACCCTTGAGGAGGTTGGTAAGCAGTTCGACGTTACCCGTGAGCGGATTCGTCAGATCGAAGCCAAGGCGCTGCGCAAGCTGCGCCACCCGACGAGAAGCGAGCATTTGCGCTCCTTCCTCGACGAGTGATCACAAAAACCCCGGCCCAGGCCGGGGTTTTTGCTTCTGCAGATTAAATCCTCGCTGCCTCCCCTCCCCCGCAATGCCCGTCTACACTCGAAACATTCCCCGTGCCATAACGAGACCGTTATGCCCAGATTGCCGACCGTGTTACTGCTGTCGCTGCTGACCTGGACCGCAACGGCTGGCGCGTTGACTCTCACCGATGAAGAGCGTGGCTGGCTGGCGGACCACCAAGAGTTGCGCCTGGGCGTCGACGCCTCTTGGCCACCCTTTGAATACCGCGATGAAGACGGTCGCTACCAGGGCCTGGCCGCTGATTATGTGCGGCTGATGCAGGATCGCCTTGGCGTCAGGATCAAACTGATCGAGCCGGTGAACTGGAGCGCCGTGCTGGAACAGGCCCGCAACAACCAGCTCGACCTGCTGCCGGGCATCATGTCCACACCGGAACGCCAGGGTTTCCTGTCGTTTACCCGGCCTTATCTCGACTTCCCCATCGTCATCCTCGCCCACGAAGGCGGCCCGCAACCACGCAGCCTCAAGGACCTGTACGGGTTGAAGGTGGCCGTGGTGGAAAACTACGCGCCCCATGAACTGCTGCGCACTCACCACCCGGACCTCAACCTGGTGGCCATGCCCAATGTCAGCGCTACGCTGCAGGCCCTGGCCACCGACAAGGTCGACGCCGTAGTGGGCGATCTGGCGTCCAGCGTGTGGAGCCTGCGTCAACTCAAGCTGGAAGGCCTGTACATCAGCGGCGAAACGCCTTACCGCTATCAGTTGGCCATGGGCGTACCCAAGGACGACAAGATGCTGGTGGGCATCCTCGATAAAGTCCTGGCCGACATCAGCCCGTCTGAGACCGAGGCCATCCAGCAGCGCTGGGTCGGCAACGTCATCGACCACCGCACGCTCTGGACGGATGTGCTGCTCTACGGGTTGCCTGCCGTGCTGTTGCTGAGCATCGTGCTGGCCGTGGTTATCCGGATCAATCGTCGGCTCAGCTCGGAAATTTCCCGCCGGGTCGCCCTCGAACAGGAACTGCGCAGCAGCGAATACCACTATCGCGGCCTGGTGGAGAGCCTTTCCGCGATCGCCTGGGAAGCCAGCATCAGCGATTTCACCTACAGCTACGTGTCGCCCCACGCCGAGGAACTGCTGGGTTACCCCCGTGCCCACTGGCTGATCCCGGGCTTCTGGCGCAACATCATCCACCCCGCGGACCTGACCCGCACCGAATCCTATTGCTACGCCGAAACCCGGGCCAACCGCGACCACAGTGTCGACTACCGGGTGATCACCGCCGATGGACGCTGCCTGTGGGTGCGGGACATCGTCAGCCTGATCGAACACGGCCACGAACCCGTGCTGCGCGGCCTGATGATCGACATCAGCGAAGCCAAGCGCACCGAGGAAGCGTTGCAGCTTTCGGAACAGAAATTCGCCTCTGTGTTCCAGCAATGCCCGGACATCCTGGTCATCGCCCGGCTATCGGACGGCTGCCTGATGGAGGTCAATAAGGCATTCGAAGACCAGATCGGCCTGAGCGCCGAAGCAGTCGTAGGAAAAACCGCCACTGAACTGAATATCTGGGGCATCCAGGGCGTAGGCCCCGGCCTGCTGCAACGGGTACAGACCACCAGCATCCGCAACCTGGAAATGCCCTTCCTGCGCAGCAACGGCCAGGCCTTCACCGGACTGATCTCCGCCGAACCCTTTCAACTGGATACCACCGAAGCCCTGGTCGTGGTGGTGCGTGACATCACCCAGCTGAAAGAAACCCAGCAGCGACTGCAGACCTCCGAAGAGAAATTCGCCAAGGCCTTTCATGCCTCTCCCGACGGCCTGCTGTTGTCCCGCCAAAGCGACGGTTTGCTGATTGAGGTCAACGAAGGATTCAGTCGAATTACCGGCTTCAACAGCGTGATGTCGCTGGACCAGTCAACCCTGGACCTCGGGATCTGGGTCGACCTGAACGAACGCAAAGATATGCTGGAGCGGCTGCAACGGGATGGATTTGTCCGCGACTTTGTCTGCCACATCCGCCGCAGCGACGGCGAAATTCGCCTGTGTGAAGTCTCCAGCCGCCCGCTGCCCATCGGCGACGACGACTGCATGCTGACCATCGCCCGGGACATCACCGAACGCCAACTGATGCAGGAAAAACTGCAACAGGCCGCCACCGTGTTCGAGAGCACGGCCGAAGGCGTACTGATCACCGACACCCGGCAAAATATCAGCGCCGTGAACCGCGCCTTCAGCGAGATCACCGGCTACAGCGAAGCCGAGGCCCTCGGCCAAACCCCGCGCCTGCTTGCCTCGGGCCTGCACGACAGCGCCTTCTACGCGGCCATGTGGCACCAACTGACGGCCAACGGCCACTGGCAAGGCGAGATCTCCAACCGGCGCAAGAGCGGCGAGCTGTACCCCAGCTGGCTGACCATCAGCGCCGTGCGCAACCGCGAGGAGTCGATCACCCACTTCGTCGCCGTGTTTGCCGACATCTCCAGCCTCAAGCACGCCCAGGCGCGCCTCGATTACCAGGCCCACCACGACCCGCTGACCGGCCTGCCCAACCGCACCCTGTTTGAAAGCCGCCTGCAAGCCGCCCTCAACAACCAACAGGAAACCGGCAGCCAGGGCGCCGTACTGTTCCTCGACCTCGACCGCTTCAAACACATCAACGACAGCCTCGGCCACCCGATTGGCGACCTGCTGCTCAAGGACATCGCCGTTCGCCTCAAGGACCAACTGCGAGACGTCGACACCGTCGCCCGCCTGGGCGGTGACGAATTCATCATCCTGCTGCCCGGCCTGCAACAAGCCAGCGACGCCGAACACCTGGCCAATAAGCTGCTGGCCTGCTTCACCCCACCGTTCCAGGCGGGCGAGCATGAGTTCTTCATCAGCGCCAGCATCGGCACCAGCCTGTACCCACGGGACGGAAACGACGTCGCCACCCTGGTCAAAAACGCCGACGCCGCCATGTACCGCTCCAAGGCCAAAGGCCGCAACCGCGTCGAAAGCTACACCCAGGACCTCACCGCGCAAGCCAACGAACGCGTGGCCCTGGAACACGAACTGCGCCGAGCGATCGAGCGCGACGAATTGTCTCTCTATTACCAGCCGAAACTCAGCCTCGACACCCAACAACTGATCGGCGCCGAAGCCCTGATTCGCTGGCGCCACCCCACCTTCGGCGAAGTGCCGCCCGAGCACTTCATTGCCCTGGCCGAAGAGAACGGCATGATCCTGCAGATTGGCGACTGGGTACTGGAGCAGGCCTGCCGACAGATGCACGACTGGCGAGAAATTTTTGATGACTTCGGCCCGCTGTCCGTCAACCTCGCCGGCGCGCAACTGCGCCACCCCAACCTGCTGGCGCGCATCGAGCAACTGCTGCGGGACAACCGCCTGGAGCCTGGCTGCCTGCAACTGGAGATCACCGAAAACTTCATCATGAGCCAGGCCGAAGAAGCGCTGGAGGTGCTGCACCAGCTCAAGCATCTGGGCGTGCAACTGGCCATTGATGACTTCGGCACCGGCTATTCGTCCCTCAGCTACCTGAAACGCCTGCCGCTGGACTTCCTGAAGATCGACCAATCCTTCGTCCGTGGCCTGCCCGACGACCCACACGATGCGGCGATCGTGCGCGCCATCATCGCCCTTGGGCACAGCATGCAATTCACCATCATTGCCGAGGGCGTAGAAACGCCGGCCCAGCAAGCGTTTCTGGCGGCTGAAGGTTGTGAGCAGATGCAGGGCTACATCGTCAGCCTGCCGCTGCCGCCGGACCTTTTCGCCGCTACGTTCCTTCGTATGAGCGTTTCGGACTTTTCGGATGGCACAGCGAAGAAACCATCGCTATAATCCGCGGCCTACTGAGGGCCTATAGCTCAGTTGGTTAGAGCAGGGGACTCATAATCCCTTGGTCGTAGGTTCGAGTCCTACTGGGCCCACCATCTTGAAAGCCGCGCATTGCGCGGCTTTGTCGTTTCTGGCGCGCGTGAGTCGTGCAGCAATGAAACATTAGTTAGTTGTCCCGAACGGCTACGGCACTGACCATGATTCCCAGTCAACGCCAATTCAGCACGAGGGAAACTTGTTCCATGCATCAGCAAAAACGCTCGCCGCGCAACGCAATCCACGGCCTGGGCATACGTGCCACAGCCGCCGTCGTAATCACCCTCGCAACCTTGAGCGGCGCACAAGCCGCCCCCGCCGCCACTGACTCCATCAAGGCATTCAAGCTCTGCACCGGCGCCGACAACAATTCGCACGTACTGGAAGGCACCATCGACCAGAGCATGCGCAATGACGTGACCGCCGTTCACTTCAAGCAAACGGCGGCGCATTCCTCGTATAGCTGGCATAACGACCCGGAGCCACAGTACGTCATGACGCTGTCCGGCACCCTGGCGTTCGTGACACGCGGCGGTGAGAAGTTCACGTTGCATCCGGATGAAGTACTGATCGCCGAAGACAACACCGGCACAGGGCATCGCTGGAATCTGGTGGACGATCAACCGTGGCGGCGAGGGTACGTGGTGCTGAAGCCGGGCGCGCCGGATTCATTTATCCCGAACGATGCTGCCGCTGCGAAGGTGTGCAAGGGGTCGTAGTCTCGCTGATCACACCTCCTCGAATAAAAGAAAGACTTACGCTTTGCGGTGTAAGCCTTTTTTGTACTGCGTGCTCTACCGGCCCGTTATCAAACGGAAAGTTCGCGCAAAGCCGCCGTCGCCAGGAACCCAGAGCGCGAGGCATAGCGATGGTCTTTTTGCACTCGCTCATCGATACGATTCAAAAGTTGCTCAGGCAGTGAGGCGTTGAACCTGACTGACTTGCCCAGGTAAGGAGTGAGATCAAAGTCGATCACCGCCCACACGCCACCCGCAAAGTCCGGATTCTCCAAATGGACGTCGACCTCTCTAGCCTGAGGAAGCCGCTCCTCATCAGCAACCAATCCCTCGAGGTGCAGCGCTAAAGCTTCGCGGACATTATCCAGAGCTTCGGAAAAGGTTGTGCCCGCAGAAAAGCAACCTGGCACGTCCGGGACGGTCACGCTGTAATCTGAATCAGCGTCTTTGTGTATCACCACTGGAAATTTCATTTTTCCTCCTTTGAATGAGCCGCAGCGGGATCATTCACCACATAACCTACGGTCATCACTTCAGGCCTGCTGATTTCAAAATGCTGTGCAAGGTCCCCTTGGCTATCTCTGATTTAGGATGAGGAACCGTCACCCGGCCGGGCTTGGTTGAGTGCTTGAATTGATGGTGACTGCCTTTCGCCGCCACCTCAAACCATCCATCCGCCATCAGCAAGTCAATTACCTCTCTGCTTCTCATCGCGCCCGCTCCACAGTGTGTATCTTACACACCGAAGGTATCCTGCAGCATCTTTTATACACACAGGACACACCAATGAAAAAAGCCCGCTCATTTCTGAACGGGCTCATGCGAAGAATATGATGACGACGCCTATCGCCGCTTCGCCAGCGAACTAATGTCAGTTTTTGTGCCTTGACTGACTCTCAGCTTACCAACGCATTAACAATGACTTGCGCCGTACCTAGCAACGGCGCATCCCCTCTAAACGCCCCAATTACCTGCAACCCCACCGGCAACTCCCCTTCCCCACGCATCACCGGTACATTCACCTGCGGCAAGCCAAACGCGCCCCAGAACTTGATGAAGTCCGACGGGCCCGTGGTCGCCAACCCCACCGGCGCCAGCATCCCGCAGGAAGCACTCAACATCGCATCAAACGGCTGGCAGATTTGCGCAAGCTGCGGGGCCAGTTGTACCAAGCGGGCCTTGGCTGCCGACTCCTGCTCCCAACTCGTCGTCTGGGCGCGCTCGATCATGGCCAACGTCGAGTCGCTGAGTAGTTCGGGATGAGACTGAAACTCCTTGGCCAATGAACGGGCACCTTCGCAATCGTTGATCAACTGGTGATCGTCGAATACTCCGTCGAACGCTTCAGGCAACACGACCTCACTGACAAGAGGCCCCAACCGTGCAACCGCTCGTTCAATAGCCTCGGCCACCAACGGCTGCACATCCGACCAGCGAGAGGTACGGCAGAAACCAAGCCGCAAGGGCCGACGCCCCGCCTCAACAGCCGGAAACCCAGGGATCAACACCCGCGCCACCCGCTCAAGATCACGCACCGAACGGCCATACCAACCCACGGTATCGAAGCTCGGCGCCAGGGGTTTCACGCCTTCCAGCGAGACCAGTCCAAACGACGGTTTGAAGGCATACAACCCGCAATAAGCGGCTGGCTTGAGCAGCGACCCAGCCGTCTGGGTACCCAACGCCAACGGGAAAAACCCGGCCGCCATCCCCGCCGCGGAACCCGCGCTGGAGCTACCCGGCGTGCGGGACAGATCGAGCGGATTACGCGTCGGCCCTGTGTGCATGTAGGCAAATTCGGTGGTGTGGGTCTTGCCCATGATGATCGCGCCCGCCTGTCGTAGCAGCGTCACCACATGGGCATCCCGCGATGGACGATTACCCAGGTAAATCGGCGAATAGAATTCCGTTGGGTGGTCGGCGGTATCAAAGATGTCCTTGACCCCCACGGGCAAGCCCGCCAGCGGACCGGAACAGCCTTCAAGCTGCAACGCCTGCTCGCGCACCGCCTCAGCGTCGAAGGATACAAACGCCTGGATATCTGGTTCGTCGACACCTATGCGCGCAAGAAAGTGTTCAGCAACCAAAGCCGGCGTAATCGCCCCCGAACCCACCGCCTCGGCGATGCCCGTTGCATCCAGGCCATTCATCAAAGCGCCCTCACTTGGCAAACAACTGCCCAATGTCCTTGAACGCCTTGAACTCCAACGCGTTGCCGCACGGGTCAAACAGAAACAACGTCGCCTGCTCGCCCACCTGGCCTTTGAAACGAATATGCGGTTCCAACACAAACTGGGTATTGCGCGCCTGCAAACGCTCCGCCAACGCATGCCAATCATCCCAACTCAACACCACGCCAAAATGCGGCACCGGCACGTCGTGGCCGTCCACTGCATTGGTGTGCGCCGCCTCTTGAGAAGCGGTTTTCGGGTGCTCATGAATCACCAATTGATGCCCGAAGAAGTCGAAGTCGACCCAGTGATCACTGGCACGTCCCTCCTCCAACCCAAACACCTCGCCATAAAACTGCCGCGCAGCCGCCAGGTCGAATACCGGAATTGCCAAGTGAAAAGGAGCCAGTGCCATCAGGTCTAACCTCTATGGGTATTAAGTCCTTGCGAGTCTAGCCTTGCCGTAACCGATGGAAAGACGATAGTTTTCGCAGCGAGCTCAAATTATTTCGATCAATCGAGACGCCCATGCTGCGGGAACTGAAAACCTTTATCGCCGTTACCCGCCATGGCACGTTCGCCGCAGCGGGCATGCATATCGGGCTGACACAATCGGCGGTGAGTGCGCAGATCCGTCAGTTGGAGCAGGTGCTCGGCGTGCAGTTGTTCGACCGAACCGGGCGCCAGGCCACGCTGAACGCGGCGGGGATCCGCGCGCTGCCGCTGGCCAGGGAGATTCTCGAGACGTTCAACCGCATGGCTGTGCCGGTGGATGCCAATGAGTACAGGGGCGAGTTGAAGGTCGGCGCCATCACCACCGCCCAGACCGGCCTGCTGCCCCAGGCTCTGGTGCGTTTGCGCCAGGCGGCGCCGACGGTGGAGTGCAAGTTGGTGCCGGGAGTTTCCCTGGAGCTGCTCAGCCAGGTGGATGCAGGCGAACTCGACTCGGCGATCATCATTCGCCCACCCTTTGACTTGCCCAAGGAACTGCACGTGCAACTGCTGCGCAGGGAGCCGTTTGTGTTGATCGCGCCGCTGACGGTCGAGGGGGATGACCCGCTGCAACTGCTCGCCGCTCATCCTCACGTGCGCTACGACCGGGCTTCGTTTGGCGGGCGGCTGGTCAGTCGCTTTCTGCGGGATCAGCGGCTGGACGTGCAAGTGGCGCTGGAACTGGACGAGATTGAGGCGCTGGTCAAAATGGTCGAATGCGGCCTGGGCGTTTCACTGGTTCCCCACGCCGGACTATGGCTGGACCGATCCCCGCAGGTGCGTGTCATCCCGCTGGGCGAGCTGACCTTTAACCGGGAAATCATCTTGCTGAGCCGCTACAGCCAGCGCAACCTTCCGGTGCCACAACTCTTTGCCCGATGCCTGCTGGCAGACACGATCTAAGACGCAAAAAAAAGCCGCACATCCGTGCGGCTTTTTCACGCCCTATTTCTTGGGCAACGCGTAGGCAATCACATAATCCCCACGGTCCGGCGACTGTCGCGCGCCGCCAGCGGTGAGCACGATGTACTGCGTGCCGGTCTTGGGCGACACGTAGGTCATCGGCCCCGACTGGCTACCCACCGGCAGCCGTGATTTCCAGATCTCGTTGCCGTTGCCGGTGTCGAAAGCGCGCAGGTAGAAGTCCTGGGTGCCGGCGAAGAACAACAGACCAGACTGGGTCGCCAGCGATGCGCCAAGGGTCGGCATGCCAATCGGAATCGGCATGTGCATGCGGATACCCAGCGGCCCGGTGTCTTCAACCGTGCCCACCGGCACTTGCCACATCAGCTTGTGGGTTTTCAGATCGATGGCCGACATAGTGCCAAACGGCGGTTTCTGACACGGAATGCCCGCCGCCGAGAGGAAGCGCTCGCGCATCGCGCCGAATGGCGTACCGTCTTGCGGCACTACGCCCATTTCGATGCCACTGGCACCGGCGGCGATCTTGTCGCGCGGAATCATGTAGTTGGCCAAACCCAGGCGCATGTCGTTGACGAACATATAGTGGGTGTTCGGGTCCACCGACACGCTGCCCCAGTTCATACCCCCAAGCGAACCCGGGAATTGCAGCGCACGGTCCAGGCCTGGCGGCGTATAGACGCCCTGGTGACGCATGCCCTTGAACTGGATGCGGCACATCAGTTGGTCAAACGGCGTGGCGCCCCACATGTCGGATTCGGTCAGCTGCTGATTGCCGATCGAAGGCATGTCCACCGAGAACGGCTGAGTCGGCGAATAACGCTCGCCGGGCACGTTGCCCTGGGGCACCGGGCGCTCTTCAACCCTGGCGATGGGCACGCCGGTTTCGCGGTTGAGCAGGAAGATCTCGCCTTGCTTGGTGACTTGAGCCAGTGCTGGCTGTACGCCGCCGTTGCCGTCCGGAATGTCGTAGAGCAGCGGTTGCGCCGGCAGGTCAAAGTCCCAAAGGTCGTGGTGAGTGGTCTGGAAGTGCCAGCGCACTTGGCCGGTCTTCACGTCGAGGGCGACGATGGAGGAACTCCATTTGTCGTCATAGGCGGTACGTTCACCGGCGAAGAAATCCGGAGTGGCGTTACCGGTAGGCAGGTAGACCAGGCCGAGCTTGGCGTCGTAGGACATGGCCGACCATACGTTCGGCGTGCCGCGGGTGTAGGTCTCTCCCGCAGGCGGACGTTTGGTGGTGTTCGGGTTGCCCGGGTCCCAGGCCCACATCAGTTCGCCGCTGTGCACGTCAAAGGCGCGCACTACGCCTGGCGGTTCACCGGTGGAGAAGTTGTCTGCCACACGCCCGCCCACGATCACCACATCGCCCGCCACCAGTGGCGTCGAGGTTTGCTGGTAATAACCGGGCTTCACTTCGCCCATGTCGGTCTTCAGGTCGACGGTGCCGTGGTCGCCGAAGTCTTCGCAAGGCGCGCCGGTTTCAGCATTGATCGCAATCAACCGGGCATCGCCGGTCGGCAGAAACAGACGTTTCACACAGGCTTTGGCGCCGGCGGGTTGCTCGCTGGCACTGCTGTCGAAATACCCCAGGCCACGGCAACGCTGCCAGTTGGGGCCGCTGCCCTGGGGATCGAATTTCCAGCGTTGGGCACCGGTATCGGCATCCAGGGAAAACACTTTGCCGTAGGCGGTGCACACGTAAACGCTGTCACCGATCTGCAGCGGGGTGTTCTGGTCTTCGGCACCGGCGCCATTGCTCTCGGGGATATCGCCGGTGTGGAAGGTCCAGGCCACCTGCAACTTGTCGATGTTGCCTTTGTTGATCTGGTCCAGCGCGGCAAACCGATTGCCGGCGGTGGTGTTGCCCCAGTGGGCCCAGTCTTTTTGCTCGGTGCCCGGCGTTACCGCAGTCACCGCAGGCTCACTGCTGGCCTTGACCACGTGGGTCGGTACAAACATGTACGCCAGGGTGGCGACCACGCCCAGGCCCAGCAGCCCGGCAACGCCATAGGCGCCGCGCCCGGGTGTCGATCCGGAAGCGCGGGCGAGCTGTGGATAAATCAGCGCGACTACCAGGCCGATGACGGCGAAGGTCAGGACTCGCGAAACCAACGGCCAGTATTCCAGACCGGTATCCCACACCGCCCAGGTCGCAGTCAGCACCAATGCCACGGCGTACAGCCATGCGCCCTGAGGCCGGCGCTTGGCGATCAGCACACCAGAGACCAGCATCGCCAGGCCCATCAGCAGGAAATACCAACTGCCGCCCAGCACTACGAGGTAACCGCCACCGCCTGCCAAACCCAGGCCAATCAAGGCGATCAGCAGGCCCAGCCCAACCAGCAACCATCTGCTGCCGGTGGCAGCCCCAAAGTTATTCATCGCGCAAACGTCCTTCCTGTATACCTAACGCAAAATAATGTACCAAACAGTTACTTTTCACAATCTGGCACAAAATAATGTGTTCGATCAGCGGCGAAAATAAATTCCCGGCCGGGCGGGCAGTATCGCCAGGACCGAGCCTGTAACATGCTCGCCCATTGATGCCCGCGCCGGAGAACACCTTGTCCGCCTCTCACCCTCCCGTCCTCGATGAAATCGATCGCCAGTTGATCGCCGCCTTGCAGATCAACGCGCGTGAAAGTGTGGCCATGCTTGCCCGGCAACTGGGCATCGCGCGCACCACCGTCACCTCACGCCTGGCGCGCCTGGAAAAAACCCAGGTGATTACCGGCTATGGCGTGCGCCTCAGCCAGCGGGTGGTGGACGGTGGTTTGCAGGCCTACGTGGGGATCACCGTGCAACCGCGCTCCGGCAAGGAAGTGCTGCGCCGGATCAGCGCCATGGCGCAGGTTCAGCAGTTATGTGCGGTAAGCGGCGAGTTCGATTACGTGGCCTGGCTGCGCACCGATTCGCCGGAACAGCTGGATCAACTGCTGGACCAGATCGGCAGCGTCGACGGCGTGGAGAAGACCACCACCTCGATCATCCTCAGTAACAAACTGGATCGCGGACAACCAATCTGACCAGCAATCTCGTCATTCTGACTAAAAACAATTCAATCCGACGACACATTGCGTCTTATTAACGAACGCTACGCTCCCTAGAATGGCTGCCATCTTTTCCTATACTCAGCGGGTCGCGCCCCGCCGAGCCGCCAGCAAGGTCAGCCATGAGCATTCCTTCCAGCACCATCAGCAAGACCAATCGCCACCCCGCCACCGGTAAAAAGCCGATCACCATCTTTGGCCCGGACTTCCCGTTTGCCTTTGATGACTGGATCGAGCATCCGGCGGGCCTGGGCAGCATTCCGGCGGCCAACCACGGCGCCGAAGTGGCGATCGTCGGCGCCGGGATTGCCGGGCTGGTAGCCGCCTATGAGTTGATGAAGCTGGGCCTTAAACCCGTAGTGTATGAAGCCTCGAAAATGGGTGGCCGCCTGCGCTCCCAGGCGTTTGAAGGCGCCGAAGGCATCATTGCGGAACTGGGTGGCATGCGCTTCCCGGTGTCCTCCACCGCGTTCTACCACTATGTGGACAAGCTCGGGCTGGAGACCAAACCCTTCCCCAACCCGCTGACGCCGGCTTCCGGCAGCACGGTCATCGACCTCGAAGGCCAGACGCACTACGCACAGAAACTCGCTGACCTTCCTGCACTGTTCCAGGAAGTGGCTGACGCCTGGGCCGACGCCCTGGAAGCCGGCTCGCAGTTCGCCGATATCCAGCAAGCCATCCGCGACCGTGACGTACCGCGCCTGAAAGAGCTGTGGAATACGCTGGTTCCGTTGTGGGACGACCGCACCTTCTACGACTTCGTGGCGACCTCCAAAGCGTTCGCCAAGTTGTCCTTTCATCACCGCGAAGTGTTCGGCCAGGTCGGCTTTGGCACCGGCGGCTGGGACTCGGACTTCCCCAACTCGATGCTGGAAATCTTCCGCGTGGTGATGACCAACTGCGACGATCACCAGCATCTGGTGGTCGGCGGCGTCGCCCAAGTGCCCATGGGCATCTGGCGCCATGTGCCGGAGCGTTGCGCCCACTGGCCCGAAGGCACCAGCCTCAGTTCCCTGCACAACGGTGCGCCACGGGCCGGGGTCAAGCGCATTGCCCACGCGCCGGACGGCCGTTTCGCCGTCACCGACAACTACGGTGACACCCGCGAATACGCCGCCGTGCTGACCACCTGCCAGAGCTGGCTGCTGACCACCCAGATCGAGTGCGACGAAACCCTGTTCTCGCAAAAGATGTGGATGGCCCTGGACCGTACCCGCTACATGCAGTCGTCGAAGACCTTCGTGATGGTCGACCGGCCATTCTGGAAGGACAAGGATCCGGAAACCGGCCGCGACCTGATGAGCATGACGCTGACGGATCGCCTGACCCGCGGCACCTATCTGTTCGACAACGGTGACGACAAGCCGGGGGTGATCTGCCTGTCCTACTCCTGGATGAGCGATGCGCTGAAAATGCTTCCGCAACCCATCGAGAAACGCGTGAAACTGGCTCTGGATGCGCTGAAGAAGATCTACCCGAAAGTCGATATCGCCGCGCGCATCATCGGCGATCCGATCACCGTGTCATGGGAAGCAGACCCGCATTTCCTCGGTGCTTTCAAAGGCGCACTTCCCGGCCACTATCGCTACAACCAACGGATGTATGCGCACTTCATGCAGAAGGACATGCCGGCGGAGCAACGCGGTATTTTCATTGCCGGTGACGACGTGTCCTGGACCCCGGCGTGGGTTGAAGGCGCCGTGCAAACCTCGCTGAACGCGGTGTGGGGCATCATGACTCACTTCGGTGGCAGCACTCACCCGCAGAACCCGGGGCCGGGGGATGTGTTCGACGAGATCGGACCGATCGCACTGCCCGAGTAAGGAGTTGCCCATGCGTGTTGCCCTGTATCAATGCCCGCCTTTGCCGCTGGACGTGGCCGGCAATCTCAAGCGCCTGCATCAGTTGGCGCAAGAGGCCACCGACGCCGACCTGCTGGTACTGCCGGAGATGTTCCTCACCGGCTATAACATCGGCGTGGAAGCGGTCGGCGCCCTGGCTGAAACCCAGGACGGTCCCGCTGCCCAGTCCATCGCCGCGCTGGCGAAAAACTCGGGCGTGGCGATTCTGTATGGCTATCCGGAGCGCGGTGCAGACGGGCAGATCTACAACGCCGTGCAGTTGATAGACGCCAACGGCCAACGCCAGTGCAACTACCGCAAGACCCACCTGTTTGGCGATCTCGACAACTCGATGTTCAGCGCCGGGGACGATGATTTTCCGCTGGTGGAATTGAACGGCTGGAGGCTGGGTTTCCTGATTTGCTATGACCTGGAATTCCCGGAGAACACCCGGCGCCTGGCGCTGGCCGGGGCGGAGTTGATCCTGGTGCCGACGGCCAATATGGTGCCCTTCGATTTCGTCGCCGATGTGACCGTGCGGGCGCGGGCGTTTGAAAACCAGTGTTATGTGGCCTACGCCAATTACTGCGGGCAGGAAGGCGAGATCCAGTATTGCGGGCAAAGCAGCATCGCCGCGCCGGATGGCCAGCGGATTGCCCAGGCCGGTCTGGATGAAGCGCTGATCGTGGGCACACTCGATCGGCAGTTGATGGGCGACTCACGCGCGGCCAATCGCTACCTGCTGGACCGGCGTCCCGAGCTTTATGGTGCGTTGCACAAGCACTGATCCGGCAGGTTTGCGCTAGCATAGGCACTTCCTACGTTTCGGAAGTGCTCATGCCTGCGCCGGCCCACCCTCATCACCTTCAATTGACCCTGGCCAGCGGCCTGCGGGTTTCCTTGCATCATGCGCCGCGCTTGAAGCGCGCCGCGGCTGCCTTGCGCGTTGCAGCGGGCAGCCACGATGTACCCCTGGCGTGGCCGGGACTGGCGCATTTTCTTGAGCATTTATTGTTCCTGGGCACCGAGCGTTTTCCTGCAAGCGAAGGGCTGATGGCCTACGTCCAGCGCCAGGGTGGACAGGTGAATGCCAGCACCCGCGAGCGCACTACCGACTTTTTCTTTGAGGTGCCTGTTACGGCATTTGAAGCCGCACTGGAGCGCCTGGGGGACATGCTCGCCCATCCGCGCCTGGCCCTGGAAGACCAGTTGCGTGAGCGCGAAGTATTGCAGGCGGAGTTTATTGCCTGGTCGCAAGATGCCACGGCGCAACAGCAACAAGCGTTGCTGGGAGGGGTTGCGGCGGATCATCCGTTGCGCGCGTTTCATGCGGGCAACCGGGATAGCTTGGCGGTAGAGCGTGAGGATTTTCAGCAGGCGTTGCGGGATTTTTATGAAGGTTTCTATCATTCCGGGCAGATGACCTTGAGCCTTGCGGGCCCTCAGTCGCTGGTGGAGCTGGAGGCATTGGCGCATCAGTTTGGCGCTGCGCTGAAGACTGCACCTCTGCGGCGACAGACGCCGGCGCCAGCGTTGCTGGCCGGCAATCAACGTACCTATCAACACACCGATGAACACCACTGGCATCAGGTGGTGGCAAGCGAGGCTTCCCCTGAGGCGCTGGATTTCCTCTGCCTGTGGCTGAACACTTCGGCGCCCGGCGGGTTGCTCGCCGAGTTGCAGTCGCGGCAGTTAGTCAGTGCCATTAACGCAACGGCGCTGTATCAATTTGCCGGACAGGCGTTGTTGGATATCAAGTTCACCCTGGACACTCAGGGTGCGCAGCAGACGACACTGATCGAAGAACTGCTGCACGACTGGCTGAGCTTTTTCGCACACAGTGACTGGGCGCCCCTGCGGGAAGAGTACGCCTTGCTGCTTGCTCGCAAACAACAGGTCAGTGGTGCCCTGGCATTGGCCCGGCAGGCCAACGAACTCGTCCTGTCCGAGCAAAGCGCCAGCTCCCTCAAGACCCTGTTGGACTCGCTGCAATTGCCGCCGTCCCGGCACGCCTGGCAACTGCCGCCCACCAATCCGTTCCTGCAGCCGACAGCCAGGGAAGAGCGCCCGGGGCTGATTCGCGGGCAAACCAGCGCCCATCGTGGCCTGCGCACGTTCGCCCAGGATCGCTCCCGTGGGCGGAAGGACCTTTCGGCGCTGACCTTCAGCCAGGCCTTGCCAGGCGACACAGATGAAGGCGCGCTCTACCTGCGCTGGCATCTGGATTCGCCGCTGGATGCAGAGCTTTTCCCACGGCTGCGTGAGAACGCCAGCCAGGCTGGCGTCCAGTTGTCTTTCGAGACAATCGGCGGTCACTGGCAGCTGAAGATGCTAGGGCTGCACGAACCCATGCCCGCGATATTGGAGGAAGTGGCCCGTGAGCTGACCCGCCTCGACGAAAATGCCAGAGCGTCATCGTTCCCGGCACCGGCAATGGCGATCCGACAGTTGCTCAAGGCATTACCCGAGTATTGCGCCGACATCCCAGCTGCACAGCAGGTTGCTGGGCAAGACCGATGGTCAACCGCTCGCTGGCAAGGGCTTGCCGTGGGACTGTCCGCCGCCTGCGAGACGGCGATAAAAAGTGCAGCCGGGAAACTGCCCGGCCAACCCCAAGCGGCTATCAGCGAACTGCCGTCAATCAGCAGCCAGCATCGTTGGCACGAAGTCAGGACCGATTCCAGCGATGCCGCGTTGCTGCTGTTCTGCCCGACAGCCACACGCTCCTTGGCGGACGAGGCTTGCTGGCGCCTCCTCGCACATCTGGTGCAAGCGCCGTTCTACCAGCAACTGCGTGTTGAGCTTCAATTGGGCTACGCGGTGTTCAGCGGCATCCGACAGTACAACGGGCAAACCGGCCTGCTGTTTGGGGTGCAATCCCCAAGCGCGTCTCTTGCGCAAATACTTGATCGCCTGCAGGCGTTCCTGAAGCAACTGCCCGCGCTGATCAACGCCAGCGAACTGTCGAACGATCTGGCCCGGCAATTTTCCCTCGACGCCCTACCCACTTCCCAAGCCGCTGAACTGCTCTGGCACGCGCACTTGGCAGGCCACCCGTCGGATTACATCCAGCAGCTGCAAGATTTCATCCAGACCCGCACCCGCGAGGATTTAATGGTAGCTGCACAGCAACTCAATGCTGCTGCAGGCGGATGGCGCTGTGTGGCCAATGGCGCTTGTGCCGCCGGCTCCTGGCAACGATCTGGCTGATCATTGCCGCTTCGGTAAAAGGCTTTTTCCCGCAGGACAGCGCTATCTTCAAAAGAAGTACGTAACATTCACATGCACACATCTGAACATCTCCGCTTGGAGGTGGACTATATGTATTACTTGGTAGTAAACGTCCCTTCCCTTCGTAGGAGTAAGAACATGACCTGGTCCAAACCTGCTTACACTGATCTGCGTATCGGCTTTGAAGTCACCATGTACTTTGCCAGCCGCTGATTGGCTTTGTATCGCAATGCAACGCCTCGGCTCGCCCGGGGCGTTTTTATTTTTGAGTTGTGTGTAATGGAGCGGCCATGTTTGTCCAGATTCTAGGTTCCGCCGCGGGCGGTGGTTTCCCGCAATGGAACTGCAACTGCGTGAACTGTGCAGGTTTTCGCGACGGCAGCCTGCGGGCCGAGGCGCGTACCCAGTCGTCCATCGCGATTTCCGATGACGGCGTGAACTGGGTGCTGTGCAACGCCTCGCCAGATATCCGCGCCCAGCTTCAAGGCTTCGCCCCGATGCAACCGGGCCGCGCGCTGCGGGATACCGGCATCAGCGCGATCATCCTGATGGACAGCCAGATCGACCACACCACCGGCCTGCTCAGCCTGCGCGAAGGCTGCCCGCACCAGGTGTGGTGCACCGACATGGTCCATGAAGACCTGAGCACCGGCTTCCCGCTGTTCACCATGCTGACCCACTGGAACGGCGGCCTGGCCTGGAACCGCATCGAGCTGGACGCCAGCTTCACGATCCCCGCCTGCCCCAACCTGCGCTTTACGCCATTGCCCCTGCGTAGCGCGGCACCGCCCTACTCGCCTCACCGATTCGACCCACACCCGGGCGACAACATCGGCCTGATCGTCGAAGACCTGCGCACCGGCGGCAAGCTGTTCTATGCGCCGGGCCTGGGCAAGGTTGACGCACCGTTGCTGGAAATAATGGCCGGCAGCGATTGCCTGCTGGTGGACGGCACGATGTGGGACGACGACGAAATGCAGCGCCGTGGCGTCGGCACCCGCACCGGTCGCGAGATGGGCCACCTGGCACAAAACGGCCCCGGCGGCATGCTGGAAGTGCTGGAGCAGTTGCCCAAGCAGCGCAAGGTGCTTATCCACATCAACAACACCAACCCGATCCTGGATGAAGACTCGCCCGAGCGAGCCGAGCTGCTGCGACGCAATGTAGAAGTGGCGTACGACGGCATGAGCATTGAATTGTAGGAGCGAGCCAAATGACTGACACACCGCTGACCACCGCCGAGTTCGAACAGGCCCTGCGCGCCAAGGGCGCCTTCTACCATATCCATCACCCGTATCACGTGGCGATGTACGAAGGCCGCGCCACCCGCGAGCAGATCCAGGGCTGGGTCGCCAACCGTTTTTATTATCAGGTGAACATTCCCCTCAAGGACGCCGCGATCCTGGCCAACTGCCCGGACCGGGAGATTCGTCGTGAGTGGATCCAGCGCCTGCTGGATCACGACGGCGCTCCCGGCGAAGACGGCGGCATTGAAGCCTGGTTGCGCCTGGGACAGGCCGTCGGCCTCGACCCGGATCAACTGCGCTCCCAGGAGTTGGTACTGCCGGGCGTACGATTTGCGGTAGACGCCTACGTCAACTTCGCCCGCCGGGCCAGCTGGCAGGAAGCCGCCAGCAGTTCCCTGACCGAGTTGTTCGCCCCGCAGATCCACCAGTCGCGCCTCGACAGCTGGCCCCAGCATTACCCATGGATCGACCCCGCCGGCTACGAGTATTTCCGCACCCGCCTGGGCCAGGCTCGCCGGGATGTGGAGCACGGTCTGGCCATCACCCTGCAGCACTACACCACCCGCGAAGGCCAGGAGCGCATGCTGGAAATTCTCCAGTTCAAACTGGACATTCTTTGGAGCATGCTCGATGCAATGAGCATGGCTTATGAACTGAAACGCCCGCCGTATCACAGCGTGACCGATCAGCGTGTATGGCATAAGGGGATCACCCTATGAGCTTCGATCGCAGCAAAAAACCGACCTGGCGCCAGGGCTATCGTTTCCAGTACGAACCGGCGCAAAAAGGCCATGTGCTGCTGTACCCGGAAGGCATGATCAAGCTCAACGACAGCGCCGCCTTGATCGGTGGCTTGATCGACGGCGAGCGCGATGTCAGCGCAATCATCGCCGAGTTGGACAAGCAGTTCCCTGGCGTGCCCGAGCTCGGTGAAGACATCGAGCAATTCATGGAGGTTGCCCGTGCTCAGCACTGGATCGAACTTGCCTGACCTGCCACCCAAGCCGGAAATCGGCCTGCCGCTCTGGTTGCTGGCCGAGCTGACCTACCGCTGCCCGCTGCAATGCCCGTACTGCTCCAATCCGCTGGATTTTGCCGAGCAGGGCAAGGAACTGAGCACGGAACAGTGGATCAAGGTATTTCGTGAAGCCCGGGAAATGGGCGCTGCGCAACTGGGGTTTTCCGGCGGTGAGCCGCTGGTGCGCCAGGACCTCGCCGAACTGATCGCCGAGGCGCGCAAGCTGGGTTTCTATACCAACCTGATCACCTCCGGCATCGGCCTCACCGAGCAGAAGATCAGCGACTTCAAGAAGGCCGGCCTGGACCATATCCAGATCAGTTTCCAGGCCAGTGACGAGCAAGTGAACAACTTGCTGGCCGGCTCGAAAAAAGCCTTCGCGCAAAAACTCGAAATGGCCCGGGCAGTGAAAGCCCATGGCTACCCGATGGTGCTGAACTTCGTCACCCATCGGCACAATATCGACAAGATCGACCGCATCATTGAGCTGTGCATTGCCCTGGAAGCGGACTTTGTCGAGCTTGCCACCTGCCAGTTCTACGGCTGGGCCCAGCTCAATCGGGTCGGCCTGTTGCCGACCCAGGAACAGCTGGTGCGCGCCGAACGCATCACCAACGAATACCGCGCCAAGCTCGAAGCCGAAGGCCACCCGTGCAAGCTGATATTCGTCACGCCGGATTACTACGAGGAACGCCCGAAAGCCTGCATGAACGGCTGGGGCAGCATCTTTCTGACAGTAACGCCGGACGGTACTGCCCTGCCGTGCCACGGAGCCCGACAGATGCCGGTGCAATTTCCCAATGTGCGCGACCACAGCATGCAACACATCTGGTACGACTCGTTTGGCTTCAACCGCTTTCGCGGCTACGACTGGATGCCCGAGCCGTGCCGTTCATGTGACGAGAAGGAAAAGGACTTCGGTGGGTGCCGCTGCCAGGCGTTCATGCTGACCGGGGATGCCAGCAATGCTGACCCGGTGTGCAGCAAATCGGAGCACCACGGCATGATCCTCCAGGCCCGCGAAGAAGCGGAGCACGCCACCCAGACCATTGAGCAACTGGCCTTTCGCAATGAGCGCAACTCACGGCTGATCGCGAAAGGCTGAGGTCTTTTAGCGTTTGGCGATGATGTACACCGCGTGCACGATGCCGGGAATGTAACCGCACAAGGTCAGCAGGATGTTCAGCCAGAACGCGCCAGCGAAACCCACTTGCAGGAACACACCCAGTGGCGGCAGCAGAATAGCGATGATGATGCGAATGATATCCATGGGTTCAGCTCCAGAAAATCGGCTCGTGTGAGCCGTACAAGCTAATCGACCTTGGCTGCTGGTAAGGGTTCAGTGGGATCTGGCACTCAGCCATCGTCCAATTCGCGGACAAAAAAACGCCCCCAGCCAAAAGAATCAGGCTGGAGGCGCCGCGTATACCGCGAGACGGTTCAGGAAATATGGGGGTTAAACGGCAATGCCCTTGCGGCATTGCAGCTGTGCAGTGCGCACCCGGGAGAAGGCACGGGCCAGACGCAGGAGCATTTCGTCGACGTTGCTTTTGCTCAATGTGAGCGCCGGGGTGAAGCGCAGGCAATCGGGTTGCGGCGCGCTCAGGATCAGGCCTTCACTGAGCGCGGCGTTTACCACCGCATCTGCCGAATCCTCCGACAGAGTCAGTCCCCACATCAGGCCCTGGCCGCGCAGTTCACCCTGGTCATAGCGATGCGCCAGGCGGGCAAGCCCTTCACCCAGGTAAGTGCCGACCTCGCAGACGTGTTCAAGAAATCCGTGGTTCAGCACCGTATCAAGCACCGCCACACCGGCGGAAGCCATCAGCGCGTTGCCGTGGTGGGTGCCTTCCAGCTCACCCAGCTCAAAACAACACGCTTTGCCCCGTGCCAGCAACGCCGCCAGCGGCACACCGCCCCCCAAGCCCTTGCCCAGGGTGATGATGTCGGCGCGAACGCCATAGTGCTGTTCGGCGAGCAACGTGCCACAACGGCCGGTGCCGGTTTGCACTTCATCAAGGATCAACAGAATTCCCAGCTCACGGCACAGGCGTTCGACACCCTTGAGGTAATGCTCGGTCGCGGGAATGACGCCGGCATCGTTCTGGATCGGTTCCAGCATGATTGCCACGGTTTGCGCATCCACCGCCGCGTGCAGCGCCGGCAGGTCGTTGAACGGCACGTGGCTGAAACCTGGCAACTGGGGCTCAAAACGGTTTTCACTGGCGGCTGCCGAGGCCGACATCGCGGCAAAGCTACGGCCATGGCAACCGTTGCTCGCGGTGATGATGCGATAGGCGCCGCCACGGTGCAGTTGGCCCCATTTGCGCGCCAGCTTGATAGCCGCTTCGCAGGCTTCGGCGCCGCTGTTGAGCAGGTAGGCCTGGTCGCTGCCGGTGCGATGGCACAGGCGGTCGGCGAGGTTCAGTTGAACGCGGTTGTGCAGGCTATTACCGGGATTGATCAGCGATTGGGCCTGATCGGCCAACGCCTGGGTCAGTACCTGCGGGCTATGGCCCAGGCTGTTGGCGCCGCCACCCTGGCTGAAGTCGAGATAGGCGCGGTCTTCGCTGTCCCACAGCCAGGAGCCCTGGCCGCGTACAAACACCTGGGGCGGGCGGGCCACGCTGGGCATCAGGCAATCGCTGGAAAGATCGTCTCGCAGAGCCGGGGTCTTCGCCTCGAGGATCAGATCATCCAGGCTGGGGGCGGGGCGACGCAGGTTGAACAGGTTCATGGATGAACCTCTTTGGCAATCGCACCTTGGTCGGTATTACCGATAAACCCATGGCGGAGGTTTTTTGCCTTGCCTATGCAAACACCGTCAACATAAACACTACTCATCTTGCTTTCCGGCCCTGTAAGCCCTGTGAATAGGCGCTAGACTAGGCGCCTTGGGGGCACTCGGCCATTTCGATTTTCCAGCATTTTCGATAAGCATTACTTATGGATTTCAAGCAACTGCGTTATTTCGTCGCGGTGTACGAAGAAGGCCATGTGGGGCGGGCAGCGGAGCGCCTGTCGATCTCCCAGCCAGCTTTGTCGCAGCAGATTCGCCAGCTCGAGCAAAACCTTGATGTGAGCCTGTTCGAACGCAGCAGCAAGCGCCTGCTGCCGACCCTCGCCGCCCACACTTTGTATAACCACGCCCTGCCCTTGCTCGACGGTATGCAGCACGCGGTGGAAGCACTGCGCAACTTCAAGGGCCAGGCACTGCGCACCTTGGCGATCGGCGTGCTGCAAACCGTGCACACCAGCCTGGTGCCGCAGATGCTCGAACGGGTGCGCAAGGCCCAGCCGCACCTGGTCGTACAGATCTACGAGCTGACCGGGATGGAAATCGAACGCCGGCTGCTCAACGGCTCGCTGGATATCGGCATCAGCTACCTGCCGCCACGCCAGCCGGGGCTGCACGGCGTGCTGCTGTATGAAGATGAACTGAAGGTGGTCATCCCGGCTGATCACCCGCTGCGGGAATTCAAGAAAGTCTCCCTGAAGCAAGCCGCCGAGTTACCCATGTTGCTGCTGGGGGAAGAGTTTCAGGTGCGCCAGATATGGCAAGGTCAATTGGCCAACCTGGGCCGACGCCCGCAAGTGCAGGCCGAGTTGAATACGATGGCGGGGATTCTCGACAGCCTGCCCCATACCAAGCTGGCGACGGTGCTTCCCGGACGCTCCCAGGATGAACACAACAGCAAGGCGTTGCTGTGGAAACCCTTGAGCGAACCACGGGTGCCGTTGAAAGTGGGGTTGGTGTGCCGGGATGTGCAGCGCCAGCAGGCGACGCTGGAATTGTTGCGCACGCTGCTGGAAGACGTGATGAACGCGCCCGCCTGACTTTTTCGCAGGCAAAAGAAAACCCCGCCGAAGCGGGGCTTTGCAGACTGTTTCCCTGACATCCATTTCACTCCGCCTTCCTGGCAGAATCCTACGTGTCCGTGTTGTTGCTTTGCGCTTCCTGCGCGACGTCCATGTGAAGTAGATTATCCGTGGATCCAATTTGGCGATAGAGGACGAATAGCAGCACGTCATGTAAGAGAATGCTTACACGCCCTCCAAGTCCTTAGAACAGTGCTTCATCCAGCAAGAACAGCGATTCGCTACCGGCTTTTACCGAGGCGCTGAGGGACGCGATCCGCGGCAGCAAGCGCGCAAAGTAGAAACGCGCGGTGCCCAGCTTGCTCGCGTAGAAGTCTTCCTGAGCCTCTTTACCCAGAGCCGCCTTGGCCATCAGGGCCCACATGTAGGCATAAGCCATGTAGCCGAACGCGTGCAGGTATTCCACGGATGCCGCGCCGATTTCATTCGGGTTGGATTTGGCGCGGTCCAGCAGCCAGGCGGTCAGTTCGTCCAGGTCATCCACGGCCGCGTTCAGCGGTTTGGTGAATTCGGCCAGTTCGGCGCCGGCAGTGGCGGTGAAATGGCGGATCTCATCAGCGAACAGCTTGTAGAACGCCCCACCGCTGCCGACGATCTTGCGCCCCACCAGGTCCAGGGCCTGAATGCCGTTGGTGCCTTCGTAGATCTGGGTGATGCGCACATCACGCACCAGTTGCTCCTGGCCCCATTCGCGAATGTAGCCGTGGCCGCCGAAAATCTGCTGGCCGTGCACGGTGGTTTCCAGGCCCAGGTCGGTCAGGAACGCCTTGGCAACCGGGGTCAGCAGAGCAACCAGATCGTCCGCGCGTTTGCGGGCGGTGGCGTCTTCGCTGAACTTGGCGGTGTCGAGCTGCATCGCCACATAGGTGGAGAACGCACGGCCACCTTCATTCGAGGCTTTCATGGTCAGCAGCATGCGCCGCACGTCCGGGTGGACGATGATTGGGTCAGCGACTTTGTCCTTGGCTTTCGGACCGGTTGGCGAACGGCTTTGCAGGCGGTCGCGCGCATATTCGATAGCGTTCTGATAAGAGCGCTCACCGGAGGCCAGGCCCTGGATGCCCACACCCAGGCGCTCGTAGTTCATCATGGTGAACATCGCGGCCAGGCCACGGTTCGGCTCGCCCACCAGGTAGCCCACGGCTTCGTCGAAGTTCATCACGCAGGTCGCAGACGCCTGGATGCCCATCTTGTGTTCAATGGAGCCGCAGGTCACCGGATTACGCGCCCCCAGGCTGCCGTCGGCATTGACCATGAACTTGGGTACCAGGAACAGCGAAATACCCTTGGGACCCGCCGGTGCGTCCGGCAGCTTGGCCAGCACCAGGTGGATGATGTTCTCGGTGAGGTCGTGCTCGCCACCGGTGATGAAGATCTTGGTGCCGCTGACCTTGTAGGAACCGTCTGCCTGAGGCTCGGCCTTGGTCCGAATTATCCCCAGGTCAGTGCCGGCATGAGGTTCGGTCAGGCACATGGAACCGGCCCACACGCCGGAGTACATATTCGGCAGGTAAGTGGCCTTGAGCTCTTCACTGGCGTGGGTGTTGATCGACACGCAGGCGCCGGAGGTCAGCATCGGGTACAGGCCGAAGGCCAGGCCCGAGGAGTTGATCATCTCTTCTACCTGGGCCGACACTGCCTTGGGCATGCCCATGCCGCCGTACGCCGGGTCGCCGCCAACACCTACCCAACCGCCTTCAGCGTAGGTTTTGTAGGCGTCCTTGAAGCCAGCCGGGGTGAAGACCGCGCCATTCTCCCAGCGGCAGCCTTCTTCGTCGCCGCCGCGGCTGAGCGGGGCGACGGTCCTGGAGGTGACTTTGCCGGCTTCTTCGAGGATTGCCTCAACGGTCTCGGCGTCGACGGTTTCCGCCAGCGCGGGCAGTTGGGCCCAGAGTTTGGCGACCTCGAAAACTTCGTTGAGGACGAAGCGCATATCGCGCAGCGGCGCTTTGTAGTCAGCCATGGCAAACCTCGTGAGAACTTTAACGTTATTCGGGTGGGGTCGGTTTTACAGACCCCGAGTGTAACCGAACAACTTTTGTGACACATAGGGTCTGCTTGTGACCAACAAGTATTTTACGGTCACTAAAGCGCAAACAGCTCCGCCGGCAGACTCATCAGGCACTCACTGCCCGCCTCCACCGCCGCCCGGTGCGCGGCCGTGCGCGGTAGCAGGCGCTTGAAGTAGAACTCGCAGGTCGCCAGCTTGCCTTGGGCGTAATCGGCATCACCGCTACCGCTGTCCAACTGCTCCTGTGCCACCAGCGCCATGCGCAGCCACAAGTAGGCAAGGATGATGTAGCCGCTGTACATCAGGTAATCCAGGGCTGCAGCGCCGACTTCATCCGGGTTTTTCATGGCTGCCATGCCTACCTTGACCGTCAGCTCACCCCACTGCTGATTCAACTGGTTGAGCTGAGCCACATGGGCCTTGAGTTGCGGATGTTCGGCGTTGGCCGCGCAAAACTTGTGGACGATTTTGGTAAAGCCGCGCAGCAGCTTGCCCTGGCTGCCGAGTACCTTGCGCCCGAGCAAATCCAGGGCCTGGATGCCGTTGGTCCCTTCATAGATCGGCGCAATCCGGCAATCGCGAACCAGTTGCTCCATGCCCCATTCACGAATGAAGCCATGGCCACCGAACACCTGCATGCCGTGGTTGGTCACCTCCAGCCCGGTTTCGGTCATGAACGCCTTGCAGATCGGCGTAAGGAAGGCCAACAGGTCTTCGGCTTCCTGGCGTTGCCCCTCGTCGCCACTCAGGTGTGCGGTATCGAGCAACTGTGCCGAGAAGTAGGTCAATGCGCGGTTGCCTTCATTGAAGGCTTTCATGGTCAGCAACATGCGCCGCACATCCGGGTGGACGATGATCGGATCAGCGGCTTTTTCGGGTGCCTTGGCGCCGGTCAGCGAGCGCATCTGCAAGCGGTCGTTGGCGTACTTGATCGCACCCTGGAAGCTCGCTTCCCCCAGGCAAAGGCCCTGCATGCCGGTGCCCAGGCGCGCATGGTTCATCATGGTGAACATGCAGTTGAGGCCCTTGTTCGCCTCACCGATCAGGAAACCCCGGGCGCCATCGAAGTTCAGCACACAGGTGGCCGACGCCTTGATGCCCATCTTGTGCTCGATGGAGCCGCAACTCATCGTGTTGCGCTCGCCCGAGTCGGCATGGAACTTGGGCACGATAAACAGCGAGATTCCCTTGGTGCCGGCCGGCGCATCCGGCAGCTTGGCCAGCACCAGGTGGATGATGTTGTCACTCATGTCATGCTCGCCGGCCGAGATGAAAATCTTGCTGCCGGTGACTGCATAACTGCCGTCGGCCTGCGGTACGGCGCGGGTCTTGATCAGGCCAAGGTCGGTGCCGCAATGGGCTTCAGTCAGGCACATGGTGCCGGTCCACTGGCCCGCGGTGAGTTTGCTCAGGTAGGTGTTTTTCTGCTCTTCAGTGCCGTGGGCACGGATCGCCGACATCGCACCGTGGGTCAGGCCAGGGTACATGCCCCAGGACGTATTGCTGGAGGAGATCATCTCCGCGAGCACCAGGCCCAGGGACATTGGCAAGCCCTGCCCGCCGTAGGCCGGGTCAGCCGCCAAACCGTGCCAGCCGCCTTCCACGTACTGCGCGAAGGCTTCCTTGAAGCCCTTGGGCGTGGTCACCACACCGTTGTCGAAATGGCAGCCTTCTTCATCGCCGGAGCGGTTCAACGGCGCCAGGACGTTTTCGCAGAACTTCGCACCTTCCTCGAGGATCGCGCCGACCATGTCCGGGCTGGCATCGCTTGCACCCAGCGCGGCGTAGTGGCCGTGGAAGTCAAAGACGTGATCGATCAGAAAGCGCATGTCGCGCAGGGGAGCTTTATAGTCAGGCATGGCAATGTCTCCGGCAGCAGATGCCTTCAACCTACTGCCCCACGGCCCACCGGACAATCACTGTAGGGCCGCTGAATACACCACCATCACTCAACCGGCAGCGCTGTCCATGCGGACCGCGCCGCGGCGGGTCTGCCCCGCAGCGACCACGCAGTTACGCCCCGCGCCCTTGGCGTTGTACAGCGCCTGGTCGGCGGATTTGAGCACTTCTTCAGGGCTGCGCTGCTCGGCCTGGCGTTCGGCCACACCGATGCTGACGGTCACCGACACGCTGGAAGCGCCATTGCCCACACGACGCTGGCGCCCCTGCTGGTCGTCGTGGGGACGGTCCGGGTTACGCAGCTTGATGTCGTAGTTGGCGATGATTTCGCGGATCTCTTCCAGGTGCGGCAGGCATTCATCCAGGGTCTTGCCGGCGAATACCACGGCAAATTCCTCACCGCCATAGCGGTAGGCCCGGCCGCCGCCGTTGACCTTGGACAACTTGCTGGCCACCAGGCGCAGTACCTGGTCGCCCACGTCGTGGCCATGGGTATCGTTGAAACGCTTGAAGTGATCGACGTCGCCCATGGCCAGCACATAATTGCGCCCCAGGCGTTGCATGCGCTCATTGAGCGCGCGGCGGCCCGGCAACCCGGTCAGCTCGTCACGGAAGGCCATTTGATAAGCCTCGTGGGCCACCCCGGCAGCAATCATCAGCATCACCTGGCTGCACATGATGTTCAGGGTGAACGGCAGGATGAACGTCTGCGGCAACATCCAGAACAAGCCCAGCAACCCTACCAGCTGCGCGGCGTGCAGCGGTCTTGGTTGATACCAGTACTGCGCGGCCAGGGTCACAAAACCAATCAGGAACATCGGATAGGACAGCTGGATCAGGCTCATCCAGCGTCCATGCAAGGCGGGCCAGCGAATTTCAGCCAACCAGCTCAACAAGGCATGGGGAAAACTTTGTTCAAGGGCAAGCGCCACGCTGCCTACCGCAAACAGCACCGCGCAGCGTGCGACGAAGTCGCGAAACAGGTGGGTTTTTTCTTGCCAGACCGCGTAGATGCCGAACAGCAACGGTAACAACAGGCAACACAGATGGAAGACCACGGCCGCGTCGTCCCGCACGCGACCGTTATCGCGGTAGTAATCGGTCTGGGTATCCAGCAGGAAATAGACCACGTACACCGTGATCATCAGGAACAGCTCTCGTTGGCGCCGGTAGACCGCGCAGTACGAACCGCCCAGCAGCAGCACGAGGGTCGGCAGCACATTGAACAGTGAAGTGAAGAACACATTGAGATCCTTCACATACGCAGCCGAGAGCCCCGCCAGCAGTAAAAGCAGTGAAGGTAAAAAATGACTGAAACGTACAGCAGACGCGCGCGACAAGGGTAAAGCTCCGACCCACAAAAAAGATGGCACATTGCCTTCACTGATCACAGTTAAGCACATTCAATGTGATGCGTATCACATTGCCATCACTGTAACGGCCGCTCGGAGCAATCCCTGAGTGCGGTACTGTGGTTTTTTATCGCGCAAAAAAAACCGCCGCTCCCGAAGGAGCGGCGGCTTTTGAAGCGAACTGGCCGAGGCTTAGTAGCCCAGGTCGAAGTTCTCTTCTTTCATGTCCATCAGGTTGTTGGCGCCCGACAGCATGGTTGCAACGTGGGTGCGGGTACGCGGCAGGATGCGCTGGAAGTAGAAGCGCGCAGTCTGCAGCTTGGCGGTGTAGAAGCCTTCTTCGCTGGTGCCGGCAGCCAGTTTCTCGGCGGCCAGGCGGGCCATGTCGGCCCAGAAGTAGGCCAGGCAGGCGTAGCCGGAGTACATCAGGTAATCCACCGAAGCGGCGCCGACTTCTTCACGGTCCTTCATGGCTGCCATGCCGACCTTCATGGTCAACTCGCCCCACTCTTTGTTCAGTGCCGCCAGCGGTGCAACGAATTCTTGTACCGCTTCGTTGCCTTCGTTGGCCTGGCAGAACTTGTGGACGATCTTGGTGAAGCCCTTCAGCGCTTCGCCTTGGGTCATCAGCACTTTACGGCCCAGCAGGTCGAGGGCCTGGATGCCGGTGGTGCCTTCGTACAGCATCGAAATGCGGCTGTCGCGAACGTTCTGCTCCATGCCCCACTCGGCGATGAAGCCGTGGCCGCCGTAGATTTGCACGCCGTGGTTGGCGGCTTCAAAACCGACTTCGGTCATGAACGCCTTGGCAATCGGGGTCATGAACGCCAGCAGTGCGTCAGCCTGTTTCTTGGCTTCGTCGTCAGTGCCGTACTTGACCACGTCAACCTGCTTGGCGGTGAAGTACACCATCGCGCGGTTGCCTTCGGCGAAGGCTTTCATGGTCAGCAGCATGCGGCGCACGTCAGGGTGCACGATGATCGGGTCAGCGGCCTTGTCCGGCGCTTTCGGGCCAGTCAGGGAGCGCATTTGCAGGCGGTCACGAGCGTATTTCAGGCCGCCCTGGAAGCCGATTTCAGCGTGGGACAGGCCTTGCAGCGCGGTGCCCAGGCGAGCGGTGTTCATAAAGGTGAACATGCAGTTCAGGCCTTTGTTCGCCGGGCCGATCAGGAAACCGGTGGCCGCGTCGAAGTTCATCACGCAGGTGGCGTTGCCGTGGATACCCATCTTGTGTTCCAGGGAACCACAGGACACCGCGTTGCGTTCGCCAATCGAACCGTCGGCGTTTGGTACGAACTTGGGAACGATGAACAGCGAAATGCCCTTGGTGCCAGCCGGTGCGTCCGGCAGGCGAGCCAGCACGATGTGGACGATGTTGTCGGCCATGTCGTGTTCGCCGGCCGAGATGAAGATCTTGGTACCGGAAACCTTGTAGGAACCATCAGCCTGAGGCTCGGCCTTGGTGCGCAGCATGCCCAGGTCGGTGCCGCAGTGCGGTTCGGTCAGGCACATGGTGCCGGTCCACTCGCCCGACACCAGTTTGGTCAGGTAAGCCTCTTGCTGCTCGGGGGTGCCGTGCTCGGAAATGGTGTTCATCGCGCCATGGGACAGGCCCGGGTACATGCCCCACGACCAGTTGGCCTCGCCGACCATTTCGCTGACCGCCAGGCCCAGGGATTCCGGCAGGCCCTGGCCACCGTGCGCCACGTCGTGGGCCAGGCTTGGCCAGCCGCCTTCAACGAACTGTTTGTAGGCTTCTTTGAAACCGGTAGGGGTCTTAACGCCTGACTCGCTCCAGGTGCAACCTTCGATATCACCCACGCGGTTCAGCGGTGCCAGTACCTGCTCACAGAACTTGGCGCCTTCTTCGAGAATGGCGTCAACCATGTCCGGGGTAGCGTCCTGGCAAGCCGGCAGGCTCTGATAGTGCGCTTCATAGCCAAGCAGTTCGTCACGAACGAAGCGAATATCACGCAAGGGGGCCTTGTAGTCAGGCATAGCGATAAACCTCTGCTGATGTATCTGGGATGAACAACCGCATGGATGTGTTGTGGCGGTCAAACAGTTGTTTGAAACATACGTTTACGACCAATCCTTGTCAAGCGTCGCGCAAACGCCGTTTGTCATGACGCAGGTCAACGTCAGGCACGGCAAGGCCTGCAGCGAAATGCCGCATGACGATTCAGGGGGAAAAAGATTATTGAGCGGTGAAGATCAGTGTGGGAGCTGGCTTGCCTGCGATGCGGGCGCCGCGGTGTATCAGGAGGATCGAGGTGACGCTATCGCAGGCAAGCCAGCTCCCACAGAGATGCCAGCTCGCACGATAAGAGGGGGGGGTTATGCGTAAGTATCGATCAAGGTGCCGAGCATTTCGTCGGAAGCCTTGGCGACTTTGGCGCCCAGTTCAACCTGGAACTTGCCTTGGGCCATCTCGACCATGTTGCTCGCCGAGTTGCTCGCCTGATTGGCGTCTACCGAACGCAAACGATCACTTTGCGCGTCCGAAGGCTGGGAAGTGGCGGCGCTGGCAATCTTGCCGGCGGCCTGGTCGACACGGTTCTGCCCGGTCTGAATCGCGCTCAGTCCCGAGTAAAACGCACTGCTACCAGAGATTTCCATGGCGTGAACCTGCCTATAAGAGAATCGTGAACTGTTATTGAAGCAGACCTACCGGCAAAACGCCCGTCAAAAACACTAATGGCATAATGCCTTCGCGATAGGCAAAACTAGTCAAGCAGGTCCAGTTGCAAGTACGCGGCGACCGCTTCGGCGCTGGGATGCTTGAGCTTGGGCACCCTTCCCAGGCATGGCGCGGGGAGTCGTTCAGCCAGGGTCGCGAGGTTTTCTTCCAGACGAGAGGTCTTGGGGTCGATGATATTGGCCACCCAGCCCGCCAGCGGCAACCCGTCCCGGGCGATGGCTTCTGCGGTCAACAACGCGTGACTGATACACCCCAGCCGCACACCCACCACCAGGATCACCGGCAGCTTCAGCGCCTGGGCCAGGTCCGACAAATTGTCCTGGTCCGCCAATGGCACACGCCAGCCGCCCGCACCTTCGATCAAGGTGAAGTCCGCCTGTTTGGCGAGAACGTGCTGCATGGGCTTCAACAACGACTGCACCGTCAGCGCCACGCCGGCTTCACGGGCCGCCAGATGCGGCGCGATGGCCGGCTCGAAGGCCACCGGGTTGACCTCGGCATAACTCAACGGCAACGAACACTCGGCCAGCAACGCCAGGGCGTCCGAATTGCGCAGGCCCTTGGGCGTCAGCTGGCACCCAGAGGCTACCGGCTTGCCCGCCGCCGTACTTTTGCCGGCTTGCCGCGCGGCATGCAGTAGACCGGCAGCGACGGTGGTCTTGCCGACGTCGGTGTCGGTCCCCGTGATGAAGTAAGCGGCATTCATAGAGGTTTCTCCAGGACGGCGTACACCACTTGATAAGTTGCCGGCAGGCCCTGGGCCTGGCGGAACTGCTCGTAGGCTTGCACCAGTGCAACAATCCGCGCCCGGCCCGTCAACCCTCCTGGGCGCCCCGGGTTCAGATTGTGCGCACCCAACGCTTTCAGTTCGTGGGTCAGGCTGCGCACGTCGGGGTAATGCAACACGTGGGGACACTGCTCCAGAATGCGCACCCGCAAACCACTGGCTGCGCACAGTTGCTCATAAGCACTGAACGGCCGGAAGCGGTTCACATGAACCATGCCATCCGCTGCGCGCCAGCTTTCGCGCAACTCATCCAGCGTACCCACGCAGAGGCTGGCAAATGCCAGCACGCCACCGGGCTGCAATACCCGCCGCGCTTCGCTGAGCACTGCGGCAAAATCCGAGCACCACTGCACCGCCAAACTGGAGTAGATCAGCCCGCAACTGGCGTCCTGCAACGGCAAGCGCTCGGCATCGCCAGCGATGAAATGTTGTGCACCGCCCAGCGGCCGGGCGTGCTTGAGCATGCCCTCGGCGATATCCAGGGCGAAACCCTGGCTACCCGCAAATGACTGGCCCAGCACACGACTGAAATAGCCGGTGCCACTGCCCAGGTCCAGCCAGCGTTGTGGAGAAAGACCTTCGGGCAAACGCCGCAGCAGCTCGCTGCCCACCGCACGCTGCAACTCGGCAACGCTGTCGTAACTGGCGGCTGCGCGGGAAAAGGAGGCCGCTACCTGGCGCTTGTCTGGCAAGCCGCCGGGCAGCACATGGGACAAATCAGTCATCACCGCACTCATGCAAAAAAGCCTGGATGGCCCCCGCCACACCGTGGGGGTCCTCCAGTAGAAAAGCGTGACCGGCCTGTTCAATCAGGCCGATTTCAACGTCAGGCAACAAGGCGAACAACTCACTGGCCACTTCAGCCGGAACCAGCCCGTCCAGCCCGGCAAACAGATGCAACTGCGGCCCTTGAAAGTCGACCAACGCCTGACGGGTGTCCAATCGGCCCAACAGCTCCAGACCACTGAGCAAGGTCTGCGCGGAGGTTTTAGGGGCACCCGCCAGCAATAGCCGAGCAAGTGATCGGGGATCGCTGGAACCCCGGGCGCAAAGCAGACTGAAGCGTTTTAACGTCGCAACCGGATCAAGGCGGCAACCGTCAAGAAACGCAATAAAATCCTCTTCGTGCATGCCATGGTCCCAGCGGGACCAGGCCACGAAGCTTGCGTTGCTGGCAAAGGTGAGCAAACCGCAACAATGATCACCGCGCCGGGCGGCCAACTCGGCAGCAAGCATGCCGCCGAGGGACCAACCACCCAGCCAGACGTCTTGGGGCAAGGTCGAATCCAGCTCATCGAGCCACTCTTGAAGGTCGTCCGACTCCACGTCCGGCAACGGTTCGATCTGCACCTGCAAGTGTTCATCCAGCCCCTGCAACGCCGCCGCCAGCGGTTCCAGCGGCGAAACGCCGAGGCCCCAGCCAGGCAGCAATATCAGTCGATCACGCATGGTCGGGCTCCTGGCCTAACAAGCGGAAACACTCTTCCAATGCGCTTAACAATAGCTGCACCTGGGCGTTGCTGTGGGCCGCCGTCAGGGTCACCCGCAGGCGAGCGCTACCGGCAGGCACGGTCGGTGGCCGAATCGCGGTGACCATCAGCCCGCGCTCGCGCAGCATCTGCGACAAACGCACGGCGCGGGCACTGTCGCCAATCATGATCGGCTGGATCGGCGTGAAACTGTCCATCAGTTCCAGGCCAATCTGCTCGGCGCCCTGGCGGAACTGGCGGATCAGCCCATTGAGATGCTCACGGCGCCAATGCTCGGTGCGCAGCAATTCCAGGCTTTTCAGCGTGGCGCAGGCCAATGCCGGCGGTTGGCTGGTGGTGTAGATATACGGGCGGGCGAACTGGATCAGGCTTTCGATCAGCTCTTCGCTGCCCGCCACAAAGGCGCCAGCGGTACCGAAGGCCTTGCCGAGCGTGCCGACCAGCACCGGCACATCTTCCTGGCTCAAGCCAAAATGCTCGACGATCCCGCCACCGTTGGCGCCCAAAGGCCCGAAGCCATGGGCGTCATCCACCATCAACCATGCGCCCTTGGCCCGGGTTTCACGGGCCAGTGAGGGCAGATCCGCCAGGTCGCCGTCCATGCTGAACACGCCGTCGGTCACCACCAGCGTATTGCCGGTGGCTTTCTCCAGGCGCTTGGCCAGGCTTTCAGCATCGTTGTGCAAGTAGCGATTGAAGCGCGCACCCGAGAGCAAACCGGCATCCAGCAACGAGGCGTGGTTAAGGCGGTCTTCCAGCACCGTATCGCCCTGCCCCACCAGCGCGGTGACGGCGCCAAGGTTGGCCATGTAACCGGTGGTGAACAGCAGCGCCCGCGGGCGACCGGTGAGGTCGGCCAGGGCCTCTTCCAGTTCATGGTGCGGCGTGCTGTGGCCGATCACCAGATGCGAAGCGCCGCCACCCACGCCCCAGCGAGCCGCGCCCGCGCGCCAGGCTTCAATCACTTGCGGGTGATTGGCCAGGCCCAGGTAATCGTTGTTGCAGAACGCCAGCAACGGCTGGCCGTCGACCACCACGTCAGGGCCTTGCGGGCTCTGCAGCAGTGGACGTTGGCGATACAGGTGTTCGGCACGACGAGCCGCAAGACGCGCGGCGAGATCGAAAGACATGAGACCTCGGTAGATCAGGTTGAACGCAGTCAAAAATGTGGGAGCGGGCTTGCTCGCGAAAGCAGTGGATCAGTCAGCTTATGTATTGGCTGACACACCGCCTTCGCGAACAAGCCCGCTCCCACATTTGGATGGCATTCCAAAGTGGACTTATCAAACAGCCGCGTTGTAAAACTGCTCGCTGCTCTTCTGCTCCACTAGCGCCTGCTCGATCGCCGCCTGGTGCACTTCATCGGCGTGCTCTTCACGAGCTTCCGGCAAGATGCCCAGGCGCGAGAACAGTTGCATGTCCTTGTCCGCCTGCGGGTTGGCGGTGGTCAGCAGTTTGTCGCCGTAGAAAATCGAGTTGGCGCCGGCAAAAAACGCCAGGGCCTGCATCTGCTCGTTCATTGCCTCACGCCCGGCCGACAGCCGGACATGGGACTGCGGCATCAGGATGCGCGCCACCGCCAGCATGCGGATGAAGTCGAACGGGTCGATGTCGTCGGCGTTTTCCAGCGGCGTACCGGCGACTTTCACCAGCATGTTGATCGGCACCGATTCCGGATGCTCCGGCAGGTTGGCCAGCTGGATCAGCAGGTTGGCGCGATCGTCCAGGGACTCGCCCATGCCGAGGATGCCGCCGGAGCAGATCTTCATCCCCGAATCACGCACGTACGCCAGGGTTTGCAGGCGCTCACCGTAGGTGCGGGTGGTGATGATCGAACCGTAGAACTCCGGCGACGTGTCGAGGTTGTGGTTGTAGTAATCGAGGCCGGCCTGGGCCAGGGCTTCGGTCTGGTCCTGGTCGAGACGGCCGAGGGTCATGCAGGTTTCCAGGCCCATGGCCTTCACGCCTTTGACCATCTCCAGCACGTAGGGCATGTCTTTGGCTGACGGATGCTTCCAGGCGGCGCCCATGCAGAAACGGGTCGAACCGATGGCCTTGGCGCGAGCGGCCTCTTCGAGGACCTTCTGCACTTCCATCAGCTTCTCTTTTTCCAGACCGGTGTTGTAGTGGCCCGACTGCGGACAATATTTGCAATCTTCCGGACAGGCGCCGGTCTTGATCGACAGCAGCGTGGAAACCTGGACGCGGTTGGCGTCGAAATGCGCGCGGTGCACGGTCTGCGCCTGGAACAACAGGTCGTTGAAGGGCTGCACGAACAGCGCTTTGACTTCGGCTAAAGACCAATCGTGACGCAGGTTGGCAGTGATGCTGGCGCTCATGGGCGATTCCTTGATTATGCTTTGGCAAGCCCTGTGGGAGTAATACCCACAGGTACGACACGGATGCTCGGCATATTTAAGGAAGATTCATGCACTGTCAACTTGAGAACAAACACGAGGTTTACATCTGGTTAAAAAGCAACCAAACCTGTTTAATCTGCGATGAAAGCAGCGGAACGGCCGATCCTGTCTGCAGCGCCTGCGAAACCGAGCTGCCCTGGCTGATGGAACATTGCGAGGTGTGCGCACTGCCGTTGCCGGCGACGGGCCTGGTGTGCGGCCAGTGCTTGAAGCAACCTCAGGCGTTCAAGCAGGTCGTCGCGCCGTGGACCTACAGCTTCCCCATCGACAGCCTGATCAGCCGTTTCAAGCATCAGGCCCGCTGGCCGCTGGGGCATCTGCTTGCGCACCTGTTGGGACAATTCCTGCAACACCGCTATGAAGATGCCGCGCTGGCTCGCCCCGACTGCCTGCTGCCCGTGCCCCTGGCCCGCAAACGCCTGCGGGAACGGGGGTTCAACCAGGCGGCAATGCTCGCCCGCTGGCTGAGTGAGGACCTGAACATCCCCTGGGATGAGCACCTGCTGTCACGGCCGCGTGAAACCGTGGCGCAGCAAGACCTGGACGCCAGGACCCGCAAGCGCAACCTGCACCAGGCCTTCGCCCTGGCCGACGGCGCGCAAGTCAAAGGCCGGCACTTGGCGCTGATCGACGACGTACTGACTACCGGCGCCACCGCCAGCAGTCTCGCCCGCCTGTTAATGGATGCCGGCGCCCGACAGGTGGATGTGTATTGCCTGGCCCGTACGCCCAAGCCCGGCACATGACTTGACTCGCGGGCGCCCTGCCCGCAACGTCAGCCCATTCCATCGAAGCGTGTAACCATGTCCCTGCCAACCCTCTTGAGCCAACACATCGTCCGTCGCCCGCAGCGCATTGCACTGCTGCAACATATTGCCGAACAAGGCTCCATCACCCGCGCCGCAAAGAGCGCGGGGCTGAGCTACAAGGCGGCCTGGGACGCCATCGACGAGCTGAACAACCTGGCGCAAAAGCCCCTGGTGGAACGCAGCGTCGGCGGCAAGGGCGGTGGCGGCGCCAGGTTGACGGCCGAGGGTGAGCGGGTATTACGCCTTTACCAACGCCTGCAGGTGCTGCAAGCCCAGGTGCTGGACTCCGCCGAAGACGCCAGCGACTTCAACCTGCTGGGCCGCCTGATGCTGCGCACCAGCGCACGTAACCAGTTGCATGGCCGGGTGATCGCCATCGACAGCCACGGCCGCAATGACCTGATTCGCCTGGAGCTGGCAGCCGGGCTGCGCCTGGATGCGCAGATCACCCACGACAGCACCTTGCGCCTGGAGCTGGAGATCGGCACCGAAGTCGTCGCCCTGATCAAGGCCGGCTGGCTTGAAGTACTGGCCGTCACGCAGGCAGCAACACCTGGACACAATTGCCTGGAAGGAAAAATCGAGGCCATTCTCGATGCCGAAGACGGCCCCAGCGAGGTGCGGATCACCTTGCCCAACGGCCAGGTTCTCTGCGCCCTGGCCCGGCCCGACGCGCTTGCGCAGATCCATGCCGCCGAAGGCCTGCAAGTGAAGGTGCAGTTCTCCCCCAGTAACGTGCTGCTGGGCACTCCGGTGTAGCGCTTCAAACTGCAACAATTTCGTCACGACTGCTCCCTAAGGTGGCTGCAAAAACCCGCAGGGAGCCTGAAATGAGCCTATTAGAAGAAAACCAAGCCACCGACCTGGAACAGATGGTCGGCCTCACCCGCCGGCGTTTTATCGGTGCCGGCGCCCTGTGCGGTGCCGCGATGTTCCTCGGCGGCAACCTGCTGACCCGCAGTGCCCTGGCGGTCAACGCCGCGTCGAACAGCCCATTGCTGGGTTTCACCAGCATCGCCGCAGCCACCAGCGACACCATCACCCTGCCGCCCGGCTACAGCGCCTCGGTACTGATCAGCTGGGGCCAGCCGCTGCACAAGAACGCGCCGGCCTTCGACCCCAGCGGCAACGGCACCGCCAAGGCCCAGGAACAACAGTTCGGCGACAACAACGACGGCATGAGCCTGTTCGCCTTCCCCGGTGACGACAACCGCGCGCTGATGGCGATCAACAACGAATACACCAACTACCGCTACCTCTACGCCCACGGCGGCGCGCCGCAATCGGCCGAAGACGTGCGCAAGGCGTTGGCCAGCGAAGGCGTGTCGGTGATCGAAGTACGGCGCAAAGGCGACACCTGGCAGTTCGTCCAGGACTCGCGATACAACCGGCGCATCCACGGCAACTCGCCGATCCGCTTCGGCGGCCCTGCGGCGGGCCATGCCTGGCTGAAAACCAGCGCCGATAAAACCGGCAAAAAAGTCCTCGGCACCTTCCAGAACTGTGCCAACGGCAAGACCCCGTGGGGCACGTATCTCACCTGCGAAGAGAACTTCACCGACTGCTTCGGCAGCAGCAACCCGCAACAGACCTTCGACGCCGGGCAGAAACGCTATGGCGTGGTCGCCGCGAGCAAAGACATCAACTGGCACCCCCACGACCCGCGCTTCGACATGGCCAAGAATCCCAACGAACTCAACCGCCATGGCTGGGTAGTGGAAATCGACCCGTTCGACCCGCAATCCACACCGATCAAGCGCACCGCCCTCGGCCGCTTCAAGCATGAAAATGCTGCGCTGGCGGAAACCCGCGACGGCCGCGCCGTGGTGTACATGGGCGACGACGAGCGCGGCGAGTTCATCTACAAGTTCATCAGCCGCGACAAGATCAATCACAAGAATCCCAAGGCCAACAAGGACCTGCTGGACCACGGCACCTTGTATGTGGCGATTTTCGACGCGGGCGACGGCAATGCCGACCATCCCAAGGGCCAGGGCCAATGGGTCGAGCTGACCTACGGCAAGAACGGCATCGACGCCAACAGCGGTTTTGCCAGCCAGGCCGAAGTGCTGATCCACGCGCGCCTGGCCGCCAGCGTGGTGAAAGCCACCCGCATGGACCGCCCGGAATGGATCGTGGTCAGCCCCACCGACGGCCAGGTGTATTGCACCCTGACCAACAACGCCAAGCGCGGCGAAGACGGCCAGCCGGTGGGCGGCCCGAACCCGCGGGAGAAAAACGTCTACGGGCAGATCCTGCGCTGGAAGGCCAATGCCAACGACCATGGCGCGCCGGACTTCAGCTGGGATTTGTTCGTGGTGGCCGGCAACCCGGCGGTGCATGCCGGCACGCCAAAAGGCGGCTCGTCCAACATCAACCCGCAGAACATGTTCAACAGCCCGGACGGGCTGGGCTTCGACAAGGCCGGGCGGTTGTGGATCCTCACCGATGGCGACTACAGCAACGGCGGCGACTTTGCCGGGATGGGCAATAACCAGATGCTGTGTGCCGACCCATCGACCGGTGAAATTCGGCGGTTCATGGTGGGGCCGGTGGCCTGTGAAGTGACCGGGATCAGCTTCTCGCCGGACCAGAAAACCCTGTTTGTGGGGATTCAGCATCCGGGGGAAACCGGTGGTTCGACCTGGCCGGAGCATCTGCCAAATGGCAAGCCACGGTCCTCGGTGATGGCGATTCGTCGGGATGATGGCGGGATCGTCGGCGCCTGATAAGGCCTCTTCGCGAGCAAGCCCGCTCCCACACTTGACCGCATTCCTAAGGTGGAACTCGGTCAAATGTGGGAGCGGGCTTGCTCGCGAAGGCGTCAGAACAGTCACCACCTATCTCGACCCCGGTGCGTTACCATACCCGGCCGGACGCGGCGCCCTGCTGCGCGCAGGAGTTCGCATGGCACACCCGTTTGAAACACTGACCCCTGACCTGGTGCTCGACGCAGTCGAAAGCATCGGTTTCCTCAGCGACGCCCGCATCCTCGCGCTCAACAGCTACGAAAACCGTGTCTACCAGGTCGGCATCGAAGACTCCGAGCCCTTGATCGCCAAGTTCTATCGGCCGCAACGCTGGACCAACGAAGCGATCCTCGAAGAACACAGCTTCACCTTCGAACTGGCCGAGTGCGAAGTGCCGGTGGTGGCGCCGATGATTCACAACGGTGAAAGCCTGTTCGAGCACGCGGGTTTCCGCTTCACCCTGTTCCCGCGCCGTGGCGGACGCGCACCGGAGCCGGGCAACCTCGACCAGTTGTATCGTCTCGGCCAATTGCTCGGCCGCCTGCATGCGGTCGGTTCCACCCGCCCCTTCGAACACCGCGAAGCCCTGGGCGTGAAGAACTTCGGTCACGACTCTTTGAACACCCTGCTGGAAGGCAACTTCATTCCTCGCAGCCTGCTGCCAGCCTACGAGTCCGTGGCCCGCGACCTGCTCAAGCGGGTGGAAGATGTCTACAAGGCCACGCCCCACAAGAACATCCGCATGCACGGCGATTGCCACCCCGGCAACATGATGTGCCGCGACGAGATGTTCCACATCGTCGACCTCGACGACTGCCGCATGGGCCCCGCCGTTCAGGACCTGTGGATGATGCTCGCCGGTGATCGTCAGGAATGCCTGGGGCAACTGTCGGAATTGATGGACGGCTACCAGGAATTCCACGACTTCGACCCGCGCGAACTGGCCCTGATCGAACCGCTGCGCGCCCTGCGCCTGATGCACTACAGCGCCTGGCTTGCACGGCGCTGGGACGACCCGGCGTTCCCCCACAGCTTTCCCTGGTTTGGCAGCGAACGTTACTGGGGCGACCAGGTGCTGGCGTTGCGCGAGCAGTTGTCGGCGCTCAATGAAGAACCGTTGAAGCTGTTCTGATCCCTACCGTCTGGGCCCTGACCTTGGGCCCTACACTTTCAACACACATCCCCTGACAAATATCCTTACAATCGCGGCTTTGTTAGCTGCCTAAGCAAGGATTCTGCATGCAAGCCGCCAACCCCCGTCGCGGGTACATATTGGGCCTGAGCGCCTACGTCATCTGGGGCCTGTTCCCGCTCTACTTCAAAGCCATCGCCAGCGTTCCCGCCGCAGAAATCATCGTCAACCGCGTGCTGTGGTCGGCGCTGTTCGGCAGTGTGCTGTTGATGGTCTGGAAACACCCCGGCTGGTTTCGCGAACTGCGGGACAACCCCAGGCGCCTGGCGATCCTGGCCCTGAGCGGCACCTTGATCGCGGCCAACTGGCTGACCTATGTGTGGTCGGTGAACAGTGGCCGCATGCTGGAGGCCAGCCTGGGTTACTACATCAACCCGCTGGTGAACGTGCTGCTGGGCATGGTGATCCTCGGCGAGCGCCTGCGCCGCCTGCAATGGGTGGCCGTGGGCCTGGCAGCGGTAGGCGTGGCGCAACAGGTTTGGCAAGTCGGCAGCCTGCCGTGGGTATCCCTGGTCCTGGCGGCGACCTTTGGTTTCTACGGGTTGATCCGCAAGCAGGCGCCGGTCAAGGCATTGCCCGGGCTGGTGGTGGAAACCTGGATGCTGGTGCCGATTGCCATCGCATGGTTGCTGTTCAACCCCTCGGCTCACAGCGCACAGATGGAATTCTGGAGCACCTCCGAAGCGTGGTGGCTGGTGGCCGCAGGCCCGGTGACGCTGATCCCGCTGGTGTGTTTCAACGCCGCCGCACGGCATTTGCCCTACACCGCCCTGGGCTTCCTGCAATACGTGGCGCCCACCCTGGTGTTGCTGGAAGCCGTGCTGTTGTTCAACGAACACCTGGCACCCGCCACGCTGATCGCCTTCTGCTTTATCTGGGCCGGCCTGGTGGTTTACAGCATCGACGCCTGGATGACTGTGCGGAAAAACTGATCAAATAACGTACAAACCTCTGCAAGCCACAGCCGGTGTGGCTTGCAGGCATTCACCCCAAGGTTATCCACAGCCTGGTCCCCGGCGTTTGTGCACAAGCCCTTGAAACTGTTCGTTTTTTAGCCAGCTGGCGAAGAGCCACGGCCCGCCTGGGCCGGACGCGGGTCTCTACAGGTTATCCACAGGCCCATGCAAGATTTCCATGCATAACCTTGTGGGCAACTATTCCTCGCTGCGTAGTTCCAGTTCCACCATCAAGTCGTCGGCCAGGGTTTCCAGCGCCGCCTGCAAGGTTTCCAGGGGCAGCGTCAACGGCACCGCCAGCAAGGCTTCGGCGTGGAACAGCAGGTCGCTGCTCATGGGCGCCGGGCGCACGTCGGTGATCAAGCGCTCCAGGTTGACGCCCTGCTTGCTGAGCAGCGCGGTGATGTCGCGAACAATCCCCGGCCGGTCGTTACCGACCAGTTCCATCGCGATGGGTTGCGACTCGCTGGGGGCGAGCGAACTGCTTTCGCCCAGCAGCACGCGAATGCCGTGGGTGGACAAGTCTTCCAGCGCGCCAATCAAGTCCAGCCGATTTTCCGCCGGCACGCTCACCCGCAAAATCCCGGCAAACTGCCCGGCCATGTGCGCCATGCGGCTTTCCAGCCAGTTGCCGCCATGGGCGGCGATGCATTGGGCGATGCGTTCGACCACACCGGGTTTGTCCGGGGCGATGACAGTCAGTACGAGATGGTCCATGGTGTCGTCCTCTTCTTATGATTCTGTAGGAGCGAGCTTGCTCGCGAAGAACGTGAGAGCACCGTTGGGTGTCAGGCATCCCGCGTTATCGTTAACGATCTTCGCGAGCAAGCTCGCTCCTACAAGGTGGACGCAGGCGCCCGCGAAAACAAATCGTGTACCATTTTTATATTTATATGGAACAATCCAATAGTTTTTTGAGAACATCCCGTACCCCACTGTGACCGTACGACCAAAGTGGGTCGCTAAACGACGTATTTAGTCTAATTTTCACAACCGCAACTCATCATGTAGTATGCCCAATCGCGCACTACATAACGTTAGGTCGATGTCTGCCAAGGCAACCACGCACCGCGACGCCGCCCGCCCAGCCGCCTTCTACGGCATGTACTGGTGCAGCGTGTTCACGGTTTACATGGCCAGAGGCTTCATTGGTAAATTGAAAAGCTGAAAAGCGCATAAGCTCCGCAGAGTGAGGCAAGCAATGACTGAACACGTTCAAGTCGGTGGCCTGCAGGTCGCCAAAGTCCTGTTCGACTTCGTGAACAACGAAGCCATTCCTGGTACCGGCATTACCGCCGACCAGTTCTGGGCCGGTGCCGACAAGGTCATCCACGACCTGGCGCCGAAGAACAAAGCCCTACTCGCCAAACGCGACGATTTTCAAGTGCGGATCGACACCTGGCACCAGGCACACGCCGGCCAGGCACACGACGCCGTGGCCTACAAAGCCTTCCTTCAAGATATCGGATACCTGCTGCCAGAAGCCGCGGATTTCCAGGCCTCGACCCAAAACGTCGATGAAGAAATTGCCCACATGGCCGGCCCGCAGCTGGTAGTGCCGGTGATGAACGCCCGTTTCGCCCTCAACGCCTCGAATGCGCGCTGGGGTTCGCTGTATGACGCGCTCTATGGCACCGATGCCATCAGCGAAGCCGACGGCGCCGAGAAAGGCAAAGGCTACAACAAGGTGCGTGGCGACAAGGTCATCGCCTTCGCCCGCGCCTTCCTCGACGAAGCCGCACCACTGGCTGCCGGCAGCCATGTGGATTCCACCGGCTACAAGATCGTCGACGGCAAGCTCGTGGTCAGCCTCAAGGGCGGCAGCAACAGCGGCCTGCGCAGCGATGCCCAGTTGATCGGCTACCAGGGCGACGCAGCCAAGCCGACCGCCATCCTGCTGAAGCACAACGGCCTGCACTTCGAAATCCAGGTCGACGCCAGCACCCCGGTCGGCCAGACCGACGCCGCCGGCGTGAAAGACGTGCTGATGGAAGCCGCCCTGACCACCATCATGGACTGCGAAGACTCCGTCGCCGCCGTCGATGCCGATGACAAGGTGGTGATCTACCGCAACTGGCTCGGCCTGATGAAGGGCGACCTGTCGGAAGAAGTCGCCAAGGGTGGCAAGACCTTTACCCGCACCATGAACGCCGACCGCGTCTACACCGGTGCCGACGGCAAGGAAGTGACCCTGCACGGTCGTTCGCTGCTGTTCGTGCGTAACGTTGGCCACTTGATGACCATCGACGCGATCCTCGACAAGGATGGCAACGAAGTGCCGGAAGGCATTCTCGATGGCCTGCTCACCAGCCTGTCGGCGATCCACAGCCTTAACGGCAACACCAGCCGCAAGAACAGCCGCACCGGTTCGGTCTACATCGTTAAACCGAAAATGCATGGCCCGGAAGAAGCCGCGTTCACCAACGAGCTGTTTGGTCGCATCGAAGACGTGCTGAAGCTGCCGCGCAATACGCTCAAAGTCGGGATCATGGACGAGGAGCGTCGTACCACGGTCAACCTCAAGGCCTGCATCAAGGCGGCCAGCGAGCGTGTGGTGTTTATCAACACCGGCTTCCTCGACCGTACCGGCGACGAGATCCACACCTCCATGGAAGCCGGCGCGATGGTGCGCAAGGCCGCCATGAAGGCCGAGAAGTGGATCGGCGCCTACGAAAACTGGAACGTGGACATCGGCTTGAGCACCGGCCTGCAAGGCCGCGCACAAATCGGTAAAGGCATGTGGGCGATGCCCGACCTGATGGCCGCCATGCTGGAGCAGAAGATTGCTCACCCGCTGGCCGGCGCCAACACGGCGTGGGTTCCTTCGCCGACGGCGGCTGCGCTGCATGCGCTGCACTACCACAAGGTTGACGTGTTCGCCCGCCAGGCCGAACTGGCCAAGCGCGAACGTGCTTCGGTAGACGATATCCTGACCATTCCCCTGGCCCAGAATACCGATTGGTCCGACGAAGAAATCCGCAACGAGCTGGACAACAACGCCCAGGGCATCCTCGGTTACGTGGTGCGCTGGATCGACCAGGGCGTGGGTTGCTCGAAAGTCCCGGACATCAACGACGTCGGCCTGATGGAAGACCGCGCCACCCTGCGTATCTCCAGCCAGCACATTGCCAACTGGTTGCGCCACGGCATCGTCAATGAAGCCCAGGTGATGGAAAGCCTCAAGCGCATGGCGCCGGTGGTGGACCGTCAGAACGCCGGGGATGCGCTGTATCGTCCGCTGGCTCCGGATTTCGACAGCAACATCGCGTTCCAGGCAGCGGTGGAGTTGGTGATTGAAGGGACCAAGCAGCCGAACGGTTACACCGAGCCGGTGTTGCACCGTCGGCGTCGGGAGTTCAAGGCTAAAAACGGCCTGTAAATAAATAAGCCCTGGTCGAGAGATCAGGGCTTTTTTGCAGCAGTTTAAGAAGAACTGAGTTTATAACCGCCATTGAGAACGACCGTATTACCATCCGACTCGAACCGCACATTCAAAAAGTTACCCTTGTGCGTGAAAGCGGTACCGGTCGGGGGGCGTTCAACTTCAAGAAAGATCGTCCCTTCAGTAGGTCCGAAATAATCCTTACCGTCCGGCGCCCGGTAAGTCACGCGCCTGCCCCTTGCCTCGAATTCATGAAGGCCGTTCGGCACATCGTGCCCATAATCCAGGTCAATACGCTCTTGACCTGCCCCAAGCACCGCTGTCCATGACAGGAACCCGAGGACTTCCTTGGTGCTGAAAAACCGAAACTTGCCGGGAGCAAGCACAAGAACAAAAGCATCCCCGGATTGTGCCCTCACCCTTGCGTCCTGCAAGGCCTTATCTTCAACTCGAAAAAGTTTGGTGCTCATAGCGAACTCCTGTTCATGGCTTTGTGAGGCGCTAATCGACGATCAGCACACCCCAAACCAGTAAACAGACGCTCTCAAGCTATTCCTACTGTCAGAATTGACAGTTCTTCGCGAAATCAGACCAATGGCACCGTCTAGGACGCCATCCCCAACTCCCGCTTCACCATCTTCGCCAGCTTCACGCTATCAATCGGCTTGAGCAAAAAGTCCACCACGCTCAAATGCATCGCATCAATCACATCCGGCGCTTCGGCGTCACCCGACATGATGATGATCGGCAGCGCCGCCCGGGTGGATTCGCGCACCTGGCGAATCAATTGCAGCCCGTTGCTCGGCGTCATGCGCAGGTCGGTGATCAGCAAGCCGATGGAGCTGCTGGAACTCAACAAGTCCCATGCAGCCTCGCCGCTGTCGGCGGTCATGCAACGAATGCCGTCCAGGCCAAGAATTTCTGCCAACAGTTCGCGCGCGTCCTTGTCGTCATCCACGATCAAAACCCGTTGTGGCGGCAAATCCGGCTCCTGCATAACAGCACTCAGGGCCTCGCGCTCGGCATCACTCAAAATATCGTGGTCGGACATACGTTTCTCGGCAGTTCTATTCAATCTCCCAGCACAGAAGTCAGACATCGCCGGAAGGGCGAACAATGTGCACTTCGTCGGAAAGTTTGCCTAGTGGGCGTTCTACGGGGTTTGGACGATATTCATGTAAGGTTTTTCCCTAGTAAGTGAGGGCGAATCGCTACCTAGACTTACGTCCAATGGGCACCCGCAGCGCAGGAGTCGACCATGGGGCACGATAACGACAAAAAAACTGCGGTCATAGGTATGAGTAAAGCTGATGCTTTCACACAAGCGGGGAAAACCGCTGTGTTGCAGAACATCCACGGCACCCTGCAATTCCTGCAACGTTTCCCGCCGTTCAACCAAATGGAAAACGCCCACCTGGGATTTCTGGTAGAGCAGTGTCAATTGCGCTTCTACGGCCCCGGCGAGAGCATCCTCAAGCCCTCGGGCGGGCCGGTGGAACACTTCTATATCGTCAAGCAGGGGCGCGTAGTCGGCGAGCGGCCGGACTCGACAGAAACCACCTTTGAAATCACCACCGGTGAATGTTTTCCGCTGGCGGCGCTGCTGGGGGAGCGGGCCACCCGTACCGAGCACAAAGCCGCCGAAGACACCTTCTGCCTGCAACTGAACAAGCCGGCCTTTATCAAGCTGTTCGCCCTTTCCAGCGCGTTTCGCGACTTTGCCTTGCGCGGCGTGAGCAGCTTGCTGGACCAGGTCAACCAGCAAGTCCAGCAAAAGGCCGTGGAAACCCTCGGCACCCAATATTCGCTGAACACCCGCCTGGGCGAATTGGCCATGCGTCACCCGGTCACCTGCAGCCCGCTGACGCCGCTGCGTGAAGCGGTCACGCAAATGCACGAGCAGCAGGTGGGCAGCATTGTGATCGTCGATGAACACAAGGCGCCCCTGGGGATTTTCACCCTGCGGGACCTGCGCCAGGTGGTGGCCGACGGCACCAGTGATTTCAACCAGGGCATCGAGCGCCATATGACCCAGGCGCCGTTTTTCCTCACGCCGGACCACAGCGCCTTCGACGCGGCGATTGCGATGACCGAACGGCATATCGCCCACGTGTGCCTGGTCAAGGATCAGCGCCTGTGTGGCGTGGTGTCCGAGCGTGACCTGTTTTCCCTGCAGCGGGTGGACCTGGTGCACCTGGCGCGCACCATCCGCAATGCGCCCAGGGTCGAAAACCTGGTGGCGATTCGCGGCGAAATCGGCCAGTTGGTGGAGCGCATGCTCGCCCACGGCGCGTCGTCTACGCAGATCACCCACATCATCACCTTGCTCAACGATCACACGGTGTGCCGTGTCATCGAGTTGACCCTGGCCGACAAGGGCGACCCGGGCGTGCCATTCAGCTGGCTGTGTTTCGGCAGCGAGGGCCGCCGCGAGCAGACGCTGTATACCGACCAGGACAACGGCATCCTGTTCGAAGCCCGGGACGCCGCCGAAGCCGCCGAGATTCGCGGGCGCCTGCTGCCGCTGGCACAACAGATCAACCAGAGCCTGGCGCTGTGCGGCTTCAGCCTGTGCAAGGGCAATATCATGGCCGGTAACCCGGAGCTGTGCCTGTCCCGGGCGGAATGGGCGCGGCGCTTTGCCGGGTTTATCCGTGAGGCGACGCCGGAGAATCTGCTGGGTTCGAGCATCTATTTTGATTTGCGGGTGGTGTGGGGCGATGAGCAAGGGTGCGAGCAACTGCGCCAGGGCATTCTCGACCAGGTGGCAGACAACCGTTTGTTCCAGCGCATGCTGGCCGAGAACGCGTTGCGCCAGCGCCCGCCGGTAGGGCGCTTCCGGGATTTTGTGTTGACGCGCAAAGGCGCCGACAAGGCAACTCTCGACCTCAAGGTGCAAGGCCTCACGCCATTTGTCGACGGTGCCCGTCTGCTGGCATTGGCCAACGGCATCAGCGCCATCAACACCCTGGAGCGCTTGCGCCAACTGGTGGCCAGGGAAGTCATCGAACGCCTTGATGGCGCCGCCTATGAAGAGGCCTATCACTTCATCCAGCAAACTCGCATGCAACAACACCAACTGCAAACCCGCGAGAACCTGCCCTACTCCAACCGCGTCGATCCCGACAGCCTCAACCACCTCGACCGGCGCATCCTGCGCGAATCCCTGCGCCAGGCCCAACGCCTGCAAGGCAGCCTGACGTTGCGGTATCAGCTGTGAGCTGGTTTGGCTGGTTGCGCAAACCCAAACCTGGCCTGGATGCGGCGCAACAACGGCGCGTCGAGCAATTGCCCACACCTGGGGAGCTGGGGGACGGATCGCTGCGGGCCCAACGCTGGGTGGTGGTGGACCTGGAAACCAGCGGCCTGAACCTCAATCGCGATCAGGTGCTTTCAATTGGCGCCGTGGTGATCGAGGACGGCGCAGTGGACTTCTCGCAATTGTTCGAACGCACCCTGCACCGGGCCGAGACCAAGCTCAACCCCAGCGTGCTGATCCATGGCCTGGGGCCCAGCGCCATTGCGGCGGGCAGTGACCCGGCAGAGGCGCTGATGGACTTCATGGAGTTTGTCGGCGACAGCCCGCTGCTGGCGTTTCATGCGCCCTTCGATCAACACATGCTGTGCCGGGCACTCAAGGACAGCCTGGGCTATCGCTTGAACCACCCGTTCCTGGACGTGGCCGACATCGCCCCGCTGCTGTGCCCCGACGCCAACATCCGCGAAGCCGGGCTGGATGACTGGATCACGCATTTCAAGCTGCAAGTGGGCGAGCGCCACCATGCCAGTGCGGATGCGCTGGCAACGGCGGAACTGATGCTGATTTTGTTCAGCCGTGCACGGCAGCAGCAGATCGACAGCCCGCACGCGTTACAACAGCGCCTGGGCCAATGGAAACGCCGCAAGCAAGCCCCCTCATTCTAATGGTGGCGAGGGAGCTTGCTCCCGCTGGGGTGCGAAGCGCCCCCAAATCAGCCAACCCATTTCCAACTGAATAAATGCACTGCCTGGATTACGACTGCTGCGCAGCCGAGCGGGAGCAAGGTCCCTCGCCACAGTAAGCGGCATCACCATGATAGATAGCATTACGCCGCCGCCCGACCAACGCCAATTGCACCCGCCTTACACCTCTGCCACAATCGCGAATAATTCTCGTTAGTTTAAACTTTCCGATCGGTGTCGCCTTGTCGTCAATCCAAAGTCCCCACAGTGAGCTTGTTGGCGCGTTGTACCGCGACCATCGCCGCTGGCTGTTGGCGTGGCTGCGACGCAACGTGGCCTGCCCCAGCCGCGCCGAAGACCTCAGCCAGGACACCTTCATGCGCCTGCTGGGCCGTGAAGAACTGCGTGAACCCCGCGAGCCGCGGGCGTTCCTGGTGGCCATCGCCAAGGGCCTGCTGTTCGATTATTTCCGCCGCGCCGCGCTGGAACAGGCTTACCTCACCGAACTGATGCTGATCCCGGAAAGCGAGCACCCGTCCCCGGAAGAACAGCAACTGATCCTCGAAGACCTCAAGGCCATCGACCGCCTGCTGGGCAAACTCTCGAGCAAGGCCCGCGCGGCCTTCCTCTACAACCGCCTCGACGGCATGGGCCACGCCGAAATCGCCCAGCGCCTGGGGGTTTCCGTGCCGCGGGTGCGGCAATACCTGGCCCAGGGTATCCGCCAGTGCTACATCGCCCTGTATGGCGAGCCGCTGTGAGCCCGGTCAGTTCCAAGCCGGTGTCGGCGCGGGTGCTCGACGCGGCCATTGCCTGGCAACTGTCCCTCGACTCGGGCGACGGCAGTGCCGTGGAGCAGGAAGAATTCGCCAAATGGCTGGCCAGCAACGAAGAACACGCCCGCGCCTGGCGCCAGTTGGGCATGCTCGATCAGCGTTTCAGTGTGGCCTCGGGCCCGGCCCGTGCGGCATTGCTGCAGTCACGCGAAGGCATTCGCCGCCGCGTGCGCAAGCTCGGCAGCGGCCTGGCCAGTGTGGTGCTGGTGTGCGGCCTGGCATTGTTCGTCGGCCAGCGCTACGTGCCGCTCAACTATTGGCTGGCCGACCAGCGCACCGCCACCGGTGAACAGCGCACCCTGAAGCTGGCGGATGGCACCGTGATCAACCTCAACACCCACAGCGCCATTGACGTGCGCTTTGACGAGAAACGTCGGCTGATCGTATTGCAGGAAGGCGAGATCCTTGTCGAAACCGGCCACAACGACGCCCGCCCGTTTTTTGTCGAAACCCGCGAAGGCAGCCTGCGCGCCCTGGGCACACGGTTTATCGTCAAGCGCGAGGAAGATGGCACCCGCCTCAGCGTGTTGCAGTCTGCCGTCGGCGCACAGCCTGAAGCGCTGCATCAAGAGCAGATCTTCAAGGAAGGCCAGCAAGTGCTGATGCGCCGCGACAGCCTCGGCCCGATGCTTGCCGTCAGCCCCGGCACCGACGCCTGGACGCGCGGCATGCTGGTGGTGGACAACGCGCGGCTCGGCGACGTGGTTGAGGAACTGAGCCGCTACCGCACCGGCTACCTGGGTGTGGATAAACAAGTGGCAGACTTGCGGATCACCGGCAGCTTCCCGCTGCACGACACCAACCTGGCACTGAACGCGCTGCTGCCGACCTTGCCGGTGCAGATTCAACAACACACGCCGTGGTGGGTGACGGTGGCGCCCAAGCCGTAGGCTCCTGTGGTGCATAGGCCATTGTCATCGCAGGCAAGCCAGCTCCCACAGGTGGAATGCGTTCCCCTGTGGGAGCTGACTTGCCTGCGATGAGGCCCTCAAAAACAGCACTCACCCACTAATAGAAATTATTTTCATCGAGCCCTATCACTTTTTGCATCTCGCTCGGCACATAGGCAATTGAGAAATATTTCCATTCAGGAGCCGCCCTATGTCCCGCACGCTAGACACCTTGTTGCGCCCCAGCCTGTTGGCCGTGGCCATTGCCCTCAGCGCCTCGCTGGCCAGCACCCAGTTGCTCGCCGCCGAACAAGCGTCCAGTGTGCGCGCCTACAATCTGCCGGCAGCGTCGCTGGCCACCACCCTGAACCAGATCGCCAGCCAGGCCGGTTTGGCGCTGACGCTGAACCCGGGGTTGGCAGCGGGCAAGACTTCCGCGCCGGTAAAAGGGCAATTCGATGCACAAGGCGCATTGCGTGAAGCGTTGCGCGGGACCGGGCTGCAACTGGAGCAAAGCAGTGCAGGCACGTTCAGCCTGGTAGCGATCCCGGATGGGGTCGTGGCATTGCCGGAGACCAGCATTACCGGCCAGGCCGACGCGGAAAGCGCATGGGGGCCGGTTGATGGTTACCTGGCGACCCGCACCGCTGCCGGCACCAAGACCGATACCGCACTGGTCGAAGCCCCGCGTTCGATCTCCGTCGCCACTCGCCAGCAAATGCAGGACCGCAACGTCCAGAACCTGGATGACGCCGTCAAATACATGCCCGGTATCGTGTCCGCCAGCTACGGCAGTGACACCCGCTACGACTGGATGCGTGTACGCGGCTTCGAACCCACCCAGTTCCTCGACGGCCTGCCGCTGCCACGCGGCGTGTATGCCAACCCGAAAGCCGAAACCTGGAACCTCGACCGCCTTGCGCTGCTGCGTGGGCCGGCCTCGTCGGTCTACGGCCAGACGCCACCGGGTGGCCTGCTGGATATGGTCAGCCGCCGCCCCAGCGCTGAATCGAGCAATGCCATCCAGGTGCAGTACGGCAGCGACAACTACCGCCAGATCAACTTCGCCAGCACCGGCAAGATCGATGATGAAGGCCAGTTTCTCTACGGCCTCAGCGGTGTGGTGCGCGACGCCGGCACCCAGGTCGATCACATCGACAACAAGCGCTACAACATCGCGCCCAGCCTGACCTGGAATATTGATACCGACACCAAGCTGACGTTCCTGTCGCAGTTCACCCGCGACGATACCGGCGCCACCAGTCAGTTCCTGCCCATTGTCGGCACCAAGATCAAATCGCCGCTGGGGGACATCTCTCATCACAAGAACCTCGGCGACCCGGACTACGAGTACTACGACCGCACCTACTACGCGCTGGGCTACGCCTTCGAGCATCGCTTCAACGATACCTGGCAGTTCAAGCAGAACCTGCGTTACACCAAGTCGGAGCTGGCTTTCCAGCAACTGACCGTGGGTTCCTACGGTTACTCGACCATTGATGCCGAGGGCAATACGAGCCGCGGGTCGACCAACGTCGACGAAAACATCGGCCAGTTCGCCGTCGACAACAATTTCCAGGCTGACTTCGCCACCGGTGATATCACCCACACGCTGTTGCTCGGCCTGGATCACCAGCGCACCGACACCTCGTACCTGTCGATCTTCGGTGACGGCGGCACAGTCAACCTCTACAACCCCGTCAACACCAAGCCGGTGGTGCGTCCGGCGCGCTCCACCGCTTATTACGACTACAACCAGAAAACCATCCAGACTGGCCTTTACGCCCAGGACCAGATGGCCCTGGACCAGTGGCGCCTGACCCTCGGCGGGCGTGAAGACTGGGTGCACCAAGGCACCACCTACTTCAACAAAAACGATGCAACCAATACCGACCGCAGCAAGAACTTCAGTGGCAACGCCGCGCTGAGCTATGTGTTCGATTCGGGCTTCGTTCCGTACCTCTCCTACGCCGAATCGTTCCAGCCAGCGAGTAACGCCAGCGTCTCGCCAACCGAGTCGTACAAACCCACCGAGGGCAAGCAATGGGAGCTGGGGGTCAAGTACCAGCCACCCGGCTCAAATACCCTGCTGAGCGCTGCGGTCTATGACCTGACCCAAAAGAACGTGCTGGTTACCAGCTTCGGTGCCGGTGGCCAGTCGATCACCGACCAGACCGGCGAAGTGAAGGTCAAGGGCCTGGAATTGGAAGCCGTCTCTGACGTGACCGAGAACCTTAAGGTCATCGCGGCATACACCCTGGCCAAATCCGAAGTGCAAAAAGGCCAATACAAAGGCAACCGCCTGCAACTGATGCCAAACCAGCAAGCCTCACTGTGGACCGACTACACCTGGCACGCCGGTGTGCTCGACGGTTTCGGCATTGGCGCGGGTGCCCGCTACACCGGCAATACCTATGGCGACCAGGGCAACACCTGGCTGGGCAAGGCCAATGCCTACACCGTGTTCGATGCCTCCGTGCATTACGACCTCGGCCGCCTGGACAATAGCCTCAAGGGGGCTTCGGTGAAACTGAATGCCACCAACCTGTTCGACAAGGACTACATTTCCACCTGCGATGCTTCCTACTGCTACTACGGCGACCAACGCAGCGTCGTCGCCAGTGCCACCTACCAGTGGTAATCGGCTGAGTTAACAACCGGGCCGCCCCCGTGGGCGGCTTCGGTGTGTCTGAAGGCTAGAAAATGAAAAGCAAAACCATCCGCCGCTGGTCCTTCATCCACACCTGGACCAGCCTCGTCTGCACCGTATTCCTGCTGCTGCTCGCCCTCACCGGCCTGCCGTTGATCTTCCACCACGAGATCGACCACCTGCTGGGCAACGAACCCGAGCTGGCACAGATGCCCGCCGATACCCCACAGCTGAACCTCGAACAGCTTGTTGCCAAAGCCCAGGCCCATCGCCCCGGCGAAGCCATGCAATACCTGGCCTGGGACGAAGACGACAAGAACGGCGTGATCGCGATCATGGCCGCCACCGCCGGCACCGAACCCAATTCCTCCCACACCTTCATGCTCGACGCCCGCACCGGCGAGGCCGTGGAAACGCCGTCGGCCAACGGCGGGCTGACGATGTTCCTGCTGCGCCTGCACGTCGATATGTTCGCCGGGCTGCCGGGCAAGTTGCTGCTGGCGTTCATGGGCATTCTGTTTGTGCTGGCGATCATCTCCGGCACGGTGTTGTACCTGCCGTTCATGCGCCGGCTGAAATTCGCCACCGTGCGCCAGGACAAATCCACGCGCCTGCGCTGGCTCGACCTGCACAACCTGATCGGCGTGGTCACCCTGACCTGGGCGCTGGTAGTGGGCGTGACCGGCGTGATCAGCGCCTGCGCCGACCTGATCATCGCCGCGTGGCGCACCGACAGCCTCAGCGCAATGATCGAGCCTTACAAAAACGCCCCGCCGCTGACCCTGCGCGCCCCCGCCACCGACCTGCTGACGATTGCCGCCAAGGCCGCGCCCGGGATGGAGCCGGACTTTATCGCGTTCCCCGGCACGCGTTTCTCCAGCGAGCATCACTACGCGGTGTTCATGAAAGGCAGCACCCACCTGACTTCACACCTGCTGACGCCGGTATTGATCGACGCCAGCAACCTGCACGTCACCGCCATCGCCGAACGGCCGTGGTACATGGACGCCATGGGCATGTCCCAGCCGCTGCACTTCGGTGACTACGGCGGCATGCCGATGAAGATCCTGTGGGCGGTGCTGGATGTGCTGACCATCATCGTCCTGGGCAGTGGCGTGTACCTGTGGCTGGTGCGGCGCAAGGCGGCCAAGTCATGAAGCCGAGGCAATCGAGTTTCTGGAAGGTATTCGGCATTCCGCTGGCCATCGGGTTGTTGAGTGCTGCCGGATTGTTTGCGGCATTGCTGGGGGACGGCTTGTGGGATTCGCTGAGCTGGGTGGGGCTGGGCATTCCGGCCGCCATAGGTAGCTGGGCGTTGCTCAAGCGTTGAGATAGATTAGCGCTGCCCTTTTCCGAGGAATGCCCATGTCCACCCCCAGCATGACGTTGTTCCACAACCCTGCCTCGCCGTTTGTGCGCAAAGTACGGGTGTTGTTGCACGAGACCGGTCAACTGGACCGCGTGACCTTGCACGCCTGCGTGCCGACGCCTGTCAAGCCTGACGCCGACGTGATCCAGGACAACGCGCTGGGCAAGATCCCCGCCCTGCGCCTGGCCGACGGCAATGCGCTGCACGACAGCCGGGTGATCCTCGATTACCTCGACTACCAACACACCGGGACTCCACTGATCCCCCGTAACGGCCCGGCCCGCTGGCGGCGCCTGACCCTGGCCTCGACCGCCGACGGCATCATGGATGCCGCCGTACTGGTGCGTTATGAAACCGCCATGCGCCCCGAGGAAAAACATTGGGACCTGTGGCTGGAAGGCCAGCGCGACAAGATCCGCCGCGCCCTCGACATGCTCGAACAGGACGCCATCGCCGAACTGGCCGGGCCGTTTGACGTGGCCGCGATCAGCGTGGCGTGTGCACTGGCTTATCTGGACTTCCGCCACCCGGACATGCAGTGGCGGTCGAGCCATCCGAAGCTGGCGGCGTGGTATGCCGAGGTGAGTCAGCGGCCGTCGATGCTCCAGACCCAGCCACCGGCCTAACCTGCTGCAAGGGTTCTTTTGTGGTGAGGGAGCTTGCTCCCGCTGGAGTGCGAAGCGCTCCCAAGATTTTGGGGCCGCTGCGCAGCCCAGCGGGAGCAAGCTCCCTCGCCACAAAAAGCTCCCGGGCCAAAGGGAATAGCGCGTTAATCCTCACCACTAACTGCGCGCCCTCTTGCTGATCTTCCCGCAACCCCAACGACCTACTCATCACCCACCTCCTTGCGTTTGCCCACCCCATACCAATCCAGCTTGCGGGTCAGCACCATCACCGTGCCCAGCAACCCGAACAGCAGCAACGAGCCCATCAACAACGCGTAATCCTCGGCACTCAGCAACCCGTACAGCAAGCCATACAACGCCGCCAACCCTGCTGAAAACCCCAGGCCATGGGCGACACTGCGCAGCACATGGCAGACGTAAAACCCGATCAGCAACACACAGGCCGCCGCCGATATCAGGTAAGCCGGGCCAAACCCGATGTGCTCGGACAACGACAACAGCAGCAGGTAGAAAAACGCCAGGGCAACCCCCACCAGCGCGTACTGGATCGGGTGCACCGCCAGGCTCTTGAGCACCTCGAACAGGAAGAAACCGGCAAACGTCAGGGCAATGAACAGCAGCGCATATTTGATCGCCCGATCGCTCTTGAGGTACTGGTCCACCGGGTCGATAAAGCTCACGCCGAAGCTGCGGCTGTTGAAGTCGTCACAGCCGCGCTCGGCCAGGCAACCGCGCAGTGCTTCTTCCAGGTTGGTGGAGAAGAATGTGGTCTGCCAATTGGCGCTGAAGCCTTGGGCGGTGACCTCGCGCTGGGTCGGCAGGAAGTTGCCGATAAAGCTGGGGTGCGGCCAGTTGGACGCGAGCTTGACCTGGCTGGTCTTGCCCACCGGCACCACTTGCAACTGCTCGGTTCCTTGCAGGCGCAGGTCAAAGGCGAAGTCAAAAGGTGACGGATTGTGGCTGTCCTGCTCGGGCAGCATCACGTGCACACCCTCCCCCAGCCAAGCCACTTGAGTGCCCGGGGAAAACGCCAGTTGCTGGCTGCCCAGCTCCAGCTTCAACGCATTTTCGATGCCGCGAATGTCGCTGATACCCACTGCCAGATACGCCGGCTCAAAGCGGTAATCGGCAAAGTTTTCCGTGATGCCCCACTGCTCCGGCAACACAAACCGCCCACTGATACGGCTGTCGGCGTGGAACAACCGCGCCTGGTAGATGCCCCGGGTGCGCACTTCGGTTTGCACCTGCCCGTCGAGGGCAAATTGCTCCGGCAGGAAATACAGATGACCACGCACCTCGCGGGTTTCTTCGTAGCGTTCGTTGAGCTTTTCATTGAGCTTCCACTCCCGGACGGTCTTGCGATAAGGCACCACCAGCACCGGGCCATTGAGGCGCTGGCTGTAGCTGGAACTGCGGGCGATATCCTGCAAGACGTCGTCGCGCAGTTGCTGACGGTCGGTAATCACCCCGTGGATCATCAGCAACGGAATCAACAACAGCACGATCAGCAGCGCGATGGCGCCCAATTTGAAAAGCAGATTGCGGTTCATGAAGCTCTCCCTGTTTTGATGGGGGAGAGTCTGGCGGGCGCTTAAGGGGGATTTATGAAGGGAATGTGGAGACTGTGTGGAGATGCAGTTTTACCTGCACGCCGCCGGGCACGTTGCCGATCTGCAATGAGCCGCCGTGCAGCTTCATCACCTCTTCGACAAAATTCAGCCCAAGGCCGGTGCTCTTGCGCCCGCTGGCCGGGCGCGGCAGGGAATAGAAGCGCTCGCTCAGGCGCGGCAACGCGTACTCGGGAATGGCTTCGGCCTGGTTGAACAGGGTGAATTCGATCCCGTCATCCAAGGCCTTGGCGCTGAACCGCAATGTGCCACCGGGCGGTGTGAAATCCAGTGCGTTTTCCAGCAGGTTACCCAGTGCCTGGCGCAGCAGGAACGGCTCGCCGTACACCTGCAGATCCGCGTCAATCGCCTGCTCGACCTGCAACCCGGCGCCTTCAATGCGCGCACATTGAGCCCTGAGCACTTCGTCCACCAGCGCCGCCAACGACAGGCTGGCCTGGTCCTCAAGGCCCTGGCGCTGCTCCACCTGCGCCAGGTTCAGCAGGCGCTCGATCAACTGCTGCAAGCGCGCACTTTCGCTGTCGATATTGCTCACGAAACGCTGCTGCTGGTCACGGGACATGTCACCCTGCAACAGTTCCGCCGCACCACGAATCGCCGCCAGCGGGCTTTTCAATTCGTGGGTCAGGGTGTGCACATAACGTTCCACGTACGCCTTGCCTTCCAGCTGGGTGCGCATGTGTTCCACGGCGGTGGACAACTGCTCCAGTTCACCACCGCGATAGTGCGGCAACTCGGCACGCCGGCCTTCACTCACCGCCTGGGCGTACGCCGTCAGCCGGCGCAGTGCGACACTCAACCACCACGACAACAGTGCACCAAACAGCAAGCCCAGGGCGACCAGCCCGGCGCCGTACCACAGCAACCGGTCTTCGGTGCGGTCCACATAGGGTTGCAGTGAACTGTTGGGCTTGGCCACAGTGACCACGCCGATGATCTGCCCGCTATCGCGGATCGGCGCGCCAACGTGCATCACCGATGAGGCAGGGTCGTCCAGTTCGCTGCGGGTCGAGCGCGCACCGTATTCGCCGCGCAGGGTCAGGTACACGTCATTCCACTTCGAGTAATCCTCGCCTACGGCCTCGCCGCTGGAGTCCAGCAGCACAATGCCCTTGGCGTCGGTGACGTAGATGCGGTGGTTGACCTGGTTTTTCGGCAGGCCCCAGATATTCGCGCCGGGCTGACGCTCACCGTAGGCCTTGAGCAGTTCGGGCCAGTGGCTCTGGCCGAGGGTGCCGTTCTTCACATCGTCGCGCAGGATTTCCGCCAGCAGGTTGGCGGTGTCCACCAGGGTTTCCTCGGTGGACTGGCGCACGCCGGGGCGGATTTCCTTCATCACGGTGCTGAGTACGAAGTAGCCTGTCAGGCCGATAAACAATGCGTACACCAGGAAGAACCGAATCCCCAGGCGCATCAGCTGTTGCCCGGGCTGTAGCTGTAGCCAAGGCCACGGTGGGTCTGGATGGGCTCCGCCTCGGGCGCCACCGCGCGCAATTTGCTGCGCACGCTTTTGATGTGGCTGTCGATATTGCGCTCGTAGCCTGCGTCCGCCGCCACGCCCACCGCATCCAGCAGTTGCTCGCGGCTGAACACGCGCTCGGGTTGCTCCAACAGGCTGTGCAGCAGACGGAATTCATGGCGAGTGAGGCTCAGGGGCTGGCCGCGATAACTGATCTGCATGCGCTCCAGGTCCACCTGGAACACCGCCGGAGCAGCACCGGGGCCCACGCGCTTGAGAATGGCCCGTACCCGCGCTGCCACTTCCCGCGGGCTGAACGGCTTGACTACATAGTCGTCAGCGCCGATCTCAAGACCCACCACGCGGTCGATCTCACCGTCCCGGGCGCTGAGGAACATCACCGGTACTTCGCTGAAACGCCGCAGTTGCTTGCAGGTTTCAAAGCCGGTGATATCCGGCAGGCCGATGTCGAGGATGACCAGGTCCGCCGGGGTTTGCCGCTGATGGGCCAGCGCCGCCTGGCCGAGGCTCAACCAGGTGGTGGTGAAGCCCTCGCCTTGCAGGGCGAAAATCAGCGTGTCGGCGATAGCCGCTTCGTCTTCGACAATCAGGATATGCGCCATGGTGTTCCGTCAGCAGTCCGGTTTGTCCGCAGTGTAACGGCGGGCCGGGTTTACCGCAGCGCCGAATTCACGCAGGGCCTTGGCGCCGATCAGCAGCGGGTAGTTGAAGCTGCTGCGGTCGGTGAGGTTGACCTCGACGGTGCGCTTGACGTTGCCCAGGCACATTTCCAGGTCGATCACCGGGCGCTTGGCCACGGTGGCTTCGTCCTTGTCGTCATCTTCGTCGGCGCGGCTCTTGATTTTGCTGATGCGCGACACCTTGTGCTCGTACACCTTGTTGGTGGCGTCCTTGCCGCCGAGGCGGAAGCGTACCCAGTCGTCGCCATCACGGGTGAACGTCTCGATGTCCCGGGCCGACAGCGAGGCGGTCAGCGCGCCGGTGTCCATCTTGGCCTTGAAGGTCTCACCGATTTCCGGCAGTTGGATGTATTCGTAGCGACCGTAAAGGGTCGGCTCGGCGGCCATGACAGGCAAGGCCACCAGCGTTAGCAGGGCAAGGATGGATTTCACGTAGGAGGTTTCCTTGAAATAAGTGGGCCAATTCTAGACTGCAAATTCGCTGCTTAGTTAGATCACAGAGCATACCCAGCCCGCTGTGAAACATTCGTAAGCTTATTTGCGATTTGGTCTCCAGGCCCAAGCTGCTTATCATGGCGGGCCAAAAATGATTCCAAGAGTTACTTATGCGCCGCCTGCTCACCGGCTGTTTCGTCACATTGCTGCTGTTGCTCAACACCCTGGTGCTGTTCGGGCCGCTGATGGTGTTTGCCCTGCTCAAGCTGGTGGCCCCCGGTCGCTTTCGTGACTATGCGTCCTGGGCCGTCATGTGGATCGCCGAAACCTGGGCCGAGATCGACAAGCTGATCTTCGCCCTGTGCATCCCTACCCAATGGGACATTCGCGGCGGCGGCGACCTGCGGGGTGACACTTCTTACCTGGTGATCAGCAACCATCAATCCTGGGTCGACATCCCCGCACTGATCCAGGCCCTCAACCGGCGCACGCCGTTCTTCAAGTTCTTCCTGAAAAAGGAACTGATCTGGGTACCCTTCCTGGGCCTGGCCTGGTGGGCACTCGATTACCCGTTCATGAAGCGCTACAGCAAGGCATTCCTGGCCAAACACCCGGAACTGGCAGGCCAGGACCTGAAAATCACCAAAGAGGCCTGCGAGTTGTTCAAGCGCCAGCCGGTCACCGTGGTGAACTACCTGGAAGGCACGCGGTTCACCCCGGCCAAGCGCAAACAGCAGGCTTCACCCTTCGAGCGCCTGCTCAAGCCCAAGGCGGGTGGCGTGGCGTTCGTGCTCGCGGCGTTGGGTGAACAGCTGGATGCGGTGCTCGACGTCACCGTGGTTTATCCACAGGAAAACATTCCCGGCTTCTGGGACTTGATCAGTGGCGCAGTGCCGAAGGTGATCGTGGATATCCGTACCCGAGAGCTGGATCCGGCGTTGTGGCAGGGGGATTACGAGAACGATCCGGCGTTTCGCCAGACCGTCCAGAACTGGGTCAACCAGCTCTGGATGGAGAAGGATGCGCGCATCGCCCAACTGCGCGCGGAGCGGCCTTAGCCGCCAGTGCCCCAGGCCGAAGCCAGTTTGCCCAGCACCGATTCGCTGGCGCCCTGGCCGCCCAGGTATTTCAGGATAACCGGCGCAAACTGGCCAACCATCCCACTGTCCATGCCCAGCGCGCTGAACGCGGTGTTCAGGTCGTTGGTGTTCTTCACGTTACCCAACACGCCGTCCAGGCCCGAGGTCTTGCTGCCGCCGCTCTGGCCGAGCATGCCGCTCAGGGCGCCGAGGCTGCCCAGGGAGTTGCTGCCGGAGAGCTTGTCCAGGCCCGGTACGCTTTTGGTCAGTTGCGAGTAATCACCGCCGCCCAATTTATTCTTGGCCAGGCCCAGCATTGCGCCGGTACCACCAACGGCCTGCTCAGGGGTCACGTTCAATTGCGAGGTCAGTGCCTGCAGCAGACCAGCGGTCTGTGAAGTGGGTGCAGCCGCTGCTGCCTTGTCGCCACCTTGTGCACCGGACACGGCATTGGCCACGTCGCCGAGGCTGAAACCTGCCGCAAATACCGGGCTGGCCGCCACGGTCAACAGGCAGGACAGGGCAAAACCGCGTGAAATCTTCATCAAGACAACCTCTGAAAGTAAGCGCAAAAAGCAGGAGTTTGACTGGGTACGCCGAAGGATTGTTCCCTCCCTGCAGATTAGTTCAGAAAACCACTGCATCCGATGCGCCTTGCGCTGCGTATATCCACCACGAGCCGCACGGAGGTAGATGGAATGAATGCCCAAGCTGGACTAACCTCAGCCTGCCCTCTTTACCGTGCGCCGTCCCATCGCTCTGTTGCAAGCGCCTGGAGAAGCCCTATTTCGACCCACGATGCAGATCAGCTACGGCAATTGCTGGCCCAGTGTTCACTGGGTAATCGCCAGGCGTTCGAAACGCTCTATCGCAGCGTTTCCCCGCGTTTGCATGGTGTTGCCTTGCGTTTCATGGGTCGCAAGGATCTGGCCGAGGAGGTGTTGCAGGAAAGCTTCGTGCGCATCTGGTACAACGCCTCACGCTATGAGGCCCATCTGTCGGCGCCCATGACCTGGATGGTCAATATCACCCGCAACCTGGCGATCGACCAGTTGCGCAAACACCGCGAACAACCCTTGAACGAAGGCCAGGAGGACGCCACGGCCGACGAAAGCCCCAGCGCCCATGAACAGCTCGACAGCGAGCGTGAAGCCCTCGCCCTGAACCGCTGCCTCGACAGCCTCGAAGGCATGCAGCGTCAATCGATCACCGTGGCTTACTTCCAGGGCTTGTCGTGCTCGGAATTGGCCGAACATCTGGCCGCGCCCCTGGGCTCGGTCAAATCCTGGATTCGCCGCGGCATGGAGCGCTTGCGCAGGTGCCTTGAATCATGAACTACCAGACCACCGCCCTGCGCCGCGCCCTGGCGGCTGACTACGCCATCGGGCTGATGCCTGCCACCGCCCGCCGGCGCTTTGAAGCGCTGCTGCGGGATGACGCGGCGCTGCGCGTCGAACTCGGGCACTGGCAGGATGCCCTCGCCAGCCTCACCGGGCCGCTGCCTGAACGGCCGGTGCCGGACCACGTATGGGAAGGGATCAAGGCGCGCATTGAGCCGCAAGTGCTGCATATGCCGGCGAAGAAACCGTTCTGGATGAACCTGCGCTTGCTGGTAGCGGCGTGCGGGGTGGTGATCGCGGTATTGGTGGGTGTGTTGTACCAGCGCGACCTTGGGGTGGAGTACAACGCCACGCTGGTGGCGGCTGATCAGCAGCCGGCGCTGAAGATCCAGGCCTACGCGGATCACCTGCAAGTGGAACCGCTGACCCTGGCCGCCGTGGAGCCGGCCCGCGCGTTGGAACTGTGGGCAATCCCGGCAGGCGGCAAACCCATCTCCCTGGGGTTGTTGCCGGTGTCGGGTAACGGCCGAATCCAGTTGAGCAAAGAACACCAGGCGCTGCTGACGGCGCCGCTGACCCTGGCAGTGAGCCTTGAGCCTCAGGGGGGCTCGCCGACCGGACAACCCACCGGGCCGGTGCTGTATCAGGGCCAATTGGCATCACTCTGATCCGAGGCTCAATACGACGGATGAGGAACCGATCGCCGTTAACCGGGTCCATGAAAGACTACAAAACATGTCAGGAAGAGCCTAATGACTGCGATCAACCCCCAAGTGATTGAGCACAAGCCTTCATTCTGGAACCGCCCACGCCTGTTCGTCGGCGCCTGTTTGGTGATAGTGGCAGGCGTCGGCGGCGCCCTCTACACCCAGGACAGCGTCAAGGCTGCCGCATTGCTGGTGAACACCACCCAGCAACCGGCCACGCAGATCGTGGCCCACAAGGATTACCTCGAAGTGCAGCCGATTGCCGCCACCGCACCGGCTCCGGACCAAAGCCTGGAGCTTTGGGCGGTTCCGGCTGACGGCACGCCAGTGTCACTGGGCCTGTTGCCGGAAGACGGCAAAGGCATTATCGGCATCAACCCTCGCCAGCAGGAGTCAATCAGTAAACCGGTGACACTGATGGTCAGTTCGGAAACCAAGGGCGGCTCGGTGAGCAAGCAGCCGACGGGGCCAACGGTGTATCAGGGAGCGTTGGCGATTCGCTGATTCTCCCACCCAACCGCAGATGCAAAAAAGGCGACCCTGAGGTCGCCTTTTTATTTGCCCGCGATTTAAGCCGCGCTGAACAACTTGTGCGGATCAATCACAAACTTCTTCGGCACGCCCGCATCGAACTCGCCGTACCCGCGTGGCGCGTCATCCAGGCTGATGACTTCCACACCGACGATGTCGGCAATGTTGATACGGTCCCACATGATTGCCTGCATCAACTGGCGGTTGTACTTCATCACTGGGGTTTGCCCGGTGTGGAAGCTGTGGGACTTGGCCCAGCCCAGGCCGAAACGAATGCTCAGGCTGCCCATTTTTGCAGCGGCATCCACGGCACCCGGGTCTTCTGTCACGTACAGGCCCGGAATACCGATTTTGCCAGCCACCCGCACCACGCCCATCAACGAGTTGAGCACGGTGGCCGGAGCCTCTGCCTTGGCCCCTTCATGACCATGGCCACGCGCTTCGAAACCCACGGCATCGACGGCGCAATCCACTTCCGGCTCGCCCAGCAACGCAGCGATCTGTTCGTGCAGCGGGGTATCTTTCGACAGGTCGGCAATTTCAAAACCCTGGGCCTTGGCGTGGGCCAGGCGGATCGGGTTGACGTCACCGATGATCACCACCGCAGCGCCCAGCAGGCGAGCGGAAGCGGCAGCCGCCAGGCCCACCGGACCGGCACCGGCGATGTAGACCGTGCTGCCCGGGCCAACGCCTGCGGTGACTGCGCCGTGGTAGCCAGTGGGCAGGATGTCGGAGAGGCAGGTCAGGTCGCGGATTTTCTCCATGGCCTTGTCGCGGTCCGGCAGTTTCAGCAGGTTGAAGTCGGCGTAAGGCACCAGCACGTATTCGGCCTGGCCGCCGGTCCAGTCGCCCATGTCCACATAGCCGTAGGCGCCACCGGCGCGGGCCGGGTTGACGGTCAGGCACACGCCCGTGTGTTGCTCTTTGCAGGAACGGCAACGGCCACACGCGACGTTGAACGGCACGGACACCAGGTCGCCGATTTTCAGGTTCTCGACGTCGCTGCCCTTCTCGATCACTTCGCCGGTGATTTCGTGGCCCAGGACCAGGCCGGTCTGGGCAGTGGTGCGGCCGCGCACCATGTGTTGGTCGGAGCCGCAGATGTTGGTGGAGACCACGCGCAGGATGACGCCGTGCTCAATCTTCCTGCCACGGGGGTCCTGCATTTTGGGATAGTCGATTTTCTGTACTTCGACCTTGCCGTTGCCGAGATACACGACACCACGATTACCAGACATGCTTTCACCTCGCTGTTGTTTTTATGGAACCGCGTTGCCCAGGCAGGCAGCGCGTTTAAGTGCTCGGGTACAGATGCTGTTTTGCGTTGTTAGTGATGGCCTCTTCGCGAGCAAGCCCGCTCCCACAGTTGACCGAGTCCTACCTTTGAAATGCGGTCGAATGTGGGAGCGGGCTTGCTCGCGAAGGCGTCCATCAGAGCACCACTGTCCGATTGGCGTTCAAGAACACCCGCCGCTCAATGTGATACCCCACGGCCCGGGCCAGGGTCAGGCCTTCGATGTCCCGTCCCTTGGCTATCAAATCTTCCGGATAGTGACTGTGGTCCACCACCTCCACGCCCTGGGCGATGATCGGGCCTTCGTCCAAATCGTTATTGATGTAATGCGCAGTGGCGCCCACCAGTTTCACTCCCTTGTTGTAAGCCTGGTGATACGGCTTGGCGCCCTTGAAACCGGGCAGCAGGGAGTGGTGGATGTTGATGGCTTTACCGTCAAGCTTGCGGCACAGCTCCGGCGACAGCACTTGCATGTAGCGCGCAAGGATCACCAGTTCAGCGCCGGATTCCTCGATCACCTGCCACACCTGGCGCTCTTGCGACGGCTTGTCGTTGGGGTCCAGGGGAAAGTGGTAATAGGGAATCTGGTGCCAGTCGGCCAGGGGCTTGAGGTCGGGGTGGTTGGAGACCACGGCGACCACGTCCATGGACAGTTGGCCGATGCGCTGGCGGTAGAGCAAATCGTTGAGGCAGTGATCGGCCTTGGAGACCATGATCACCACTTTCGGCCGGTAGTTCGGCGCGGTCAGTTCGAAGATCATGCCGAACGCTTCACCGCGAGTGGCCAGGCCGTCGCGGAAGGCTTGTTCGTCGAAACCATCGGGCTGGCGGAACTCCACGCGGATGAAGAACCGGCCCGAGAGCCGGTCATCGAAGGAGTGGTGCTCAGTGACGTAGCAGCCCTGCTCGAACAGGTAGCGAGTGACCGCGTCCACCGTGCCGAGCACGCTGGGGCAGTCGGCGGTCAAAATCCATGTATCGGGTACGCGGCTCATTATTCGTGACTCCTTGATCGTTCCCACGCTCTGCGTGGGAACGCCGCAATGGACGCTCTGCGTCCGCTCTTGGGACGCGGAGCGTCCCGGGATGCATTCCCACGCGGAGCGTGGGAACGATCAGGCCTGGACGCTTAAACCATACTCAGCCGCCGCATCCTGCAACCACAGCCACCAGTAATCCGAGAAGCTGCGACGAATCACCAGCTCCCAGGTGTCTTCAGCAGTATGGCGAATCACCAATTGCGACTTGGCAAACACCGTGCCCACCGCCTTGCCCACCGGGAAGCTGTTGGGGTGCACGTCGTAGCTGGTGGATTTCATCAGCACATCGCGCACGTTGGGGCCGCTGAGTTCGAGAATCTGCTGGCCGCCGCTGACGTTGACGACCTGGATATGCAAATCACCCAGCGCCTCACGCAAGCTTTTCTCGGCGGCGAATTCCTCACCGCCTGGCACTACCAGCAACCACTCATCCGGACCGAGCCATTGCAGGCTGGTCTCACCCTTGACGATGACTTGCAGGGCACCGGGCAATTCGATACCCAAGGCTTTGTGCACACCGGCGGCGAAGGCTGCGTCATGGCCATCGCCACGAATGGTCAGGTGGCCGAGGAGTTTCTTTTCACGCACGGTCACGCCGGCGTTCTTGCGACCCTTGCCTACCAGGCTGGCGAGGTCGGCATGGTGCAGCGACGACTCGGCCTTGGCTCCGGAGGTGGGGCGTTGTTGGTAAACATTGGCTGCTGTCATAAAGCACCTGTGTTGAATTTGATCGTTCCCACGCTCTGCGTGGGAATGCCGCCATGGACGCTCTGCGTCCGCTCTTGGGGCGCAGAGCGCCCCGGGATGCATTCCCACGCGGAGCGTGGGAACGATCAGGTGTCAGATGTTCTGACGATCGCCTTTAGGATCAAAGAACACCGAAGAAACAATCTCCGCCTCGATCACGCTGCCATCCGCCAGCGGTGCAAACACCCGCTCGCCGATGCGCTTCAAGCCGCCCTTCACCACGCCCATGGCAAACGAATAACCGAGGGAGTTGTGGGCATAACTGGAGGTGACGTGGCCGACCATCTTCATCGGGATCGTCTGCTTGGCGTCGAACACCAACTGCGCGCCTTCCGGCAGCCACACGTTCGGGTCGATCGGCTTGAGTCCGACAAGCTGCTTGCGGTCTTCACGCACGCAATCCTCGCGATTCATCCCGCGCCAGCCGAGCCACGAGAACGGTTTGGTGCGGCCTACACACCAGCCCATGTTCAGATCGTCCGGGGTCATCGAGCCGTCGGTATCCTGGCCAACGATGATGAAACCCTTCTCGGCGCGCAGCACGTGCATGGTCTCGGTGCCGTACGGGGTCAGGTTGTACTTTTTGCCGGCCTCGACGATTTTCTCGAGCACGCCCATGGCGTAGTCGGCCTGCACGTTGACTTCGTACGACAGCTCACCGGTAAACGAAATCCGGAACACCCGCGCCGGCACGCCGCCAACCAGGCCTTCTTTCCAGGTCATGAACGGGAAGCCGTCCTTGTCCAGGTCGATGTCGGTGACTTCGCTCAGCAGTTTGCGGCTGTTGGGGCCGGACAAGGTCATGGTTGCCCAGTGGTCGGTGACCGAGGTGAAGTACACCTTGAGGTCCGGCCATTCGGTCTGCTGGTAGATTTCCAGCCACTGGAGTACGCGTGCTGCGCCGCCGGTGGTGGTGGTCATCAGGAAGTGATTGTCGGCGAGGCAGGCAGTCACGCCGTCGTCGAAGACCATGCCGTCTTCCTTGCACATCAGGCCGTAGCGGGCCTTGCCCACGTCGAGCTTGGTCCAGGCGTTGCTGTAGATGCGATTGAGGAACTCGCGGGCATCCGGGCCCTGGATGTCGATCTTGCCGAGGGTGGACGCGTCCAGCAGGCCGACGCTGTCACGCACGGCCAGGCATTCGCGCTTCACTGCGGCGTGCAGGTCTTCACCGTTGCGCGGGAAATACCACGGGCGCTTCCACTGGCCGACGTCTTCAAACTCGGCGCCGTTTTTCACGTGCCAGGCTTGCAGCGCGGTGTAGCGCACCGGCTCGAAGATGTGCCCACAGTGCCGGCCTGCTACCGCGCCGAACGTCACCGGCGTGTAGTTGGGGCGGAACATGGTGGTGCCCATCTGCGGGATGGTCACGTTCAGCGAACGGGCCGCGATGGCCAGGCCGTTGACGTTGCCGAGCTTGCCCTGATCAGTGCCGAAGCCCAGTGCGGTGTAGCGTTTGACGTGCTCCACCGACTCGAAACCTTCACGGGTGGCGAGTTCGATGGCGGCCGCGGTGACGTCGTTCTGCAGGTCGACAAATTGCTTCGGCGCCCGTGCGGTAGCTTTCTCGTGAGGTACCTGGAACAGCGCCAGGGTCGGTTCTTCCAGACGGCTCAAGGCTTTGGGCAGCGTACCTTCCACCGGCGCAAACCCGGCTTCGCTGGCAGCGCGCACGCCACCTTCAAAACCGTCGGCCAGGGAATCGCCGAGGCCGTAGACGCCATTGATGCCACCGACGCACACGCGTTTCTGCGGTGCTTCGCCCGGTACAAAACCGAGGATGTCTTCACGCCAGGTCGGCTTGCCGCCCAGGTGCGAGGCCAGGTGAACCACCGGGCTGTAGCCGCCGGAGCTGGCGACCAGGTCGCAGTCCAGCCATTCGCCGGGGCTGGTGACTTTATGGGCCTTCACATCAATGGCCGCAACGCGGGCGCCAGTGACGTGCTTGCTGCCACGGGCTTCGATCACGGCGCTGCCGGTGAGGATGCGAATGCCTTTGGCGCGAGCTTCTTCAACCAGTGCGCCGCGTGGGTTATGACGTGCATCCGCCACAGCTACTACGGAAAGACCGGCGTCAAACCAGTCCAGCGCCACGCGGTAGGCGTGATCGTTGTTGGTGGACAGCACCAGCTTCTTGCCCGGTGCCACGCCGTAGCGACGCACGTAAGTGGAGACCGCTCCCGCCAGCATGTTGCCCGGTACGTCGTTGTTGCCGTACACCAGCGGACGCTCGCACGCACCAGTGGCCAACACCACGCGCTTGGCGCGAACCCGGTGGATACGCTGACGCACCTGGCCGATCGGCGCACGGTCACCGAGGTGGTCGGTGAGGCGCTCGTGAATGGTCAGGAAGTTATGGTCGTGGTAACCGTTGACGGTGGCGCGAGGCAGCAGCACCACGTCCGGCAGGGCCTTGAGTTCAGCAATCACACTGGCAACCCATTCAGCCGCCGGCTTGCCATCGAGGCTTTCGCGGGAGTCCAGCAGGGAGCCGCCGAATTCTTCCTGCTCGTCCGCGATGATCACCCGGGCGCCACTGCGGGCGGCGGCCAACGCAGCCGCCAGGCCGGCAGGGCCCGCGCCCACAATCAGCACGTCGCAATGATGGTTCATGTAGTCGTAGGTGTCCGGATCGTTCTCGGTCGGCGAGCGGCCAAGACCGGCTGCCTTACGAATGTACTTCTCGTAAGTCATCCAGAACGATTGCGGGTACATGAAGGTTTTGTAGTAGAAACCCGGCGGCATCAGCTTGCCGCCGACCTTGCCGAGAATGCCCATCATGTCGTTGTTCACGCTCGGCCAGCCGTTGGTGCTGGTGGCGACCAAACCCTGGTACAGCGCCTGTTGCGTGGCGCGCACGTTGGGGATTTGCGTGGCTTCGGTGGCGCCGATCTGCAGCACCGCGTTCGGCTCTTCGGCACCGGCGGCGAAGATGCCGCGCGGGCGGGAATACTTGAAGCTGCGACCGATGATGTCGACGCCGTTGGCCAGCAGCGCAGCGGCCAATGTGTCGCCTTCAAAGCCTTTGTAGCTCTGGCCGTTGAAGGTGAAGCTCAGGGCTTTGTTGCGGTCGATCCGGCCACCGTTGGACAGGCGATTGATCTGGCTCATACCTTCTCTCCAGAAGCCTTGGCGGTGAATTGCGGCTTGGTGCCTATCTTGTAGGTTTCAAGAATTTCGTAGGTCACGGTGTCGCGGGTCGCGTTGAAATACTGGCGGCAACCGGCAGCGTGAATCCACAGTTCGTGGTGCAGGCCGCGCGGGTTGTCGCGGAAGAACATGTAGTCGCCCCACTCCTCGTCGGTGCAGGTGTTCGGGTCCAGTGGGCGCGGGATGTGCGCTTGGCCGGAGGCGTGGAATTCCTCTTCGGAGCGCAGTTCGCCACAGTGAGGACAGAAGATATGCAACATAGGGAATTTCTCCTGTTAGTGGGCGACGGCCGCGGCGCCGTGTTCGTCGATCAGCGCACCGTTGTGGAAACGGTCGATGGAGAAAGGAGCGGCCAACGGGTGCATTTCACCCTTGGCGAGGCTGGCGGCAAATACGTTGCCTGAGCCTGGAGTCGCTTTAAAACCACCGGTGCCCCAACCGCAGTTGAAGAACATGTTCGGGACCGGGGTCTTGGAGATGATCGGGCAGGCATCCGGCGTGGTGTCGACGATGCCGCCCCACTGGCGGTTCATGCGCACGCGGGACAGCACCGGGAACATCTCGACGATGGCCTGGATGGTGTGCTCGATCACCGGGTACGAGCCGCGCTGGCCATAGCCGTTGTAGCCGTCGATACCGGCGCCGATCACCAGGTCGCCCTTGTCGGACTGGCTGATGTAACCGTGCACGGCGTTGGACATGATCACGCTGTCGATGATGGGTTTGATCGGCTCCGACACCAACGCTTGCAGCGGGTGGGATTCGATCGGCAGGCGGAAGCCCGCCAGGGATGCCATGTGGCCGGAGTTACCGGCGGTCACTACGCCGACGCGCTTGGCGCCGATGAAACCCTTGTTGGTTTCCACGCCGATGCACACGCCGTTTTCCTTGCGGAAACCGATGACTTCGGTCTGCTGGATCAGGTCCACGCCCAGTGCGTCAGCGGCGCGGGCAAAGCCCCAGGCCACGGCATCGTGACGGGCCACGCCGCCGCGCCGTTGCACAGTGGCGCCCATGACCGGGTAGCGAGTGTTCTTGGAGCAGTCGAGGTACGGGATCTCGTCGGCCACTTGTTTGGCGTTAAGCAGCTCGCCGTCCACGCCGTTGAGGCGGTTGGCGCTGACGCGACGCTCGGAGTCACGGATGTCCTGCAGGGTGTGGCACAGGTTGTAGACGCCACGCTGGGAGAACATCACGTTGTAGTTCAAATCCTGGGACAAACCTTCCCAGAGTTTCATCGCGTGTTCGTACAGGTGCGCCGACTCGTCCCACAGGTAGTTGGACCGCACGATGGTGGTGTTGCGCGCGGTGTTACCGCCGCCCAGCCAGCCTTTCTCGACCACCGCCACGTTGGTGATGCCGTGCTCCTTGGCCAGGTAGTAAGCCGTCGCCAGACCATGCCCGCCGCCGCCGACGATGACCACGTCGTAGACCTTTTTCGGGGTGGGCGTGCGCCACATCTTCTGCCAGTTTTCGTGGTGGCTGAGTGAGTGCTTGAAGAGGCCGAAGCCCGAGTAGCGTTGCATAGTCATTACTCCAAACCGCGCTCAGCGATAAACCGGGAAATCAGCGCACAGGACGGCCACATGCTTGGCGACGTTGGCCTCCACATCGGCGTCGCCGAGGTTGTCGAGGATGTCGCAGATCCAGCCGGCCAACTCCAGGCATTGGGTCACTTTGAAGCCGCGTGTGGTCACCGCCGGCGTGCCGATACGCAGGCCCGAGGTCACGAAGGGCGACTGCGGGTCGTTGGGCACGGCGTTCTTGTTGACGGTGATGTGAGCGCGACCGAGGGCGGCGTCCGCCTCTTTGCCGGTGAGGCCCTGACGGATCAGGCTGACCAGGAACAGGTGGTTATCGGTGCCGCCGGACACTACATCGTAGCCGCGTTTGATAAACACGCCGGCCATGGCCTGGGCGTTGTCGATCACTTGCTGTTGATAGGCCTTGAAACCTGGTTCCTGGGCTTCCTTGAAGCACACCGCCTTGCCGGCGATCACGTGCATCAGCGGGCCGCCCTGGGCGCCCGGGAATACCGCAGAGTTGAGTTTCTTTTCAATTTCTTCGTTGGACTTGGCCAGGATCAACCCGCCACGTGGACCGCGCAGGGTCTTGTGGGTGGTGGTGGTGACCACATCGGCGTAGGGCAGCGGGTTCGGGTACAGACCGGCGGCCACCAGGCCGGCGACGTGGGCCATGTCGACGAACAGCAGCGCACCGACCTTGTCGGCGATCTGGCGAAAGCGCGGGAAATCCAGGGTCTTGGAGTAGGCGGAAAAACCCGCCACGATCATCTTCGGCTTGTGCTCCACGGCCAGGCGCTCGACCTCGTCGTAGTCGATCAGCCCGGTGTTGGTGTCGATGCCGTATTGCACCGCGTTGTACAGCTTGCCCGAGGACGACACTTTGGCGCCGTGGGTCAGGTGGCCGCCGTGGGCCAGGCTCATGCCGAGGATGGTGTCGCCGGCGTTCAACAGCGCCAGGTACACCGCACTGTTGGCGGACGAACCGGAGTGCGGCTGCACGTTGGCATAGTCGGCGCCGAACAGCTGCTTGGCACGCTCGATGGCGAGCACTTCGACCTTGTCCACGTGCTCGCAGCCGCCGTAGTAACGCTTGCCCGGGTAACCTTCGGCGTACTTGTTGGTGAGGCCGCTGCCCTGGGCTTCCATGACACGCTTGCTGGTGTAGTTCTCTGACGCGATCAGCTCGATATGATCTTCCTGGCGCTGCTCCTCGGCATTCATGGCCGCCAGCAGTGCATCGTCATAACCCTGGATCTGGTCTTGCTTGCTGAACATCGCGTCTCTCCCAGCGGCGGCGGTGCGCCAATCGTATTGTTGGGGCCGCCGCACGACGGAGGGGCCCTTTGATGCGATGGTAGGGCTGGCGCAGAGAGGTCAAATGCCTATGGACGCCACGCAAAGGTGCGTTTACGACATGGCCCCCGGCATTTGTAGGAGCGAGCTTGCTCGCGAAAAACCTGAGGGCGCCGCGCGCATCCAGACAGCCCTCGTAATCGTTGACGTTTTTCGCGAGCAAGCTCGCTCCTACAAGGGGTTAGGCGATGATCTTTCGAAGGAGTAGCAGCAGCAGGAAATGCGCAGGATAAAGCGCATACGCCCAGCGCCGCATGGCCGGCGGCGACACCTGCCTGGCCTGTCGCAACAAGACCAATCCGGCCAGTGGCGCAATCAGGCATGTCGCCAATCCCAGCATCGCCACCAGCGTGCCGCTATTGAGCAGGATCTGCCATTGATTGGCAGCCAGGCACACCACACCCGGCAGCACGCTGAAGTACCACGGCCGGCGAAACACCAGCAGCATCGCCAACGGCAGCAGCACACCAAAAAACCCGAACATCAACTGAGCCGAAAACAACCCCGCCAAAACCAGCGCGATCAACGCCAATCCTCGATCAATAACCGTCTTCTGCTGCCATCCCCGGGCAACCAGCAAACCCAGCGCCAGGGTCGGCAGTACGTTCAGCGTGTCGGCGTCGTCGATGAACATCCGGTACGGCACCTCACTGATCACACTGAACAGCAGCAACCAGCCCAGATAGCGCCACTGCCCCGTCACCGGCGCGTCCTTGACCCGATGCAAATTCGCCGCGATCGCCAGGCAAAACCACGGGAACGCCAGGCGCCCCGGCACATACAGCCCGTCCAGGCTCAAACCGACATACCGCAGGTGGTCCAGCACCATACTCAGCAGCGCCAGCCACTTGAGCAGGTCCAGGGCGCCATCGCGGACGCGGCTTACAGGAACGCTTTCAGAACCGTGCATAATTCCCCAATGACTTTGCATTAACAGTGCGTGCGCCCGCCCGACAATCTTGGGTAAAGTGCGCACCAACATCGACCACAGGACTGGGCCATGACCGACAAGAGCCAACAATTCGCCAGCGACAACTATTCCGGCATCTGCCCGGAAGCCTGGGCCGCCATGGAACTCGCCAACCAGGGCCATCAACGCGCCTATGGCGATGATGAATGGACCCACCGCGCCGCCGACGGTTTCCGCAAACTGTTCGAAACCGACTGCGAAGTGTTCTTCGCCTTCAACGGTACCGCAGCCAACTCCCTGGCGCTGTCCTCCTTGTGCCAGAGCTACCATAGCGTGATCTGCTCGGAAACCGCCCACGTCGAAACCGACGAATGCGGCGCGCCGGAGTTTTTCTCCAACGGTTCCAAGTTGCTCACCGCCCGCACCGAAAACGGCAAGCTGACCCCGGAGTCGATCCGCGAGATCGCCCTCAAGCGCCAGGACATTCACTACCCGAAACCCCGCGTCGTGACCCTGACCCAGGCCACCGAAGTCGGCAGCGTCTACACCCCGGAAGAAATCCGCGCCATCAGCGTCACCTGCAAGGAACTGGGGTTGAACCTGCACATGGACGGCGCACGCTTCTCCAACGCCTGCGCATTCCTCGGCTGCTCGCCGGCCGACCTGACTTGGAAAGCCGGGGTCGACGTGCTGTGCTTTGGTGGCACCAAGAACGGCATGGCCGTGGGTGAAGCGATCCTGTTCTTCAACCACAAGCTGGCCGAAGACTTCGACTACCGCTGCAAACAAGCCGGGCAGCTTGCCTCAAAGATGCGCTTCCTCTCCGCCCCGTGGGTGGGCCTGCTGGAAAACGACGCCTGGCTCAAACACGCCCGCCACGCCAACCACTGTGCACAATTGCTCAGCAGCCTGGTGGCGGATATCCCGGGTGTGGAGTTGATGTTCCCGGTCCAGGCCAACGGCGTATTCCTGCAACTGTCGGAACCGGCAATTGCCGCGCTGACGGCCAAGGGCTGGCGCTTCTACACCTTCATCGGTAAAGGCGGCGCGCGGTTCATGTGCGCGTGGGATACCGAGGAAGAGCGTGTAAGAGAATTAGCCGCAGATATTCGGGAAGTAATGAGCGCCTGAAGTAGGCATCAGCCCCTCAGATAATGGCGAAAGGCCGAGACTGTTTTTTGATATTTCTGACAGCAACCAACTCAGCTTTCATTGACTAGCCTCTTGGAACCCGAAAGGAAAAGGCCGCCTTTCGGGACTAACCGCCAGCCGAATAATCGGCCGGAAACGGAAATCCAGCAGAGGGCAATACCATGGAAGCGCAACGCTACGGAAACAACTTGCTAGGCGAAGGCACTATCAGCACCACCGTCATCGACTGGGACGAATTCAGAAAATCCGCGAAAATCGGTGACACCATCAGCGAACCGACGAGGACATTGCGGATCACTGACAAGGTCTATGAACTGACAGCATCCGGCCAGCACTTCGTCGTGCATATCTATGCCCAATAACCTCTAACTGATCGTTCCCACGCTCTGCGTGGGAATGCCTCCCCGGACGCTCCGCGTCCAGGCCACACCACGGTTCAAGGACGAATTGATGGGCAGAAGCCGCTACACCATTACCGAACCTGAAAAACCACACTTCCTGACATGCACTGTCATGGAATGGACACCGCTATTTACCCGCGACTACCTTGTCGGCCACCTATTGAGTTGCTGGCGATATCAACAAACCCACGAACATTTCAATCTCTACGGCTACGTCGTTCTCGAAAACCATCTGCACTTCGTCGCTCAAGCACCTGACCTGGGTAAATGTGTCAGCCAGTTCAAATCCTTCACCGCTCGAACCATCATTGACGACCTGCAGAAACGAGGAGCGGAGCGAGTGTTGCAGCGTTTGCGTTTCAGCAAACGGGCGCATAAAACGGACCGGATTTATCAGCTATGGCAAGAGGGGTCACACGCCGAGTTGGTGTACAGCGAAGCGGTGATGCGCCAAAAGCTTGATTACATTCACCACAACCCTGTGAAGCGTGGTTATGTG
>NZ_JACAQC010000007.1:129345-211191 GCF_013385345.1 Pseudomonas sp. I8001
GATCGTTCCCACGCTCTGCGTGAGAACGCAGCCCATGACGCTCCGCGTCACACAGCGGGACGCAGAGCGTCCAAGGAGGCATTCCCACGCGGAGCGTGGGAACGATCGATTCCTGTGAAGCGTGGTTATGTGGACTTGGCCGAGCACTGGCGGTATTCCAGCGCCCGCAACTATGCAGGACAGGATGGCCTGATTGAAATTCAGCGCTGGGCCTGATCGTTCCCACGCTCTGCGTGGGAACGCAGCCCGTGACGCTCCGCGTCACACAGCGGGACGGGACGCGGAGCGTCCAAGGAGGCATTCCCACGCGGAGCGTGGGAACGATCGATTCCTGTGAAGCGGGGTTGTGTGGACTTGGCCGAGCACTGGCGGTATTCCAGCGCCCGCAACTATGCAGGACAGGATGGCCTGATTGAAATTCAGCGCTGGGCCTGATCGTTCCCACGCTCTGCGTGGGAATGCAGCCCGTGACGCTCCGCGTCACACAGCGGGACGCAGAGCGTCCAAGGAGGCATTCCCACGCGGAGCGTGGGAACGATCGATTCCTGTGAAGCGGGGTTGTGTGGACTTGGCCGAGCACTGGCGGTATTCCAGCGCCCGCAACTATGCGGGACAGGATAGCCTGATTGAAATTCAACGCTGGGCCTGATCGTTCCCACGCTCTGCGTGGGAATGCAGCCCGTGACGCTCCGCGTCACACAGCGGGACGCGGAGCGTCCAAGGAGGCATTCCCACGCGGAGCGTGGGAACGATCGATTCCTGTGAAGCGGGGTTGTGTGGACTTGGCCGAGCTGGCGGTATTCCAACGTCCGTAACTATGCAGGACCGGACGGCCTGATCGAGATTCAGCGCTGGGCCTGATCGTTCCCAAGCTCTGCGTGGGAATGCAGCCCGTGACGCTCCGCGTCACACAGCGGGACGGGACGCGGAGCGTCCAAGGAGGCATTCCCACGCGGAGCGTGGGAACGATCATTAGAACTCGATGCGCACATCACCCTTCGGCACGCTGCAGCACGACAGGATGTAACCCTCGGCTTCGTCTTCCTCGGTGATCCCGCCGTTGTGGTCCATCTCGACCTCCCCGCCCAGCTTCAGCACCTTGCACGTCCCACAGATCCCCATGCCGCAAGCTTTCGGAATCAGCAGGCCAAGCTTGGCCGCCGCTGCGTGCACGGTCTCGCCCGGTGCCACGCGAATGCTCTTGCCAGAGGCAATGAATTCCACCTGATGCAGGTCCGCCAGGTCGATCTCCGGTGCATCCGCCGCTTGTTCGGCTTGTTCCACCGCGTCGGCCCGGGCTTCCGGTGGCGTCGCGCCGAAGGATTCTTCGTGATAACGCGCCATGTCGAAGCCGGCGGCTTCCAGCAGGCGCTTTACCGCGTTCATGTAAGGCGTCGGGCCGCAGCAGAAGACTTCCCGCTCCAGGAAGTCCGGCACCATCAGTTCGAGCATCTTGTGGTTCAGGTAACCGCGATAACCGGCCCAGGGCTCACCCAGGCCGTGTTTTTCGCAAATCAGGTGCAGGCTGAAGTTATCAATCCGCGACGCCATATGCTCCAGCTCGCGGTGGTAAATGATGTCCTTCGGCGAGCGGGCGCTGTGGATAAACGTCATGTCGACGTTGGCGTTGGTGTCGTAGAACCAGCGCGCCATGGACATCACCGGGGTAATACCGACACCACCACTGAGGTACAGCACTTTCGGGCTCGGGAAGTCGATGGCATTGAACAGCCCCACCGGCCCGTGCACCGCCAGCTCCTGGCCTTCGTGCAGCGTGTCATGCAACCAGTTGGACACCTTGCCGCCCGGCACGCGCTTGATGGTCACCGAAAAGCTGTAAGGCACCGACGGCGAACTGGAAATAGTGTACGAACGCATGATCGGCTGGCCGTCGATTTCCAGCTCCAGGGTGACGAACTGCCCGGGCTTGAAAAAGAACAGGATCGGCTGGTCGGCCATAAAGCAGAAGGTGCGCACGTCCCAGGTTTCCTGGATGACTTTGACGCAACGGACGATGTGCCGACCATTGGCCCAGGTCTGGGTTGTTACCGGGTTCAGGAAGCTGTTGGACATGCTGTTCTCCATAGCCGTGTGATCGGCCTTATGGTGGCGATTCTGCGTAACGCGCGAATCACCCATTTACCTATCTGCGACATTCACATACTTATCGCGACCAGCCCCCATACCACGGGGGTTGCGCGTCGGGAACAGAGTGGGCCATGTCGTTCATGGATAAGGTTCTGGCCGTTGTGGGGCCCACACTCGCTCCCAACAAAGACGCTTTCTTTACGCCTTGCTGCAAAACCTAGCCACTATTCGCCGGCCACACAGAATGGCCATGAGGACACACACGATGGACGTCACCGCAACCTTAAGCTTGGGCGATCCGCTGGAACCCGCACGCAAGGCCACTGCGCAAATGCTGCAAGAACGCGAGCGGACCTTTTCGCTGCCACAGCCGTTTTACTCTGATGAACGGCTGTTCGATATCGACATGCAGGAAATTTTCCAGAAAGAGTGGTTGATCGCCGGCATGACCTGCGAGATCCCCGCCAAGGGCAACTACATCACCCTGCAAGTGGGCAAGAACCCGATCATCGTGATCCGTGGCGCCGATGGTGTGGTGCACGCATTCCATAACGTGTGCCGCCACCGCGGTTCGCGCTTGTGCACCAGCGACAAGGGCAAGGTCGCCAAGCTGGTGTGCCATTACCACCAGTGGACGTATGAACTGGACGGCCGCCTGCTGTTCGCCGGTACCGAAATGGGCGCCGACTTCGACATGAAGCAATACGGCCTCAAGCCGGTGAATGTGAAGACCGCCGGTGGCTACATCTTTATCAGCCTGTCGGAGAACCCGCCGACCATCGACGACTTCCTGTCGACCTTGAGCCACTACATGGAACCCTACGACATGGAGAACACCAAGGTGGCGATCCAGACCACCTTGTTTGAAAAAGCCAACTGGAAGCTGGTGCTGGAAAACAACCGCGAGTGCTACCACTGCAACGCGTCGCACCCGGAACTGTTGAAAACCCTGCTTGAATGGGACGACGTCACCGACCCGCGGGCCGACCAGGCCTTCAAGGACCACGTGGCCGCCTCCGCCGCCGCCTGGGATGCCGAAAAGATCCCTTACGCCCACGCCAGCTTCGGCCTGCGTAACCGCATCGTGCGCATGCCGCTGCTCAAGGGCACCGTGTCGATGACCCTCGACGGCAAGCAAGGCTGCAACAAGCTGATGGGCCGCATCAAGAACCCGGACCTGGGCTCGATGCGCATCCTGCACCTGCCACACTCGTGGAACCACTGCATGGGCGACCACATCATCGTGTTCACCGTGTGGCCGATCAGTGCCCAGGAAACCATGGTCACCACCAAGTGGATCGTGCACAAGGACGCCGTGGAGGGTGTGGACTACGACGTCGAGCGCATGCGCAAAGTGTGGGACGCCACCAATGACCAGGACCGTCGCCTGGCCGAAGAGAACCAGCGCGGCATCAACTCCACCGCGTATCAGCCAGGTCCGTACTCCAAGACCTATGAGTTTGGCGTGGTGAACTTTGTGGACTGGTACAGCGAGCGGATGCTGAGCAACCTGGGGGCGGCGCCAGCGCCGTATCTGAAAGGCGTCGCCGTACACGAGTAACCGGCTGACACGCCGCCGATCAAAATGTGGGAGCCGGGCTTGCCCGCGATAGCGATTTAACATTCAACCCCTCTGTTGGCTGTTACTCCGTCATCGCGGGCAAGTCCGGCTCCCACACTGATTTGTAACTGTGCAAAATTCATCCAACACCCTGACAGATCGCTGCCCGCCTTACTTCCAGCCATTGCCCAACAACTTATCCACAAAGCCACCCACAGCAATTGTGGGCAACTGCGCTTTCCCGTCGAAATAAAACCAAGAAAATCCGTGACTTATTCAAAGGTACCGGTTTTATCCCACATTGATCATTTTTTGACCTAAAGCCTGAAAGCCACGTCCTGCATGGGCTACAGAGGAACGCAAACACCTTATCCACAGAAGCGCCAACAGACTTTGGGGGCAACTTTGGGCCATCTGTGGAAAACCGGCTTAAACCGAGGAAAATCGCGGCTTTGAGAGCAAAAACCAGCCGGAATAGCGATATTGGTTACATTTTAATCAACGCACTGTAAGCCACGCGTTATATGGCCTACAGCGGATAGCGAACATCTTATCCACAGAAGCACCAACAGACTTTGGGGGCAAGTCTGTCCCGGGCATTTTCCTTATCCACAGAAAAACCCAAGGAAAAACCGTCAGTTAGGTTGGTTATTTTTCGTACAGCGAGCTGGAGGGCTTGATTTGCATGGGGTGTGGACAGCCGCGAACAGGTTATCCACAGGTGGGTTAACAGGGATTGTGGGTAAAGCCACAATCGCCGCAAAACAGTGTGGGAGCGGGCTTGCTCGCGAAAGCGGCGGATCAGTCGGTACATGAGTTACCTGATACACCGCCTTCGCGAGCAAGCCCGCTCCCACAGTGGATCAGCGCACTACACCTTCTTCTATGAGCAATTTAAGAATGGCTTCAGCGCCCGCTTCCGGGCTCACGCCCTTGAGCACCTGCCCACCGCCACCGCTGGCCTTGGCCGTAGCGGCCTTCATCCGGTCGGCACCGCTTTTGGCCTTGATCACCTTGAGGCGCTTGGGCCGAGGCTTGGCCGGCTGCAATACAGCGCCTGTGAATAACTCATCCTCCAACACCTCGACGTCATGGGCCGTCAGCTCACCGCGTTGCGCCGGGCCGTAGGCGCTTTGCCGTGGCTTGGGCGCCGCGTTATCCACCGTGGCCATAAACGGCAGGCGCACCTTCAGCCGCCGCCGTTGGCCGCGAGGCAAGGCCTGCAGCACATGGGCCACGCCGCCTTCGATGGATTCCACCTGGGCCAGGCCGACAATCAGCGGCCAACCCAGTTGCTCGGCCAGCAGGAACGGCAACATCCCCGAGCCTTCGCCGGTTTCCGCCTGGCTGCCGGTGAGCACCACTTGGGCGCCCGCGTCCCGCAGATAGTCGCCGAGCACCGGCAAGGCGTCTGCCCCGGCCGGTTGTTCAAGCACGTGCAACTGCGGCAAGCCCATGCCCAGGTAAGCGCGCAGGGTGGGTTCGCCGATGTCGCCGGCGTGCAGCACTTGCAGGTTATCCCCAGCCAGTTGCAGGCCCAGTTCCACAGCGCGCGCGTCTTGCTCCGCCCGGCGTGGGCGGCCTGAAGTCGGGTGGGCACCGATGGACACCAGGCTGATTACATTCGTCGTCATGGCCATTTCCTTAAGCTGCATCGCGCTTGGCACCGTGGCGGTAGGCCTCGACCGCAACGATCAAGGCTTGCAGTATCGCGGCGCTTTCGCCGATCACCGACAGGTCGGCACGCTTGATCATGTCGCAGCCTGGGTCGAGGTTGATCGCCACCACCTTGTCGCAGGCACCAATGCCTTGAAGGTGCTGGATCGCCCCGGAAATCCCCACCGCCACGTAAACCCGCGCGGTGACCCAGGTACCGCTGGCGCCGACCTGGCGATCGCGCGCCATGAAGCCGTCGTCCACCGCCACCCGCGAAGCACCTTCGGTGGCGCCCAACGCGGCAGCAGTCTGGTGGAACAGCGCCCAGTCCTTGACCCCGTTGCCACCGGAGAAAATAAATTCGGCTTCGGCCATGGGAATCGCCGCCGGGTCCACGGCCACCGCACCCAAATCTTCGATACGCGCAAGGCTGCGGGCCAGGCTTGTGGATAACTCCACCGGCAGCACTTCGTGACGGGTTTCGCTGACGGGATCGGCGCACTCCGCCGCAGCCAGGATCATCCGTGGCAGTGGCCGGGCAAGATCCTCCTGACCCGCGCCTGCACGGCCAATACATTCCTGGCCCTTGATCTGCCAGACCCGCGTGGCCGGGCGCTCCTTGAGGCTCGCGGCAAAGCGCCGCCCCAATTCACCACCGCCGCTGCGGCTGTCCGGCAGCAACCAGTGGCGCGGGTTGAACTGGTTATCCACAGCCCGCAGACCGTGAACCCGTTGCTCCGGTGAATAACCGTCGAACTCATGCCCGTCCAACACCAGCAGCCGATCCACACCGGCAGTGGCGAAGGCGTTTTCCTTGTGTTCGCCGAACACCACGGCCAATACCGCACCGTCGTCGCCGGCCAGCTGCCGGGCCAGGCCCAGCAAGTCGCGGTCGTGGCTGCTCAGGCGGCCGCCGACCATGTCCGGCACCACGTTGATGTAGAAAGCGGGCGCCGGTACCTGATGCAGCGGCAACTGCACTTCCACCGCTGCCGTACGCTTGGCCGCGCCGCCCTGCTGGGCGCCGCTGCGGTCAATACGCTTGATGCCGTTGGGGCCGATAAAGCCGACACCGTGCACGTTCTTGCGGATGACCCCATTGGGCCCCATCCAGCTGTGTTGCACCGGCTGCATCGCCGCGTGCAGCGGGTGCAGGCGGTTACGGGCGATCCATTCGGCCCGTGGGTCGCGGCGAATAATGTCGCTCATCAATGCACCTCCGCAGGTTCGCGTTTCGGCGCCTTGGCCGGTGCCGCGTCTTCAAGCAACGCGTCAGCTACCAGTTCGGCAATGTCCTTGATCAAGGGACGCGGTTCGACCACGCCTTCCAGCATCGCCGTGCACTGTGGACAACCCACGGCCACCAGTTCGGCGCCGGTCTCGCGGATGTCTTCCATGCGCATGTCGGGAATCCGCTGCTTGCCGGGAATATCGGTGATCGGCGCCCCGCCACCGCCACCGCAGCAGCGCGAGCGGAAACCGGAGCGCTGCATTTCCTTGACCTCGATCCCCAGCGCCCGCAGCACTTGGCGCGGTGCCTCGTACTCACCGTTGTAGCGGCCCAGGTAGCACGGGTCGTGATAGGTCACGCTGTTGCCTTTGTGCTGGCCCAGGTTCAGGGCGCCGGCGTCGATCAGTTCGGCCATGTAGGTGCTGTGGTGCTGCACCAGGTAGTTGCCATCGAAGGCGCCGTATTCGTTTTTCAGCACGTGGAAACTGTGGGGGTCGCAGGTGACGATGCGCTTGAAGCTGTACTTGGCCAGGGTCTGGATATTGCGTGCGGCCAGCAGCTGGAAAGTCGCTTCATCGCCCAGGCGCCGGGCCACGTCGCCGCTGTCGCGCTCTTCAAGGCCCAGTACGGCGAAGTCGACCTTGGCGGCTTTCAGCACTTTGACGAACGAGCGCAGGGTGCGCTGGTTGCGCATGTCGAAGGCACCGTCGCCGACCCAGAACAGCACCTCGACGGTTTTCCTGTCGCTGAGCAAGGGCAGGTTCAAATCCGCCGCCCAGTTCATCCGCCCGCCCGGTGCGAAACCGCCCGGGTTGTCGGTGGCGATCAGGTTTTCCAGGACTTCGGCGCCCTTGTTCGGGGTCGCGCCTTTTTCCAGGGTGAGGTGGCGGCGCATGTCGACGATGGCGTCCACGTGCTCGATCATCATCGGGCACTCTTCCACGCAGGCGCGGCAAGTGGTGCAGGACCACAGGGTCTCGGCGTCCACCAGGCCATTGACGATTGGCTGGTGCGGGTTGCCGGCGTGTTCGCCGATGGCTTTGCCCGGATACGGGCTGCCGGCGAACTTGGCGTCGGTGCCACCGGCCAGGCCGACGACCATGTCCTGGATAAGTTTTTTCGGGTTCAGTGGCTGGCCGGCGGCGAACGCCGGGCACGCGGCTTCGCACTTGCCGCACTGCACGCAGGCGTCGAAGCCGAGCAGTTGGTTCCAGGTGAAATCCGCCGGTTTTTCCACGCCCAGGGGCGCGCTTTTATCGGCGAGGTCCAGGGGTTTCAAACCGGTGGAACGGCCGCCGCCGAAGCGTTCGGCGCGGCGGTGCCAGGCCAGGTGCAAGGCACCGGCGAAGGCGTGTTTCATCGGCCCGCCCCAGGTCATGCCGAAGAACATTTCCGACACGCCCCACAACACGCCCAGGCTCAGCAGCGCGGCGAGCAGCCAGCCGCCGAAGTCCGCCGGCAGAATCCCGGCCACCGGCAAGGTCACCAGGAAGAAGCTCACCGAGAACGCCATCAGGCTTTTCGGCAGGCGCATCCACGGGCCTTTCGACAGGCGTGCAGGCGGGTTGCGACGGCGCAGGTAGACGAAGGTGGCGCCGACAAACATCAGCACCGAAGCCAACAGCAAGGCGTAGCCGAGGATGCGGCTATGCAGGCCGAAACCGTGCACCAGGATCGCCAGCAACGCCGAGAGCACAAAGCCCAGGGCGGTGGCGACGTGGGTGTTGGCGATGTATTTGTCGCGGGCGACCACATGGTGCAGGTCGACCATGTAGCGCTTGGGCATGGCCAACAGGCCGCCGAGCAAGTCGACCTTGGAGGACCGGCCGCGGCGCCACATGTTCACCCGGCGCAGCGCGCCGAGGACGGCAAGGCCCAGGGCGGCGAAGAGCAGGATGGGAAGAAGGGTGTTCAACATGGTGAAGCTCCCGAAGACCACACAGGTCTACTGTGAAACTGGCCCGAAATGTGGGAGCGGGCTTGCTCGCGAAGGCAGCGTGTCAGTCGATGCATCCAGTGGCTGACACACCGCTTTCGCGAGCAAGCCCGCTCCCACATTTGACCGAGTACACCTCGTCAGAAATCCTTGCACAGGCGCAGGGCGTCATAGATGGCCGCGTGGGTATTACGCTGGGCCACGCAGTCACCAATGCGGAACAGCAAGTACCCCTCGCCCGGCTCGCTCAGGCACGGCTGCGGCTTGATCGCGAACAAGGCCTCGATGTCCATCTGGCCCTTGTTGCGCGAGCCTGCCTTGAGCCCGTAGTAGAGCTCTTCGTCCGGACGCACGCCGTTCTCGACCACCACCTGGTCCACCACCCGCTCTTCCCTGGCCCCGGTGTATTCGTTCTCCAGCACCGCCACCAGCTTGTCGCCTTCGCGGTAGACCTTTTCCAGCATCATGTCGCCGGTCATGATCACTTCCTTGGGGTACATGCTGCGGTAGTACGTCGGGAACGACGTACCGCCCACGGCCACGCCCGGCTTGATGTCGTCGGTGACGATCTCGACCTGGCTGCCCTTGTCCGCGAGGAAGTCGGCCACCGACATGCCGGTGAACTCGCAGATGGTGTCGTACACCAGCACGTTCTTGCCAGGTAGAACCTTGCCGTCGAGCACGTCCCAGCTGCTGACCACCAGGCCTTCAGCCGCGCCCCAGTGTTCGTTCTGCTCCAGGAACGGATGACCGCCCACCGCCAGCACCACCACGTCCGGGCGCAGGCCGAGGATGGTCGCCGCATCCGCCGCCACGCCCAGGCGCAGGTCGACGTTCAGGCGTGCCAGTTCCAACTGGAACCAGCGGGTGATCCCGGCAATCTGGTCACGCTGCGGGGCTTTCGATGCAGTGGTGATTTGCCCGCCGATAAATTCTTTCTTCTCGAACAGCGTCACGTCGTGGCCACGTTCGGCAGCCACCCGCGCCGCTTCCATCCCGGCCGGGCCGGCACCCACCACCACGACTTTGCGTTTTGGCCCGGTGGATTTCTCGATGATGTGCGGCACGCCCATGTATTCACGGGAAGTGGCGGCGTTCTGGATGCACAGCACATCCAGGCCCTGGTACTGGCGGTCGATGCAGTAGTTGGCGCCGACGCACTGTTTGATCTGGTCGATCTGGCCCATCTTGATCTTGGCGATCAGGTGCGGGTCGGCGATGTGGGCGCGGGTCATGCCGACCATGTCCACGTAGCCGCCTTCCAGGATGCGCGTGGCCTGGTTCGGGTCCTTGATGTTCTGCGCGTGCAGCACCGGGGCCTTGACCACTTCCTTGATGCCGGCCGCCAGGTGCAGGAACGGCTCCGGTGGATAACTCATGTTCGGGATAACGTTGGCCAGGGTGTTGTGGGTGTCGCACCCCGAGCCGACCACGCCGATGAAGTCGAGCATGCCGGTGTCGTCGTAGTACTTGGCGATCTGTTTCATGTCCTCGTGGGACAGGCCGTCCGGATGGAATTCGTCGCCGCACAAACGGATGCCGACGCAGAAATCCGGGCCGACTTCCTTGCGTACCGCCTTCAACACCTCAAGGCCGAAACGCATGCGGTTTTCGAAGCTGCCGCCCCATTCGTCAGTACGTTTGTTGACCCGAGGACTCCAGAACTGGTCGATCATGTGCTGGTGCACCGCTGACAGTTCCACACCGTCCAGGCCACCGGCCTTGGCCCGTGCCGCAGCGGTGGCGTAGTTGCCGATCACACGCCAGATTTCTTCAGGCTCGATGGTCTTGCAGGTGGCGCGGTGCACCGGCTCGCGGATGCCCGAAGGCGACAGCAGCGTGGGCCAATGCTCGCCGTCCCAGCGCGAGCGACGGCCCATGTGGGTAATCTGGATCATGATCTTGGCGCCATGCTTGTGCATGGCGTCGGCCAGGTTCTGGAAGTGCGGGATGATCCGGTCATCCGCCAGGTTCACCGACTTCCACCAGCCTTGCGGGCTGTCGATGGCGACACTGGAAGAACCGCCGCAGATCGCCAGGCCGATCCCGCCCTTGGCTTTCTCTTCGTAGTACTTCACATAGCGGTCGGTGGTCATACCGCCGTCGGTGGCATACACCTCGGCGTGGGCGGTACTGAGCACGCGGTTGCGGATGGTCAGTTTGCCGATCTGGATCGGCGCAAACATTGCTTCGAAAGCCATGGCAGGGTCCTCGACTTACAACGGCTTGACGGTGAACAGGCCGTCGTCGTGGCCCTCTTCGGAGCCGCCGTATACCTGTTCCGCAACGGTGCGGATCTTGCTGCCGCGGGCTTCGAGAATCTGGTCCATCGCGCCGGCAAACCAGCCGGTGAACATGTAGTCGACCTTGCGCCCGACCTTGCCGTACACGTAGACGAATGCCGAGTGCTCGAGCTTGACGCTGGCGGTGCCTTTGTCGAGGTCGATGTCCTGGATCTTGAACAGGCCCCAGCCGCGCTGCGACAGGCGCTTCATGTAGTGCTCGAACACTGCGACGCCTTCCAGGCCGTGGCATTCAGCTTCTTTTTCACACCAGTGCCAGGCGGATTTGTAGCCGGCCTTGTAGAGGATTTCGGCGTAGGCCTCGCTGCCCAGGACTTCTTCGATCCCCATGTGGTTGTTGACGAAGAAATGGCGCGGCACGTACAGCATCGGCAGGGCGTCGGAGGTCCAGACACCGGTTTCGCTGTCGACTTCGATAGGCAATTGAGGGGCGATCTTGGCCATGGAAACTTAACTCCGGAAAATGCTTTGGTAAGCCCCCGACGCATAAGGTTGGGGGAAAAGAGGCGTGAGTGGTGGCTTATTCGCCCCAGACGTCCTTCAGGACGTTGACCCAGTTTTCGCCCATGATCTTGCGCACCACGCGCTCGGGATGGCCGCGCTTGAGCAGGGTCTCGGTGAGGTTCGGGAACTCGCCCACGGTGCGGATGCCCAGCGGGTTGATGATCTTGCCGAAGCTGGTCAGGCGGCGGGCGTAGCCCTTGTCGTGGGTCAGCATTTCGAAGAAATCCTGGCCATGGCCCTGGGTGAAGTCGGTGCCGATGCCGATGGCGTCTTCGCCCACGATGTTCATGGTGTACTCGATGGCTTCGGCGTAGTCGTCGATGGTCGAGTCGATGCCCTTGGCCAGGAACGGCGCGAACATGGTCACGCCGACAAAGCCGCCGTGGTCGGCGATGAACTTCAGCTCTTCATCGGACTTGTTGCGCGGGTGCTCTTTGAGGCCTGAAGGCAGGCAGTGGGAGTAGCACACCGGCTTTTTCGATTCGAGGATGACTTCTTCGGAAGTCTTGGAGCCCACGTGGGACAGGTCGCACATGATGCCGACGCGGTTCATCTCGGCGACGACCTCGCGACCGAAGCCCGACAGGCCGCCATCGCGCTCATAGCAGCCGGTGCCCACCAGGTTCTGGGTGTTGTAGCACATCTGCACCACGCCAACCCCGAGCTGCTTGAAGATCTCGACGTAGCCGAGCTGGTCTTCAAACGCGTGGGCGTTCTGGAAGCCGAAGATGATGCCGGTCTTGCCCTGTTCCTTGGCGCGACGGATATCGGCGGTGGTTTTCACCGGGATCACCAGGTCGCTGTTTTCGCGAATCAGGGTCTGGCTGGCCACGATGTTGTTAATGGTGGCCTGGAACCCTTCCCATACCGACACGGTGCAGTTGGCAGCGGTGAGGCCACCCTTGCGCATGTCTTCGAACAGGTCGCGGTTCCACTTGGCAATGATCAGCCCGTCGATAACGATGCTGTCGGCGTGCAATTCGGCTGGGCTCATCAGGCGTCCCCTTATTGGCGATTCATGCGCCGAATCGTCTGCCGGCGCTTTGGGGCCAGCATATGCCCCGGGGCAGAAGGAGCCGGGTGCAAAAACGACAAGGGAATTGCCGAAAGCGTCAATCCGCGACAAAGGCCAACATGACATCTCTGACGGGTGTCTGTTCTTTGTCTTACGCTTGAGCCAGAATTTGCTCATCAACTGATATGAGACGGCGCAATGAAATCGATTTTCCTGGCTTTGGCACTCATCGCAACCGGCGTACACGCCGCTGAAGACACCGACAGCACGCCCTGCGATGGCATCGAGAACGACAAGCAAACCCTGGAATGCGCCACCTACAACAAAACCACCGCCGAACAACTGCTCAAGGATAACTACCAGGGGCTGCTGGAACGCATGGGTTCGACCTATGGCAGCAACAAGACGCAGCTGGCGGACATTACCGCTCGTCTGAAGGATGCCCAGCAGAAGTGGGAAAAGTTACGTGATGCGGATTGCGCTGTAGATACCTTCCCGGCAGTGGCGGGAAGCAAGGCATATGCGATCCAGCAGAATGATTGTCTGGCGCGGATGAGTGATGAACGGTCGGAGTTTTTGGAGTCGATTGGGCAGGAATAAGCGACAATCCCCTCCACTCTCTACTCAGAACCAAGGCTATTCATGACTATCTGCGGCATCGAAATCAAAGGCAGCGAAGCCATTATTGCTGTCGCCTCGCTCGACGGTCAGGCATTGGGCCATGTAGCCCTGGCCACCAAGAAAATCGCCCTTGAAGACGATGATGAGGCGGCCAACGTCAAGGCCTTCGCCACTCAGGTCAGCGCGTTTGTGCGGGAAAACGGCATCAGCCGCATCGCCATCAAGAAGCGCAGCAAGAAAGGCGAATTCGCCGGTGGCCCGACTACGTTCAAGATTGAAGGTGTGTTTCAGTTGCTGGAGGGCGTTGAAGTGACGCTGCTGTCGCCGCAGACCATCAATGCGCAGAACAAGAAACACGACTTTGCCCTGCCGGCGACGCTGAACAAGTATCAGCATGAGGCTTACAAGGCCGCGTGTTCAGCCCTGCTGAAGAAATAAGCTACATCGCACATCCCCCTGTGGGAGCGGGCTTGCTCGCGAATGCGGTGTGTCAGTCAATACATGTACCGACTGATCCACCGCTTTCGCGAGCAAGCCCGCTCCCACATTTGATCTGTATTGTTCTCAAGAGCGGTGTTCATACCGCTTCCCGGCGCCGATCTTCCCTTGGGCACTTGGCAAACCTTGCCCGGTAGCTGCGGGTGAAATACGACGGCGACTCAAAGCCGCAGGCGATGCTCACCTCCAGCACGCTCAGGTCGCTCTGGCGCAATAGCTGCCGGGCCTTCTCCAGGCGCAAGCCCAGGTAGAAGTTGCTCGGTGTGTCGTTCAGGTGCAGCCGAAACAAGCGCTCCAACTGCCGCCGCGTGACCTTGATCGCCTCCGCCAGCGCCAGTGTGCTCAACGGCGGTTCCGTGTGCTGTTCCATCTCCCCAATCACCTGCACCAACTTCTTGTTGTTGATGCCGTAGCGCGTGGCGATCTGCATGCGTTGGTGGTCTTTGCGCGGGCGGATGCGGCCGAGCACGAATTGCTCGGACACCTGGATCGCCAACTCTGGCCCGTGGGCCTGGCTGATCAGGTCGAGCATCAGGTCGATGGACGCGGTGCCGCCCGCCGAGGTGATGCGCCGGCGGTCGATCTCGAACAGCTCCTGGGTCACCGTCAGCTGTGGATAAGATTCCTTGAAGGCGTCGATGGCTTCCCAGTGCAGGGTCAAGCGGTGGCCGTCGAGCAGGCCGGCTTCGGCGAGTACGCAGGCGCCAGTGTCGATGGCGCCCAGGGTCACGCCGTCGTGGTCAAGGCGGCGCAGCCAGTGTTCCAGTGCGGGCGTGGCGAACTTCAGCGGTTCGAAGCCGGCCACCACCAGTAAGGTCGAGCCTTTCTTCAGCGGCTCCAGCGCGGCGTCGGCGTTGACCGACATGCCATTGCTCGCCAGCACCGCGCCGCCGTCGGCGCTCAAGACGTGCCAGCGGTACAGCTCGCCGCGAAAACGATTGGCGACACGTAAAGGTTCGATCGCGGAGATAAAGCCGATGGCGGAGAAGCCCGGCATCAGCAAAAAGTAGAAATCCTGGGACATGGAGCGCTCTCGTAGGACGGACAGCGTGGTCACTGTGATACGCCAGTTCAATCGGTCATTCAAGGGGGCAGGTCGCTGCAGTGCAAGAGCTGGTCGCCGCCGTGCGTTTTGTCGGGGACCAAGCTGCGTAACTTGGCTGCACGGTGCACAAAGACGCCGGAACCCACAATAACAACCTGCCGAGGGAACCACCATGAACCGACTGATCAGCCGCTGCGTGCTCGCACTCAGCGCCAGCGCCATTTTGAGCACCAACGTCATGGCAGCCGATGCGGCTTCTTGCCAGAACGTGCGCATGGGCGTGGTGAACTGGACCGACGTAATCGCCACCAGTGCCATGACTCAAGTGTTGCTCGACGGCCTCGGCTACAAGACCAAACAGACCAGCGCGTCCCAGCAAATCATCTTTGCCGGTATTCGCGACCAGCGCCTGGACATGTTCCTGGGCTACTGGAACCCGCTGATGACCCAGACCATCACCCCGTTTGTCGACGCCAAACAGGTCAAGGTGCTCGACAAGCCGTCCCTGGAAGACGCCCGCGCGACCCTGGCGGTGCCGACTTACCTGGCCGACAAGGGCCTGAAGACCTTCGCCGACATCGCCAGGTTTGAAAAAGAACTGGGCGGCAAGATCTACGGCATTGAACCGGGCTCGGGCGCCAACACCCAGATCAAGGCGATGATCGCCAAGAATCAGTTTGGCCTGGGCAAGTTCCAACTGGTGGAATCCAGCGAGGCCGGCATGCTCGCCGCCGTCGACCGCGCCGTGCGCCGCAAGGAGGCCGTGGTGTTCTTCGGCTGGGCGCCGCACCCGATGAACGTCAACGTGGCGATGACTTACCTCACCGGCAGTGATGACGCGCTGGGCCCGAACGAAGGCATGGCCACCGTGTGGTCCGTCACCTCGCCGACCTACGCCGAGCAATGCCCCAACGTGCACAAGTTGCTGAGCAACCTGACCTTCACCGCCGCCGACGAGAGCCGAATGATGCAGCCGCTGCTGGATCACAAGGACGCTTTCGAGTCGGCCAGGCAATGGCTCAAGGATCACCCGCAAGACCAGCAGCGCTGGCTCGAAGGCGTGACCACCTTCGACGGCAAACCCGCCGCTGCCAACCTGCAATTGACCAGCAAATAACCTGTCTTGAATCACCGTTTCGCAGCCGCTCCCGGCTGCGAACGGTATGACTACGCCTGAAAATCACGCCTGTAAGGAACCTGCCTCATGAACCACGACGTCATCATCACCTGCGCACTCACCGGTGCTGGCGACACGACCGCCAGAAGCCCTCACGTGCCGGTCACTCCGAAACAAATCGCTGCCGCGGCGGTGGAAGCGGCCAAGGCCGGTGCCACCGTGGTGCATTGCCACGTACGTGACCCCGAGACCGGCAAGTTCAGCCGCGACGTGGCGCTGTACCGCGAAGTGATGGAGCGCATCCGCGAGGCGGACGTCGACATCATCGTCAACCTCACCGCCGGCATGGGTGGCGACCTGGAAATCGGTGGCGGCGAGAACCCCATGGAATTCGGGCCCAACACCGACCTGGTGGGCCCGCTGACCCGCCTGGCCCACGTGGAAGAGCTGCTGCCGGAAATCTGCACCCTGGACTGCGGCACCCTGAACTTCGGCGATGGCGACACCATTTACGTCTCCACCCCGGCCCAGCTGCGGGCTGGCGCCAAACGTATTCAAGAGCTGGGCGTTAAAGCCGAGCTGGAGATTTTCGACACCGGTCACCTGTGGTTCGCCAAGCAGATGATCAAGGAAGGCTTGCTCGACAACCCGTTGTTCCAGCTGTGCCTGGGCATCCCGTGGGGCGCGCCGGCCGACACCACTACCATGAAAGCCATGGTCGACAACCTGCCGGCTGACGCGGTGTGGGCCGGCTTCGGGATTGGTCGCATGCAGATGCCGATGGCGGCGCAAGCAGTGCTGCTGGGCGGCAACGTACGGGTCGGCCTGGAAGACAACCTGTGGCTGGACAAGGGCGTGCTGGCGACCAACGGCCAGTTGGTGGAACGCGCCAGCGAGATCCTCAGCCGCCTGGGTGCGCGGGTCATGACCCCGGCCGAAGGCCGCGTGAAGATGGGCCTGACCAAGCGCGGCTAAGACACACCGCACGACGCCCTGCAGGAACCGAATCAAATGTGGGAGCGGGCTTGCTCGCGAATGCGGTGGATCAGCCACCGAATGCATCAACTGACAGACCGCTTTCGCGAGCAAGCCCGCTCCCACAGGAGATCACCGAACTCTTTAGGAATTTGCCATGAGCTTTATCACTGAAATCAAAACCTTCGCCGCGCTGGGCAGCGGTGTTATCGGCAGCGGCTGGGTATCCCGCGCCCTGGCCCACGGCCTGGACGTGGTGGCCTGGGACCCTGCGCCTGGCGCCGAAGCCGCCCTGCGCAAACGTGTCGCGAATGCCTGGGGCGCACTCGAGAAACAAGGCCTTGCACCCGGCGCCTCGCAAGATCGCCTGCGCTTTGTGGCCACGATTGAAGAGTGCGTGAAAGACGCCGACTTCATCCAGGAAAGCGCCCCGGAACGCCTGGAATTGAAGCTGGAGTTACACAGCAAAATCAGCGCGGCGGCCAAGCCGAATGCGTTGATTGGTTCGAGTACTTCGGGGTTGTTGCCGAGCGAGTTTTATGAAGGCTCCACGCACCCGGAACGTTGCGTGGTGGGCCATCCGTTCAACCCGGTTTACCTGTTGCCGCTGGTGGAAGTGGTAGGCGGCAAAAACACTGCGCCGGAAGCGATTCAGGCAGCAATCAAGGTGTACGAATCCCTCGGCATGCGCCCTTTGCATGTGCGTAAGGAAGTGCCCGGTTTTATCGCTGACCGTCTGCTGGAAGCCCTGTGGCGTGAGGCGTTGCACCTGGTGAACGATGGTGTGGCAACCACCGGCGAGATCGATGATGCGATTCGCTTTGGCGCCGGTTTGCGCTGGTCGTTCATGGGCACGTTCCTGACCTATACGCTGGCGGGCGGTGATGCCGGGATGCGGCACTTCATGGCGCAGTTCGGCCCGGCCTTGCAGCTGCCGTGGACCTATCTGCCAGCGCCGGAATTGACCGACAAATTGATTGACGACGTGGTGGACGGCACCAGCGATCAGTTGGGCAAGCACAGCATTTCGGCGCTGGAGCGCTATCGTGATGATTGCCTGCTGGCGGTGCTGGAGGCGGTGAAGACCACCAAGGAAAAACACGGTATGACCTTCGCCGAATAAGCCCTGTAAAGATCGTTCCCACGCTCTGCGTGGGAATGCAGCCCAGGACGCTCTGCGTCCCAACGCGTGACGCAGAGCGTCACAGGAGGCGTTCCCACGCAGAGCGTGGGAACGATCACGTACCTACCGGGAACCGAACCATGCCCGCACTCACCACCTACACCACCAAAATCCTCCCCGAGTGGGTCGACTACAACGGCCACCTGTGCGATGCGTTCTACCTGCTGATTTTCAGCTACGCCACCGATGCGCTGATGGACACCCTGGGCCTGGACAGCGAAAACCGCGAAGCCAGCGGCCACTCGCTGTTCACCCTGGAGTTGCACCTCAACTACCTGCACGAAGTGAAACTGGGCGCCGCCGTCGAGGTGCACACCCAACTCATCGCCCACGACCGCAAGCGCCTGCACCTCTATCACAGCCTGCACCTGGTGGGCGACGAAAAGGAGCTGGCGGGCAACGAACAGATGCTGCTCCACGTCGACCTCGCCGGGCCGCACTCGGCGCCATTCAGTGAAGCGGTGCTGGGCAAGCTTGCCAGCATCAGCGCCGAACAAACCGACCTGCCGAAGCCCGCCCTGCTCGGCCGCGTGATTGGACTGCCACCCCAAAAATAAGGAATCGCCATGCAAACCGCCGCCGCTGTTGCCGACTTCCGTACTTACCCACTGATCAGTGACCTGGCCGATGTGCAGGTGCACGGCGATCACCTCAGTGTGCGATGGGCCGATGGGCGGGTCAGCCCGTTTCATCACCAGTGGCTGCGGGACAACTGCCCGTGCCCTGTTTGCGTCTACAGCGTGACCCGTGAACAGGTGCTGGAAATCGTCGATGTGGACGAACACCTCACGGCCCTCAGTGCACGTATCGACCAGGGTCTGCTGACAGTGGAATGGAGCGGCGGGCATCGCAGCCAATACGATCCCGGATGGTTGCGGGCGCACGCCTACGACGATGAGTCCCGCGCCGAACGCCGGGCTGCCAAACCGAAATCCCTGCTGTGGGACCGTACGTTCGAGCTGCCCGTATTCGACTACGCAGCGCTGATGGAAGACCCGAAAGCCCTGCTGCAATGGCTGCTGGCCCTGCGTGACAGCGGCCTCACCCAAGTGCGCGGTGTGCCCACCGAACCTGGCTCGCTGGCGCTGATCGCCAAGCGCATTTCGTTCATCCGCGAGAGCAACTTCGGCGTGCTGTTCAACGTGCAGTCCAAGGCCGATGCCGACAGCAACGCCTACACGGCATTCAACCTGCCGCTGCACAGTGATTTGCCGACGCGGGAGCTGCAACCCGGGCTGCAGTTCTTGCATTGCCTGGTGAACGACGCCGACGGGGGCGAGAGTATTTTTGTCGATGGTTTTGCGATTGCGCGGGCGCTGCGGGACGAAGATCCGGAAGCCTTTCGCGCGTTGTGCGAGATCCCGGTGGAGTTTCGCAACAAGGACCGTCACAGCGACTATCGCCGGCTGGCGCCGATCATTGCGCTGGATGCCTTGGGTGAAGTCGCCGAGATTCGCATGGCCAACTTTCTGCGCGGGCCGTTTGAGGCGCCTGCAGAGCAGATGCCGTTGCTCTATCGCGCCTATCGCCGGTTTATTGCGATGACCCGGGAGGAGCGTTTTCGACTGGTCAAACGTCTGAATCCGGGCGAGCTGTGGTGCTTTGATAATCGCCGGACCCTGCATGCGCGCAATGCGTTTGATCCGGCGTCCGGCGCGCGGCATTTCCAGGGCTGCTATATCGATCGGGATGAGTTGTTGTCGCGGATATTGGTGTTGCAGCGGTAGACCGAGGCGCCCCCTTCGCGAGCAAGCACGCTCCCACATTTGACCGAGTTCCTCCTGAAAAAACGCGGTCAAATGTGGGAGCGGGCTTGCTCGCGAAGGGGCCAGCAGCTTCACCTCAAATTTCAGCTCAAAAAAAGCCCCGATCCAGCCGTGACAGGATCGGGGCAGAGTGCTTTGTGTGAGCGGCGCATCCCGAGGGTGACCAAACCTTCAAGCTGCTTGCTTGATGCCAGTGTGCACACTCCCCTGCCTTGCGAGTTAGCCGAAAACGACCTGTTCATAGGTGTGCCGGACATTCATGCATTCAGGCCTTGCCGACTCGGTGATGGCCTACCAGAATCGACTTCAATCCCCCGCTCCCCTAACAAGGATTAACGTCATGATGCACGCGGATTTGATTGACCAGGATGACCTGCTGGGCCAGCTGCGGTCGTTGGGTTTCGAGGTGTCCAGCGGCGCTACCGCCGAGCAGGCTTGCGAGTGTGCGGTGCGCGGTTTGAGCGCGGCGCGGGCCAAGGCGCTCAAGGGTATGGTTGAGCAGATGTACACCGGCAGCGCGACGATCTTGCCGGCGGTGAGGCAGGCGATCGACAAGCAGTTGTTGCCGGCGCTGGTGCAATTTCGGCAGAACTCTGGCGCCTGAACACCTACCTTGTGGCGAGGGAGCTTGCTCCCTCGCCACAAAAGCTCTGGTGGTGTTAGAGCCTTACGCTGGCGAAAGTCGACTCATTCCTGGCCTGGCTCAACGCCGACAACGGCCCGGACAACGGTGACAACACCAGCGCCTGCGGAATCGGCATCATCGCTACCTGCTGCGTGGTGTTGGAACCCACACGCTCATCCCGCGGCGGAATGCCGAAGTATTCGCGGTAGCACTTGGAGAAGTGCGGCGTGGAGACAAACCCGCACACCGACGCCACTTCGATGATCGACATCGGCGTTTGCTTGAGCAACTGCCGCGCACGGATCAGGCGCAACTTGAGGTAGTAGCGCGACGGCGAACAGTGCAGGTATTTCTGGAACAAGCGCTCCAGCTGACGCCGGGAAACCGCGACGTACACCGCCAGTTCATCGAGGTCGATCGGCTCTTCCAGGTTGGCCTCCATCAGCGCGACGATTTCCTGCAACTTCGGCTGGTTGGTGCCAAGCATGTGCTTGAGCGGCACGCGCTGGTGATCCTGTTCGTTGCGGATGCGCTCGTACACAAACATCTCGGAGATTGCCGCCGACAATTCACGGCCGTGGTCGCGGCTGATCAGGTGCAGCATCATGTCCAGCGGCGCGGTGCCGCCGGAGCTGGTGAAGCGGTTGCGGTCGAGGGTGAACAGGCGTGTGCTCATGGCCACGCGGGGAAAGGCTTCCTGCATCGACGCCAGGCATTCCCAGTGCACGCTGCAATCAAACCCGTCCAGCAGGCCGGCGCAGGCCAGGGCCCAGCTGCCGGTGCACACCGCGCCAAGGCGACGGGATTGGCGCGCCTGGCTTTGCAGCCACGACACATGTTCACGGGTCACGGTGCGCTGGATACCCACGCCGCCACAGACGATCACGGTGTCCAGGGCCGGAGCTTTGTGCATGGAAGCATCGGGGGTGATTTGCAGACCGTCGCTGGCCCACACCTGGTTTCCGTCCACACTCAACGTCGTCCAGCGAAACAGCTCGCGGCCGGAGAGTTGGTTGGCCATGCGCAGGGGTTCGACTGCGGAGGCCAGGGAAATCAGCGTGAAATTGTCCAGCAGCAAAAAGCCGATGGATTGAGGCGCACGGTTCTGGGGTTGAGCCCCGGAGTTGAACGACGTCATCGCGGTATCTCCTCACACAAAGCGGGTGATGGCCTCAGGCGAGGCTCTTGTTATTGCACTCATCGCCTTAAGGAAACTCCTATGGCGAGAGGCTTTGTATTGATACAGCAAATGCCATGCCTAAAGTTGAATGCGTATTCAATAACTCCTGAAAACGACCTCATGACGTGTCTATATAAGCCCGCGCATGGAGTGGGGGATATGACCCAGAAAAGACGTGAGAGAACGCAGGCTCAAGGTGTGTGAGCAGATCGGTAGCACTTGTGGGAAGGGAGAGAAACGACGTGGGAAAAGTCTGTCACCACAAGCACGGGTGACCGATGGTCATGAGGGGAAATCGTTCGGGAGCTACTTATCTAATTGCGACGCGCTAAAAGGTGGCGCTTTTGGTTCTGGTGTTCACTTTATGAGCAGTGTTGCCTGGTCTACCGCATTCGCGAGCAAGCCCGCTCCCACACTTGACCGCGTTTTTTCCGTAGGAACTCGGTCGAATGTGGGAGCGGGCTTGCTCGCGAATGCAGGCGACGCGGTCTTTCCGGATCAACACTCCACCGCACTCACCGCCAACCCACCCCGCGATGTTTCCTTGTACTTGTCATGCATATCCGCCCCGGTATCGCGCATGGTGCGGATCACCCGGTCCAGCGAGATGAAGTGCTGGCCATCCCCCCGCAGCGCCATCTGCGCCGCGTTGATCGCCTTCACCGCGGCAATCGCATTACGCTCGATGCACGGCACCTGCACCAGCCCGCCTACCGGGTCGCAGGTCAGGCCGAGGTTGTGCTCCAGCCCGATCTCCGCCGCGTTGCATAACTGCTCCGGCGTCGCACCGAGGATCTCCGCCAACCCCGCCGCCGCCATGGCGCACGCCGAGCCGACTTCACCCTGGCAGCCGACTTCGGCACCCGAGATCGACGCGTTCTTCTTACACAGGATGCCCACCGCCGCCGCGCCGAGGAAATAGTCGACCACGTTGGCCTCGGTCACTTCTTCGCTGAACTTCATGAAGTAGTGCAGCACCGCCGGGATGATCCCCGCCGCGCCGTTGGTCGGTGCCGTGACCATGCGCCCGCCGGCGGCGTTTTCTTCATTCACCGCCAGGGCGAACAGGTTGACCCATTCCATCGCGCTCAAGGTCGAGCCGATCACATTCGGCTTGCCCAGCTCCTGCAAGCTGCGGTGCAACTTGGCTGCACGGCGCCTTACATTGAGGCCGCCGGGAAGGATGCCTTCGTGCTTTAGGCCTTGCTCCACGCAATCCTGCATGGCGCGCCAGAGCTTCATCAGGCCGCTGCGGATTTCTTCTTCCGAGCGCCAGGTTTTTTCGTTCGCCAACATCAGCTCAGCGACGCGCAGGTTGTGGGTCTTGCACAGCTGCAGCAGTTCCACCGCACTGGAAAAATCATAGGGCAGCTCGGTGCGGTCCATGTCCGCCACGCCGCTGTTGGCCTGGGCTTCATCCACCACGAATCCGCCGCCCACCGAGTAGTAGGTGTCGCGGTGCAGCTCGCCGTTATCATCGAACACCACCAGGGTCATGGCATTGGGGTGGAACGGCAGGTTTTCGTCGATCAGGCGCATGTCCCGCGCCCAGATGAAAGGCACCGGCAAACGTGCGTCCAGCAGCAGGGTGTTGGTCTCGCGCAGGGTTTCGATGCGGATGCCGATCTGTGACGGATCGATCGCGTCCGGCCACTCGCCCATCAGGCCCATGATCACCGCGTTGTCGCTGCCGTGACCGATGCCCGTGGCCGATAAGGAGCCATACAGCTGAACTTCGACGCGCCTGACTTGTTCCAACACATCACGTTCACGTAATCCTTGAACGAACAACGCCGCGGCGCGCATGGGGCCGACGGTGTGAGAACTCGAAGGCCCAATGCCGATCTTGAACAGGTCGAAAACGCTGATAGCCATTGCCGTGAAACTCCTCGATGAGCACAGGCCAGGCGCACATAACGCCTGGTGACGGAGCTGCTACGCTCATGTCGCAATCCGCCCAGATGCGGCCATCATCAAGCTTTTGTTGGCGCTCACGGCGTCTCACACCGACGTACCCATGCTCATCAGCGCCGCTGTTGTGGAAGGCGACGTTTTGGCCGTTTTTTGCGGTGCAGATCGGTAAAAAGTGCAGTTTTGCCGTGGAAAAAATCTGTAAGCGACGTCACCGACACTGGATACGACCATCCCTGTACTGGATACGACGCCCCCTGTAGGCGTCAGATTTTCACTGGTACATGATCAGTCTCGACTCGTTTGCACAGTTGCGTGGCAGAGCTGTGCCGCACGCCCAACCGCAACACCTATAAGCGCGGTGTTATTGCCGCCAGAAAAACACCAGGAGTCCACCCCCATGAAAGGTTCCCCGTCGTTGTTGTTGGCCGCCATGCTGAGTCTGCCAGTCGTGGCTCACGCTGCAGAACCGGCGCAATGCCAGACCGTCAACTTCTCCGATGTCGGCTGGACCGACATCACCGTCACCACGGCCACCACCAGCGAAGTCCTCAAGGGCCTCGGCTACAAACCCCGCACCACGATGATTTCAGTACCCGTGACCTACAAGTCCCTGGCCGACGGCAAGAACATGGACATCTTCCTCGGCAACTGGATGCCGACCATGGAAAACGACATCAAGCAGTACCGTGATGCCGGCACCGTGGAAACCGTGCGCGCCAACCTGGAAAACGCCAAGTACACCCTGGCCGTACCGGAAGCGCTGTACAACAAGGGCCTGAAAGACTTCGCCGACATCGTCAAATTCAAGGACGAGCTGGGCGGCAAGATCTACGGGATCGAGCCAGGCAACGACGGCAACCGGACCATCCAGACCCTCATCGACAAGGACGCTTTCGGCCTGAAAACTGCCGGTTTCAAAGTGGTCGAATCCAGCGAAGCCGGGATGCTTTCGCAGGTGGAACGCGCCACCAAGCGCGACCAGGCCATCGTGTTCCTCGGCTGGGAACCGCACCCGATGAACACCCGCTTCAAGATGAAGTACCTGACCGGGGGTGATGATTCATTCGGCCCCAACTACGGCCAGGCCACCATCTACACCAACGTCCGCAAGGGCTACACCCAGGAATGCAGCAACGTGGGCCAGTTGCTGAAAAACCTGTCGTTCACCCTGAACATGGAAAGCACCCTGATGGGTAACGTCCTGGACGACAAAATGAAGCCTGACGCCGCCGCCAAGGCGTGGCTGAAGAAGAACCCGCAAGTGCTCGACACCTGGCTCGCCGGTGTCACCACGGTCGATGGCAAACCAGGACTGGAGGCCGTCAAAGCTTACCTCGCCAAGTAAACCGCTGACCCCGGGCCGGTACGCTGGCCCGGGATGTTTTTCCTCTTCGCATGTGGACATTCACTACCATGCTGACTGAACATAAAATTCCGCTAGGCCAGTACATCGCTGCCTTCGTTGAGTGGTTGACCCAACACGGGGCCGCCTACTTCGACGCAATCGCATCGACCCTGGAAACGATGATCCACGGCGTGACGTTCGCGCTGACCTGGTTCAATCCACTGGCATTGATCGGTCTGATTGCGCTGCTCGCTCACTTCATTCAACGCAAATGGGGCCTGACCGTTTTTGTCATCGCCTCCTTCCTGCTGATCCTCAACCTGGGGTACTGGCAGGAAACCATGGAGACCCTGGCGCAAGTGCTGTTCGCCACCCTGGTCTGCGTGGTGATCGGCGTGCCGCTGGGCATTGTTGCCGCGCACAAACCGATGTTCTACACCCTGATGCGGCCGGTGCTCGATCTGATGCAGACCGTACCGACCTTCGTCTACCTCATCCCTACCCTGACCCTCTTCGGGCTGGGTGTGGTGCCCGGGCTGATTTCCACGGTGGTGTTTGCGATTGCCGCGCCTATCCGTCTGACTTACCTGGGTATCCGTGATGTGCCGCAAGAGTTGATGGACGCTGGCAAGGCCTTTGGCTGCTCGCGCCGTCAGTTGCTCTCGCGGATCGAACTGCCCCACGCCATGCCGAGCATCGCCGCCGGCATTACCCAATGCATCATGCTGTCGTTGTCGATGGTGGTGATCGCGGCCCTGGTGGGCGCCGACGGCCTCGGCAAACCGGTGGTCAACGCGCTGAACACCGCCGACATCGCCCTGGGCTTTGAAGCCGGCCTGGCGATCGTACTGCTGGCCATCATGCTCGACCGCATCTGCAAACAACCCGACGCCAAAGTAGGGGGTGATGCATGAGCATTATCCGATTCGAAAATGTCGACGTGATCTTCTCCAAAGACCCACGCGAGGCGCTCAAGCTGCTGGACCAGGGCATGACGCGCAACGAGATCCTGAAAAAGACCGGGCAGATTGTCGGCGTTGAAAACGCCAGCCTGGATGTCGAGAAAGGCGAGATCTGCGTGCTGATGGGCCTGTCCGGCTCGGGCAAGTCGAGCTTGTTGCGCTGCATCAATGGCTTGAACACCGTCAGCCGCGGCAAGCTGTTTGTGGAGCATGAAGGTCGCCAGATCGACATCGCATCCTGCACCCCCGCCGAGCTGAAAATGATGCGCACCCAGCGCATCGCCATGGTGTTCCAGAAGTTCGCCCTGATGCCCTGGCTGACGGTGCGCGAGAACATCAGCTTCGGCCTGGAGATGCAGGGCCGCCCGGAAAAAGAACGACGCAAGCTGGTGGATGACAAGCTGGAACTGGTGGGCCTGTCGCAGTGGCGCAACAAGAAGCCCGACGAGCTTTCCGGTGGCATGCAGCAGCGTGTCGGCCTGGCCCGCGCATTGGCGATGGACGCCGATATCCTGTTGATGGACGAACCCTTCTCGGCACTCGACCCGCTGATCCGCCAGGGCTTGCAGGATGAGTTGCTGGAGCTGCAACGCAAGCTGAGCAAGACCATCGTATTTGTGAGCCACGACCTGGATGAGGCGCTGAAACTCGGCAGCCGCATCGCGATCATGAAAGACGGGCGGATCATCCAGTACAGCGTGCCGGAAGAGATCGTGCTGAACCCGGCGGATGACTATGTGCGGACCTTCGTGGCCCACACCAACCCGCTGAATGTGCTGTGTGGCCGCAGCCTGATGCGCACGGTGGATAACTGCACCCACGTCAACGGCTCCATCAGCCTGGACCCGGGCGGTGACTCGTGGCTGGACCTGGCCGAAGGCAACACCATCAAGGGCGCGCGGCAGAACGGTTCGGTGCTGAACTTGCAGAACTGGGCACCGGGGCAATCGGTGGAGGGCCTGGGCCGGATGCCGACGCTGGTGGATTCCAATATCGGAATGCGCGATGCGTTGCAGATTCGGTACCAGACAGGCAACAAGCTGGTGCTGCAGGACGACAACAAGGTGGTGGGGATTCTGGGTGACAGCGAGCTCTATCACGCCCTTTTGGGCAAGAACCTGGGCTAACAGACACCGCAAAATAAATGTGGGAGCGGGCTTGCTCGCGAATGCGGTGTATCAGTGTCAGATGTACTGACTGACACTGCGCATTCGCGAGCAAGCCCGCTCCCACATTTTGCTCAGGTGGTGTCAGTTTTGATCGTTCCCACGCTCTGCGTGGGAATGCCGCAATGGACGCTCTGCGTCCGCTCTTGAAATCGTGACGCGGAGCGTCACAGGATGCGTTCCCACGCGCAGCGTGGGAACGATCATCATCACCAACCTTTAGCTATAGACACGGCCAAGGAGCTGCCGATGGCTTTCAAACTGATCGAGCACGTCCCGGGTGATCTGCTCCTGGGTGAAGCCCATCAGGTCGTATTCCTGAGGCCCGTTGTGCAGGTAAACCTCGGCGCGGTAGTAGCGCGTGCGTTCTTCCTCGGGCAAGTCGTTCGGTGCCGACGAATAAGCATCCAGGCTGACCTCGTAGACAAACGGATTGCCCTCTTGCATCTCGATGCGCACACCAATGCAGCGCTTGGATTTGCCGAGCAGGGTCTGCACTTCCAGCCCCTGGTCACGCAACGCAGTCGCCGCTTCTTCCAGCGCCGGCGTGACGTGCTTGTCCATAAAGCGTTGCACGGTACCCTGGCTAGGTTGCAGGTCCAGGGCAGTCAAACGCTCGCTGAAACCACGCCGACCACGCTCGGCCAACTGCGCCTGCTCCAACTCGATCGCCACGTCCTGGCGCATCGCCTTGTGCAGGCCGAACATGAAGAACACCAGCACCACCGAGAACGGCAAGCCCGCCAGCACCACCATGGTTTGCATGGCTTCGAAGTTACCGGCGAACAGCAGGCCGATGGTCACCAGGGTGATCACCGCCGACCAGAAAATCCGCAGCCAGTGCGGCGCATCTTCGTCAACGTTGCCGCCCTTGCAGGACAGGTTCGCCATCATCACCGCGCCGGAATCCGCCGGGGTCAGGAACAGTACGAAGCCCACGAAGATCGACACACCGATGACGATTTTCGACGCCGGGTAATGCTCAAGCAGTTGGTAGATCGCCATGGACGGCTGTTCCAGCGCCGTCTTGCCCAACTCCACCGCGCCATGGTTCACCACCAGGTCCAGGGCCGAGTTGCCGAAGATCGACAGCCACGCCAGGGTGAAGCCCAGCGGGATCAGCAGCACGCCGGCCACCAGTTCACGCACCGTGCGACCACGGGAAATACGCGCGATGAACATGCCCACGAATGGCGCCCAGGAAATCCACCAGGCCCAGTAGAACAGGGTCCACAGGCCCATCCAGCGTTCGGTCTTGTCGGCGTCGCCTTCGTACACGTACAGGTCGAAGGTCTTCAGCACGATGCCGTTCATGTAGTCACCGATGTTCTGCACGAAGCCGTTGAGCAGGTGCAGGGTCGGGCCGAACAGCAGCACGAAAATCAGCAGGCCGCTGAACAGCACGATGTTCAGGTTGGACAGGCGGCGAATGCCGTTCTCCACACCCGACACGGCAGCGATGGTCGCCACGGTGCTCATCACGATGATCACGATCAGCAGGTTGGTGTTGCTGTGCTGCATGCCGAACAGGTTTTCCAGCCCGGACGACACTTGCATCGAGCCAATCCCCAGGTTCGTCACCAGGCCCAGCAGGGTCACGAACATGCCGAAGCCGTCCACCGCGTGACCGGCCGCGCCTTTGACCCAACGCTCGCCCACCAGCGGGTACAGCGCCGAGCGCAGGGCCAGCGGCTGGTTATGACGGTAGGCAAAGTACGCCACGGCCAGGCCGACCAGTGCGTAGATCGCCCAGCCGTGCAGGCCCCAGTGCAGGAACGTCAACTGCAACGCCTGGCGTGCAGCTTCGCCGGTGGCCGACGCGCCTTCAGGCGGGTTGAAGTAGTGGTCCAGCGGCTCGGAGGCGCCGAAGTACAGCAGCGAGATGCCGATGCCCGACGAGAAGAGCATGCCGGCCCAGGCGCCGTAGCTGAAGTCCGGGGTGTCGTCCTTGCTGCCCAGTTTCAATTTGCCATAGGACGAAAACGCCAGGCCCACCACAAACACCAGGTAGGCGGCGATCACGACCATGTAGTACCAGCCAAAGCTTTTCGACAACCAGGCTTGGGCCACACCGAGCATCCTGCCGGCTTCCTGCGGGGCGACGATCAGAATCGCGGTCAACAACAGAATCAGCGCGGTGGAGGTGTAGAACACCCAACCGTTGACCCGCACCTTTTCTGGCGGGGTCTTTATAAGAGAGGCAGAACTCATGGCACAGATGCTCCGGGCAGTGCAGAGAAACACAAGGCAACGCTTGACCCGAGCCATCGATTTTTCGGCAGTCGACGGACGGGTGTATAAAGACACCCCGAAAAACCATAAACCCCCGGCGAACCGCTGTGCCGGGCTGTTTCATGGGTTTTCCCGATGTCAGGTGGCGCCACATGCACGTAGGAAATACCTGTAGGCAGCGACCATTTGTCGCAGATCTTATTCTTTGTTGATTGAACGTTCAATCAAAACAAAATAGACTGGCCCTCAAGCCGACGGACGTTTATCGCCCGTTGGCAGGCCTAAGGAGAGGTGCACGATGCCCAAGGTCGGTATGCAACCCATACGCCGCCAGCAGTTGATCGAAGCCACATTGACGGCCGTCGATCAGGTCGGAATGGGGGATGCCAGCATTGCGCTGATCGCCCGTCTGGCCGGTGTCTCGAATGGCATCATCAGTCACTATTTTCAGGACAAGAATGGCCTGATCGCCGCCACGATGCGGTACCTGATGAACGTGCTGATCGAGAACGTCACCGAGCGCCGGTTGGCGCTGAAAGATGACAGCCCGCGGGCCCATCTTCAGGTGATCATCGAAGGCAACTTCGACGCCAGCCAAGTCAACGGCCCGGCTATGAAAACCTGGCTGGCCTTCTGGGCCACCAGCATGCACCACCCGTCATTGCACAGGCTGCAGCGGATCAACGATCACCGTCTGTATTCCAACCTGTGTTGCCAGTTCCGCCGAGCGTTGCCGTTGCCCGAGGCACGCAGCGCAGCCCGAGGCCTGGCGGCCCTGATCGACGGTTTGTGGTTGCGCGGCGCCCTGTCGGGAGACGCTTTCGACACGGAGCAGGCGCAACGGATCGCTTACGAATACATGGATTTCCAATTGGCCAAGCAGGTGAGTTAGAGCACACATAAACGCTCAACTCCCGAACCGCGCCAACCACTAATGCACTTGCGAGGACTTTATGGCCCGTTTCGAACTGCAAAAACTCTACATTGACGGCGGCTACTCCGACGCTGGCAGCGATGCCACTTTCGAAGCCATCAACCCGGCTAACGGTGAAGTTCTCGCCAACGTGCAACGCGCCACCAAAGAAGACGTCGAGCGCGCTGTGGTCAGCGCCGAAAAGGGCCAGAAAATCTGGGCCGCCATGACTGCCATGGAGCGTTCGCGCATCCTGCGTCGCGCCGTCGATATCCTGCGTGAGCGCAACGACGAACTGGCCGCCCTGGAAACCCTGGACACCGGCAAGCCGTATTCCGAAACCCAATACGTCGACATCGTCACCGGCGCTGACGTGCTGGAATACTACGCAGGCCTGGTGCCCGCCATCGAAGGCGAGCAGATCCCGCTGCGTGACACCTCGTTCGTCTACACCCGTCGCGAGCCGCTGGGCGTCGTGGCCGGTATCGGCGCATGGAACTACCCGATCCAGATCGCCCTGTGGAAATCCGCACCCGCCCTGGCGGCCGGTAACGCGATGATCTTCAAGCCAAGCGAAGTCACCTCGCTGACCACCCTGAAACTGGCTGAAATCTACACCGCCGCCGGCGTTCCGGATGGCGTGTTCAACGTCCTGACCGGCAGCGGCCGTGAAGTCGGCACCTGGCTGACCGAACACCCGCGCATCGAGAAAGTCTCCTTCACCGGCGGCACCGACACCGGCAAGAAAGTCATGGCCAGCGCTTCGAGCTCTTCGCTCAAGGAAGTCACCATGGAACTGGGCGGCAAATCCCCGCTGATCATTTTCGACGACGCCGACCTCGACCGCGCCGCCGACATCGCGATGATGGCCAACTTCTACAGCTCGGGCCAGGTCTGCACCAACGGCACCCGCGTGTTCGTTCCGACCGCCCTCAAAGGCGCGTTCGAAGCCAAGATCGCCGAGCGCGTTGCCCGCATCCGCATCGGCAACCCGGAAGATGAAAACACCAACTTCGGCCCGCTGGTCAGCTTCGCCCACATGGAAAGCGTGCTCGGCTACATCGCCAAAGGTAAAGAAGAAGGCGCCCGCGTGCTGTGCGGCGGCGACCGTCTGACCGACGGTGAATTCGCCAAGGGTGCCTACGTGGCCCCGACCGTGTTCACTGACTGCACCGACGAAATGACCATCGTCCGTGAAGAAATCTTCGGCCCGGTGATGAGCATCCTCACCTACGACACCGAAGAAGAAGTGATCCGCCGCGCCAACGACACCGACTTCGGCCTGGCCGCTGGCCTGGTGACCAAGGACCTGAACCGCGCCCACCGCGTGATTCATCAGCTGGAAGCCGGTATCTGCTGGATCAACGCCTGGGGCGAGTCCGACGCGAAGATGCCGGTGGGCGGCTACAAGCAGTCGGGCGTGGGCCGTGAAAACGGGATCAGCTCGCTGAACAACTTCACTCGCATCAAATCGGTACAGGTTGAGCTGGGCGACTACGCCTCGGTGTTCTAAAACCTGATTGAGCCTGGCATGGCCCATGTGGCGAGGGAGCTTGCTCCCGTCGGGCTGCGAAGCAGCCCCATGCCAGGTACCGCAGTTCTTTCAGACAGAACTCGAGCGCTGACTTTGCGACTGCTGCGCAGTCGAACGGGAGCAAGCTCCCTCGCCACAAAAGCAGCCTGAACCAACTTTCACGAGGGTGCATTTAATGTCCCAAGAATACGACTACATCATTGTGGGTGCCGGCTCCGCCGGTAACACCCTGGCGACCCGTCTGACCGAAGACGAAGGCGTCACCGTCCTGCTGCTGGAAGCCGGCGGCCCGGACTACCGTTTCGATTTCCGTACCCAGATGCCAGCCGCCCTGGCGTTCCCGCTGCAAGGCCGCCGCTACAACTGGGCCTACGAAACCGATCCAGAACCACACATGGACGGCCGCCGGATGGAATGCGGTCGCGGCAAGGGCCTCGGCGGTTCCTCGTTGATCAACGGCATGTGCTACATCCGCGGCAACGCGATGGACTACGACAACTGGTCGAAACTGCCGGGCCTGGAAGACTGGACCTACCTGGACTGCCTGCCGTATTTCCGTAAAGCCGAAACCCGCGACATCGGCCCGAACGACTACCACGGTGGCGACGGCCCGGTCAGCGTGACCACGCCAAAGGCCGGCAACAACCCGCTGTTCCACGCGATGGTTGAAGCCGGCGTACAGGCCGGTTACCCACGTACCGAAGACTTGAACGGCTACCAGCAGGAAGGCTTCGGCCCGATGGACCGTACCGTGACGCCAAACGGTCGTCGCGCCAGCACCGCTCGCGGTTACCTGGACACGGCCAAGAAGCGCTCGACGCTGACCATCGTCACCCACGCCCTGACCGACAAAGTCCTGTTCGAAGGCAAGCGCGCCGTTGGCGTTCGCTACCTGATCGGTGCCGCTGAAGAACGCGTTGAAGCCCGTGCCCGCAAGGAAGTCCTGGTGTGCAGCGGCGCAATCGCTTCGCCGCAACTGCTGCAACGCTCCGGCGTCGGCCCGGCGAAGCTGCTGGAAAGCCTCGACATCCCGGTGGTCCACGACCTGCCAGGCGTCGGCGAAAACCTGCAGGATCACCTTGAGCTGTACCTGCAATACGCCTGCACCCAACCGGTCTCGCTGTACCCGTCGCTGCTCTGGTACAACCAGCCGGCCATTGGTGCCGAGTGGCTGTTCAACGGCACCGGCATCGGCGCCAGCAACCAGTTCGAAGCGGGCGGTTTCATCCGTACCCGTGAAGAATTCGATTGGCCGAACATCCAGTATCACTTCCTGCCGGTAGCGATTAACTACAACGGCAGCAACGGTGTGAAAGAGCACGGTTTCCAGGCGCACATGGGTTCCATGCGTTCGCCGAGCCGTGGCCGCGTGCAGCTGAAGTCGAAGAACCCACGGGAATACCCGAGCATCCTCTTCAACTACATGTCTACCGAACAGGACTGGCAGGAATTCCGCGACGGCATCCGCCTGACCCGTGAAATCATGCAACAGCCGGCACTCGACCAATACCGTGGCCGCGAAATCAGCCCGGGCATCGACGTACAGACCGACGAGCAACTGGACAAGTTTATCCGTGAGCACGCCGAGACCGCGTTCCACCCGTCCTGCTCGTGCAAGATGGGCACCGACGAGATGGCCGTGGTTGACGCCGAAGGCCGTGTGCATGGCATGCAGGGTCTGCGCGTAGTTGACGCGTCGATCATGCCGATCATCACCACCGGCAACCTGAACGCACCGACGATCATGATCGCCGAGAAAATCGCCGACAAGATCCGTGGCCGCAAGCCACTGCCGCGCAGCACTGCGGATTACTACGTGGCAGGCGATGCGCCGGTGCGTGGCAAGCCGATGCGTGAAGTGGGTCCTACAGCGCAGTAACTGATGGACCGAGGTGCTCCCTTCGCGAGCAAGCCCGCTCCCACATTTTTGACCGTGTGAACCCGATCAAATGTGGGAGGGGGCTTGCTCCCGAAGAGGCCCGATCTGACACCGCAAGACCTCCCGCCCGCCTACACTTTCCTTGATCAGCTCCCAGCCCAGGCCTACTCTGTTTGCCTGCCCGCGCCGAGCCGCCCACAAGGAAGGCCCCATGTTCGAACACCACGCCACACTCAAAAAGCAGTTCAGTGCCCTGCGCACTACCGCCGAATTCTTTTCCCTGCGCTACGTCCGCGAGTCCGGCCAGTACCTGTCGGTACGCAAGAACGTCGCCGAGCCGCCACACCTCAGCCAGGACGAAGGCGCGATGCTCACCGTGCGCCTCAATGGCGTCGAAGCCTACGCCGCCACCCACGACATTTCCCTGCCCGGCCTGCAAGCCGCCCTTGAGCGCGCCGAACAGCAAGCCCGGCTCATCAAGCCCCACGCCCTGCTCGACCTGCGCGACCAGCCAGTGTCCAGCGACATTGCCGACTACCTGTCGCCGAGCCTCGACCAGCCCTTCCCGTCCCTGAGCGACTGCTACCAACTGCTCGGCGCCGAATCGGCCGCCGTGCCCAAGGACGAGCGCCTGGTGAACTGGGAAGTCAGCCTGGGCACCACCCACGTCGAACAGATCTACCTCAACAGCGCCGGCGCCGAACTGCGCCAGGCCCAGCGGTTTGTGTTCCCGGGTGTCAACGTCACGGCCTACGACGGCAACGACAGCCAGACCCGCACCCTGGGCGGCAGCAACTTCGGCCAGCAAGGCGGCTTTGATGTGATCAGCCGCTTCGGCCTGGTGGGCGCCGCGCCGCAGATTGCCGACCAGGCGCTGCAACTGCTGCTGGCACCGAACACACCCCAGGGCCCGCGCGACCTGCTGCTGATGCCCGACCAGATGATCCTGCAGATCCACGAATCCATCGGCCACCCGCTGGAACTCGACCGCATCCTGGGCGACGAGCGCAATTACGCCGGCACCAGCTTCGTCAAGGCCAGCGATTTCGGTCACCTGCAATACGGCTCCAACCTGCTGAACGTGACCTTCGATCCGGACATTCCCGAGCAGCTCGCCAGCTATGGGCATGACGACGACGGCACGAAGGCCAGCAAACAATTTCTGATCCGCGAAGGCTTGCTGCTCAAGCCGTTGGGCGGTGCGTTGTCGCAATACCGCGCCGGCATGCAAGGCGTGGCCAACAGCCGCGCCTGCAGCTGGAACCGCGCGCCGATCGACCGCATGGCCAACCTGAATATCGAGGCCGGCGACCAGAACATGGCGCAGCTGATTGGCGGCATCGAGAACGGCATCCTGATGTCCACCAACCGTTCGTGGTCGATTGACGATGCACGCAACAAATTCCAGTTTGGCTGCGAGTGGGGCCAGTTGATTGAAAACGGCGAACTCAAAGGCGTGGTAAAGAACCCCAACTACCGGGCGATTTCCGCGCAGTTCTGGCGCAACCTCAGCGCCGTCGGCGACGCCAGCACCTTCAAGGTGCTGGGCACGCCGAACTGCGGCAAGGGCGAACCCAACCAGGTGATCCGCGTCGGCCATGCCTCACCGGCCTGTGTGTTCAGCAACGTGGACGTGTTCGGGGGAGACGCCTGATGAATAATTTCAAAGCCCTGGTGGATTGGCTCAAGCAGGCCATCACCGAGACAGAACAATTCCACCTCGGCTACGCCGACGAGTCCTCCGAGTTTGTGCGTTTCAACCACGGCAAAGTGCGCCAGGCCGGCCAGGTGCAACAGGCCAGCCTGAACCTGAAGCTGATCAACGACGGGCGCCACGCCGACCTCGGAATCACCCTGGCGGGCGAGCCTGAACTGGATCGCCAGCGCCTGGCCGACGGCCTGCAACAACTGCGCGAGACCTTGCCGTTGTTGCCGCAGGATCCGTACCTGCTGCTCAACCACAACGCCTGGCAAAACAAGGACCAGCAGGACCGACCGCTGCCGGACCTGGCCCAGGTGCTGGAAGCAGTCAACCTGGCCGCTGAAGGTGTGGACATGGTCGGCTTCTACGCCGCCGGCCCTATCAGCCGTGGGTTCGCCAGCTCATCAGGCGCCTTCGGCTGGCACCAGGCCAACAGTTTCAACTTCGACTTCAGCCTGTTCCACGCCAACGGTGAAGCGGTGAAAGCCAGCTACGCCGGCAACGATTGGGACAGCGTGGCCTTCGCCCAGCGTTTCAAGCAGGCCCGTGAGCAACTGGAATACCTTGGTCGCCCGTTGCACCCGCTGGCACCGGGGCAATACCGCGCCTACCTTGCCCCGGCGGCCATGGAAGAAATCATCAGCATGCTCACCTGGGGCGGGTTTTCCGCCCAGGCCATCGCCAGCAAAGGCAGCCCGTTGCAACGGTTGTATGGCGGTGATCAGTCCTTGAGCCCGCTGGTGACCCTGGACGAACAGGTCAGCGGCTCCCTGAGTTCGGCGTTTTCCCGTGACGGCTATCCGCGCAGTGATGTGAAGCTGATCAATGCCGGCAAGGCTGAAGGCCAATTGGTGAACTCCCGCAGTGCTGCCGAATACGGCTTGAGCACCAATGGCGCCAGCGGCGATGAATCTCCCAGCGCCCTGCAGATGGCCGCCGGCGACCTGGCCCAGGCCGATATCCTCAAGCAACTGGGCACTGGTTTGTATATCAGCAACCTGTGGTACCTGAACTACTCCGACCAGCCCGCCGCGCGCCTGACCGGCATGACCCGCTTCGCCACGTTCTGGGTCGAAGACGGCGAGATCAAGGCGCCGGTCAGCACCATGCGTTTTGATGACAGCGTGTACAGCCTGCTGGGCTCGCAACTGGAAGCGCTGACCGCTGATCGGGAATTGCTGCTGTCGGCGAGTACGTATAGCCAGCGCAATACGTCATCCAATCTATTACCGGGGGCATTGGTAAAGCGCCTGACCCTCACTTTATAAACAACGCAAAACCCATGTGGGAGCTGGCTTGCCTGCGATAGCGGTGTATCAGTGCCAGATCTGCTAATGACATTGCGCTATCGCAGGCAAGCCAGCTCCCACATTTAATTGCATTCCACATCCAGATTCGTTTCAGCCTCAAAACCCCACTCCAGACACCTGGCCGTCCGGCCAGTTGTCGCTCGCGAAAAACCTCGTTATAAAGGTTGGTGGCACCTAGCCACGTCCGCGCGGTAAAAAAACTCAAACAACACCCCGCCGTCCTCAACCCACTTGCACGCAAGTGATGCACGACCTTGCCCGGGATAGGGCAAGCTGGAGCGTTGACATGAACCATGGAAGTTTTGTCATTGAAAAGCTGTTCAAGCACTACAACGTTCACGTAGAGCAGCTTGGTAACAACCCAGAGAAGAAAACCGTGCTGTTGGTCAACGGCGCGCTGTCCACCACCCGCTCGTTTGCACGCACCAGCAAGTGCCTGTCCGAGCACTTCAATGTGCTGATGTTCGACCTGCCGTTCTCCGGCTATTCACGCCCGCACAACACCGACCTCGACCTTGTGACCAAGGACGATGAAGTGCAGATCCTGCGCGCTCTGGTGGAACGCTTTGAGGTCAACCACCTGGTGTCTGCCTCATGGGGCGGGATTTCCACGCTGCTGACCCTCGCCCATAACCCGCCGTCGATTGAAAGCTCGGTGGTGATGGCACTGGCGCCCAACCTCAACCAGGCCATGCTCGAATACGTAGAGCGGGTGCGCGTGCTGATCGAGGCCGATGACAAATCCGCCGTCGGCCATCTGCTGAATGAAACCGTGGGCAAATACCTGTCGCCCCGGCTCAAGCGCAACAATCACCGGCACCTGTCGACCATGGCCACCACCGAGTATCGCCAGGCACGCTTCCATATCCATCAGGTGCTGGCGCTGGGTGACGGCAACTACCTGCCGCAACTGACCCGGATCGAAACCCCGGTGCACTTCCTCAACGGCGTGCTGGACGAGTACACCCCGGCAGACGAAGCCCAACTGTTCAAGAAATACGTAGGCCGCAGCAGCTTCGCCACCGCCGAACACACTGGCCATTTGCTTGATCTGGAATCCCGCGAGGCGGCCCTGGCCGTGCACCGCGCGCTGATTGATTTCCTGGTGGGCAAACACGTGGCGTTGTCAGATATAGACGAAGCGCCAGTGGGAAAAGGAGCTGCCGATGGCGCATAATCGCCGACACATAGGCTGCTAACAAAAAGGTAACTCATGCCGAATCGCGCCCCTCTCGATGCCAAGACCGCCCGCTGGCTACCCTGGGTGGTAGCGATTGCCTTCTTCATGCAGTCGCTGGATGGGACGATTCTCAACACCGCGTTGCCGGCCATGGCCCGAGACCTGGCGGAGAACCCGCTGCGCATGCAAGGCGTGGTGATCGCCTACATGCTGACCGTGGCGTTGCTGATCCCAGCCTCCGGTTGGGTCGCCGACCGCTTCGGCACCAAGAAGATCTTCTTCGGCGCGATCATGCTGTTCAGCATTGGCTCGTTGCTCTGCGCGCTCTCCAGCACGCTGACCATGCTGGTGGGCGCCCGGGTGATCCAGGGCCTGGGCGGTGCGTTGATGTTGCCGGTGGGCAGGCTGGTGGTGCTGCGCGCCTACCCGCGCTCGGAGCTGGTGCGGATCATGGGTTTCATCACCATTCCCGGGCTGCTCGGCCCACTGCTCGGCCCGACCATGGGCGGCTGGATGGTGCAATACCTGACCTGGCACTGGATCTTCCTGATCAACCTGCCGGTGGGCATCATCGGCTGCTACGCCGTCTGGAAATTCATCCCCGACCTGCGCGGCAGCGAACGTACGCGGTTCGACGGCGTGGGTTTCCTGCTGTTCGGCGCGGCGATGGTGCTGATCACTATCGCCATGGAAGGCCTCGGCGAATTGCACCTGCCGCACCTGCGGGTGATGTTGCTGCTGTTCGGCGGCCTCGCGTGCCTGGCGGCGTACTGGCTGCGCGCCGGGCATATCGACAACCCGCTGTTCTCGCCGGTGCTGTTCAAGACCCGGACCTTTGCGGTGGGCATCCTCGGCAACCTGTTCGCTCGCCTGGGCAGCGGCGCATTGCCGTTCCTGGTGCCGCTGTTGTTGCAGGTGGCGCTCGGTTACTCACCGTCCGAAGCCGGGATGAGCATGCTGCCCCTGGCGGCGGCGGCGATGTTTGCCAAGTCCATCGCCCGGCCACTGATCGAGCGCCTGGGCTACCGCGTGGTGCTGACCGGCAACACCCTGGCGCTGGGCATCATGCTCGCGAGCATGGGCCTGGTCAGCGAACACACGCCCTACCCGCTGCTGCTGAGCATGCTGGCGATCCTCGGGGCGATCAACTCGCTGCAATTCACCGCGATGAACACCGTGACCCTGATCGACCTCGACGACGCCCAGGCCAGCAGCGGCAACAGTTTGCTGTCGGTGGTGGCGCAGTTGTCCCTGAGCCTTGGGGTGGCCTGCGCCGGTGCGCTGCTGGGTGGTTTTACCGCCGAAGTGGGCAACGACGGGGTCGACACGGTGCTTGGGGCGTTCCAGTTGACCTTCGTCACCGTGGGCATCATGGCGATGCTGGCGGCGGCGATCTTCCTGCAATTGTCACCAAAAGACGGCAAACGCGTGGTCAGCCGTGAGCACGACATTGAGCATTAACAGGCTTCTCGTCTAGAACTTGCAGGGAAAATCCCACGAGGCTGGTACACTGCGCGACATTTTGTTTTGCAGAGCCAGTCCCGTGACTACCATCGCCACCGCTTTTAATACTTTGCCCCTGTCCGCCGCCATGCTGGCTAACCTCGACTCGCTGGGTTATGTCGAGATGACGCAGATCCAGGCGCAAAGCTTGCCGGTGATCCTCAAAGGGCTGGACCTGATTGCCCAGGCCAAGACCGGCAGCGGCAAGACCGCAGCCTTCGGCATCGGCCTGTTGAACCCGATCAACCCGCGCTACTTCGGCTGCCAGGCACTGGTCATGTGCCCGACTCGCGAGCTGGCTGACCAGGTGGCCAAGGAAATCCGTCGCCTGGCCCGCGCCGAAGACAACATCAAGGTGCTGACCCTGTGCGGCGGCGTGTCCCTCGGCCCGCAGATCGCCTCCCTGGAGCACGGCGCCCACGTCATCGTCGGCACCCCGGGCCGCATCCAGCAGCACCTGCGCAAGGGTTCGCTGGTTTTGGACGGCTTGAACACGCTGATCCTCGATGAAGCCGACCGCATGCTCGACATGGGCTTCTACGACGCCATCGAAGACATCATCAGCAAGACCCCGGCCCGCCGCCAGACCCTGCTGTTCTCGGCCACCTACCCGGTGAGCATCAAGCAGCTGGCCTCGAAATTCATGCGCGCGCCGCAGCAGGTCAAGGCCGAAGCGTTCCACTCGGACGACCAGATCGAGCAACGCTTCTACGAGATCTCCCCGGAAGAGCGCATGGACGCAGTGACCAAGGTCCTGGCGCATTTCCGCCCAGCTTCTTGCGTAGCCTTCTGCTTTACCAAGCAGCAAGTGCAGGAAACCGTGGATCACCTGACCGCCAAGGGCATCTCCGCCGTTGGCCTGCATGGCGACCTGGAACAGCGCGACCGTGACCAGGTACTGGCGATGTTCGCCAACCGCAGTACTTCGGTACTGGTCGCCACTGACGTTGCCGCCCGTGGCCTGGACATTGATGCACTGGACATGGTGATCAACGTCGAACTGGCCCGCGACTCGGAAATCCACATCCACCGCGTGGGCCGTACCGGTCGCGCGGGTGAGACTGGCATCGCTATCAGCCTGGTTGCCCCGTCTGAAGCCCACCGCGCCCAGGCCATCGAGCAGTTGCAGAAGTCGCCGCTGAACTGGGACCAGTTGGACAACCTCAAGCCGCAAAGCGGCGGCCCGTTGCTGCCGGTGATGAGCACCCTGTGCATTGCCGCCGGCCGTAAAGACAAGGTTCGCCCGGGCGACATCCTCGGCGCACTGACCGGTGAAGCCGGGATTCCGGGGGCCCAGGTCGGCAAGATCGCGATCTTTGATTTCCAGGCGTTCGTGGCCGTTGAACGCGGGATCGCCAAGCAGGCGCTGCAGCGTTTGAATGACGGCAAGATCAAAGGCCGTTCGTTGCGCGTGCGTATCCTGTAAAAAAACCGCGTTCCTGTTGAAGGAACCGAATCAATGTGGGAGCCGGGCTTGCCCGCGATGCAGGCGACTCGGTCTGACAGATTGACCGAGTTGATGCCATCGCAGGCAAGCCAGCTCCCACATTTGATTGCATTTCAGATCAATATTTTTGTGAGGACATGGCTGTGCGCTCGACCGAAGTTGTGATCATTGGCGCCGGCGCCGCAGGCTTGATGTGTGCGCTGACCGCCGCCGGGCGTGGGCGCAAGGTAATGTTGATCGACCACGCGAACAAGGCCGGCAAAAAGATCCTGATGTCCGGCGGTGGCCGCTGCAACTTCACCAATATGTACACGGAGCCTGCCAACTTCCTCTCCCACAACGCGCACTTCTGCAAGTCCGCCCTGGCCCGCTACACCCAGTGGGATTTCATCGGGCTGGTGGCCAAGCACGGCGTGCCGTACCACGAGAAAAAACTCGGCCAGCTGTTCTGCGACAACAAGTCCAGCGACATCCTCGGGATGCTGCTGGATGAGTGCATCCAGGTCGGCGTGAGCATGCACCTGGACACCTCGGTGCAGGAGATTGCCAAGGTCGATGGCGGCTATCAGTTGCAAACCACCCTGGGTGAGTTGCGCTGCGAATCACTGGTGATCGCCACCGGCGGGCTGTCGATCCCGACCCTGGGGGCCACCGGCTTTGGTTATCAAGTGGCCAAGCAGTTCGGCCATGAACTGCTGCCAACCCGCGCCGGGCTGGTGCCGTTCACCATCACCGACCAGCTCAAGGAATTGTGCGCCGAGCTGTCCGGTACATCCGTGGATTGCCTGGTGAGCTGCAACGACCAAAGCTTTCGCGAGAACATCCTGTTTACCCACCGTGGCCTGAGCGGGCCGGCGATCCTGCAGATTTCCTCCTACTGGGAACCCGGCGACACCGTGGAAATCAACCTGCTGCCCGACCACGACGCCCACACCTGGCTGCAAGCGCAACAGGTGGAGCGCCCGAACAGCGAGCTGAAAACCCTGCTGGGTGAGATCTTCACCAAGAAGATGGCCAACCTGCTGGCCGAAACCTGGTTCGTTTCCAAGCCGATGAAGCAGTACACCCACGCCGAGATTGCCGACATCGCCGGCAAACTGGGGAGCTGGCAACTGGTGCCGGCGGGTACTGAAGGCTATCGCACCGCCGAGGTCACCCTGGGTGGCGTGGACACCCGGGAAGTCTCGTCCAAGACCATGGAATCCCTGAAAAGCCCCGGTTTGTACTTCATCGGAGAAGTGCTGGATGTGACCGGTCACCTGGGCGGGTTCAATTTCCAGTGGGCGTGGGCCTCCGGTTATGCCGCTGCCCAATTTGCCTGACGGAACGCGGTAAAAAAATGTGGGAGCGGGCTTGCTCGCGAAGGCGGAGTGTCAGCTAATACATCAGTGACTGATACACCGCCTTCGCGAGCAAGCCCGCTCCCACATTTGGTTCGTGGTGTGCTTGGAAGTAATGACTGGAATAAATTTTGCTCTCAGATGTGATCGCCACGCTTGCCGTGGCGTCATTACTGGCTCAATTTAGCGGCATCGTCCCGGAAGACCCCAGACTTCATGTCATCGACCTCCTTCAAGCAGTCCATGCGGCGCCTTTGGGCACTGGATAAGTTCAGTTACAGCGTACGGGTATTCATCGCCCTGACCGGCAGCATGGCGCTGTGCTGGTACCAGAATGAAATGGCGCTGCTGATCCCGCTGTTCCTGGGGATTATCGCCAGCGCCCTGGCCGAGACCGATGACAACTGGCAAGGCCGGCTCAACGCCCTGGCCGTGACACTGGTGTGCTTCAGCACTGCGGCACTGTCCGTCGAACTGCTTTTCCCTTATCCCTGGATCTTCGCGATCTTCCTGGCTCTATCCAGCTTCGGCCTGACCATGCTCGGTGCCCTCGGCGAGCGTTATGGGGCGATCGCTTCGGCCACCCTGATTCTCTCGGTCTACACCATGATCGGCGTGGACCAGCGCGGTGGCGCCGTCACCGACTTCTGGCATGAACCCTTGCTGCTGGTGGCCGGCGCCGCGTGGTATGGCGCGCTGTCGGTGTTGTGGCAGGTGCTGTTTTCCAACCAGCCGGTGCAGCAGAGCCTGGCGCGACTGTTTCGGGAGCTGGGGCGTTACCTCAAGCTCAAGTCGTCGCTGTTCGAACCGATCCGCCAACTGGATGTGGAAGCGCGGCGCCTGGAACTGGCGCAGCAGAACGGCCGGGTGGTGGCAGCACTGAACGCCGCCAAAGAGATCATCCTGCACCGGGTCGGCAATGGTCGCCCGGGCTCCAAGGTCAGCCGCTACCTCAAGCTGTACTTCCTGGCCCAGGACATCCACGAGCGCGCCAGCTCCTCGCACTACCCTTACAACGCCCTCGCCGAAGCCTTCTTCCACAGCGACGTGCTGTTCCGCTGCCAGCGCCTGCTGCGCCAGCAAGGCAAAGCCTGCCAGACCCTCGCCGAATCGATCCAGATGCGCCAGCCTTTCGTCTATGACGACAGCTTTGCCGAAGCCCTGGGCGACCTGAATGCCTCCCTGGAACACCTGCGCATCCAGAGCAACCCGGCCTGGCGCGGCCTGCTGCGCTCCCTGCGCGCCCTGGCCGCCAACCTGTCGACCCTGGACCGCCTGCTGGGCGACGCCGCCAACCCCGACAGCCTGGCCGATGCCACCGACAGCAGCCTGCTGGACCGTGCACCGCGCAACCTCAAGGAAATGTGGACACGCCTGCGCACGCAGTTGACGCCGACTTCGTTGCTGTTCCGCCATGCCCTGCGCCTGCCCCTGGCGCTGAGTATCGGCTACTGGATGGTGCACTTGATTCACCCGTCCCAAGGCTATTGGATCATCCTCACCACGCTGTTCGTGTGCCAGCCAAACTACGGCGCCACCCGACGCAAGCTGGGTCAGCGGATCATCGGCACGGCCATCGGCCTGACCATCGCCTGGGCGCTGTTCGACCTGTTCCCCAACCCGCTGATCCAGTCGATGTTCGCCATTGCCGCCGGCCTGGTGTTCTTTATCAACCGCACCACGCGCTACACCCTGGCGACCGCTGCGATCACGCTGATGGTGCTGTTCTGCTTCAACCAGGTGGGCGACGGCTACGGGCTGTTCCTGCCACGGCTGTTCGATACCTTGCTCGGCAGCCTGATCGCCGGGCTGGCGGTGTTCCTGTTCCTGCCGGACTGGCAGGGCCGGCGCCTGAACAAGGTGCTGGCCAATACCCTGACCTGCAACAGCATCTACCTGCGCCAGATCATGCAGCAGTACGCCGCGGGCAAAAGCGACGACCTGGCTTACCGCCTCGCCCGGCGCAATGCCCACAACGCCGACGCCGCGCTGTCCACCACCCTGGCGAACATGCTGATGGAGCCGGGGCATTTCCGTAAGGAAGCGGACGTGGGGTTCAGGTTCCTGGTGCTGTCCCACACGCTGCTCAGCTACCTGTCGGGGCTGGGCGCCCACCGGGAAACCCAACTGCCGGCGGAAGTGCGCGAGCACTTGATCGAAGGCGCCGGGAAGACGCTGGCGGCGAGCATCGACGAGATCGCCACCGGGCTGGCGAACAAGCAGCCAATTGCGATTCAGAGTGATGCCGAGGAAGCCTTGGCAGTGGACCTGGAGCAGATGCCGGATGAAATTGACGAAGGGCAGCGGCTGGTGCAGACGCAATTGGCGCTGATCTGCCGGCAACTGGGGCCGTTGCGCACGTTGGCGGCTCACCTGATCAAAGATACCAGCGAAGCCTGAACCCTCTTCGCGAGCAAGCCCGCTCCCACATTCGGCCGAGTTCCACCTTTGGAATGCGGTCGAATGTGGGAGCGAGCTTGCTCGCGAAGGGGCCATTAGCCTCACTACATCCCGTGCTGCTTCATCAACCGCGCATAACTGCCATCCACTTTCATCCTGGCAATCTCCCGATCAAACCCGGCAACAATCTGCTGATGCTGAGGATTTTTCAGGCTAACCAGAATGTGCAGGCTGTTTTCGCTCAGCGGCACCGGCAAAAACTCCACCGCGTTGCGCACGGTGGCGGACTCCCGAGCCAGGTAGTAGCGGGCGACGAATTCGTCCTCCAACGTCAGCCGCACCCGCTGCGCCGCCAGCATGCGCACGGCCATGGCGAAGTTATGCACCGGGACTTTCTGCAATTGCGGATCGGCATCGAACGCCGCTGAATAGGCATAGCCACGCACCACCGCGACGGGGTAGTCGTGCAACTGCTCCAGGTTCTGGTAGTCGATGGGATCGTCGCGGCGCTTGAGAAACAGCACCCGGTTGAGCAGGTATTCACCGGAAAACTGCCCCAACTGAGTACGCGCATCGTCGTACCAGGCGTTCACCAATACGTCGTAACGCCCATCGCCCACACCCATCAGGGCGCGGGCCCAGGGCACCTGTTCAAACTCACTGGCGTAGCCGGCACGGGCCAGGGCGGTGGTCACGATGTCGGTGGCCAAACCACCATTGACCAGGGTGGCGTCAGTGAACGGCGGCCAGGCATCCGCCACCAGTCGCAAGCGTTCTGCCGCCACCGCCTGGGCCAGCAACAACAAACCGATCAAAGCAACGGCACGAGAAAATCGCGGCATGCTCAAGTCCTTGGCGGGCATTCTATGGCCTGACCTCTGGGGCAACCCGAGGATTTAACAGTAGCTCATCAATGAGCCTGTACTGCAGATTACACAAAGACGGCAGCGTCGCATGCAGAGAATGATGGCAAATTGATCTCACTCACAAAAAAACCGCAATTTAGACACTCGCCTCCCGCGCGCTTACTATCCTGACCAGACAATCAGCCGAGAGAACACCATGACAGTCGAATGGGTCTGCAAACACCACAGTGACCTGGGCAAGGAGCAGCTGTACGCCATTTTGCGCCTGCGCTCGGAGGTCTTCGTGGTCGAGCAGAAATGCGTGTACCAGGACATCGACGGCCAGGACCTGGACGGTGATACCCATCACCTGATGGCCTGGGATGATGGTCAACTGCAGGCCTACCTGCGCCTGCTGGATCCTGAATCACAGGGTGGTGATGTGGTGATCGGCCGGGTGATCGTTGCGCCGAGCGCGCGGGGTACCGGGCTGGGCCACCAGATGATGGATGAGGCCCTCAGGCAGGCAGAGAAACAGTGGCCCGACGTGCCGATCTATCTGTCGGCCCAGGCGCATTTGCAGGGGTATTACGGGCGGTACGGGTTTGTGGTGGCGGGTGAGGAATACCTGGAGGATGACATTCCACATATAGGCATGCGCCGGGCATGAGGGGCCTCTTCGCGAGCAAGCCCGCTCCCACATTTGACCGAGTTCCACCTTTGGAATGCGGTCGAATGTGGGAGCGGGCTTGCTCGCGAAGGCGTCAGCCCGGTCACCACAAGCCTTCAGGGGTAATCCAACACCTGTTTAATGCTCGCCAGGTTCGCCTCGATCCAGCGCCGATCAATCGCGCCCCAATCACGAATCCGATAGCGCCCGGCATGATTGCGGGCGCCGTCTTCCTGTTCAAACTCACACACGATATCCAGGTCCGCCAACGCCGCAATCGTGTCCTGTGCAGTACGCCGGGGCATGCCCGTCACCTCGGTCAGTGCCGGCACGCTGCTGGCCAGCTGGCTATCAATCAGGTACGCCACATACAGGCGCCGGTAGAAGCTGCTTTTGGTCTTGCTCACATCCATGCTCGATCGCCTTTGAAGGTCAGGGCTTGCCCTGCAGGTCCCGCCAGGTCAGGTACACCCGCAGGTCGAATTCCACCTGATGGTAGCCCGGCAACATGTATTCACAGAGTTTGTAGAACGCCTTGTTGTGGTCCGATTCCTTGAAGTGCGCCAGTTCGTGTACCACGATCATGCGCAGAAATTCCGGCGCGGCTTCCTTGAACAGCGAGGCGATACGGATTTCTTTCTTCGACTTGAGGTTGCCACCCTGCACCCGAGAGATGGTGGTGTGCAGGCCGAGGGCGCGGTGGGTCAGGTCCAGGCGGTTATCGAACAGCACCTTGTCGATGGCCGGGGCGTTGCGCAGGTGTTCCTGCTTCAGGGCCTGGGCGTAGCTGTACAGCGCTTTGTCGCTCTGCACACCATGTCGCTCGGGGTAGCGCTGAGTCAGGTAGTCGCCGAGTTGGTCCTTGGCAATCAACTGGCGCACTTGCTCCTGCAATGCTGGGGGGTAGGCCTGGAGGTACTTCAGCGCGGTCATGGGGTCAACAACGGGTATTTGAATGGGCGCCAGTGTAGCGAATTCAGCGGGCCGCTGCGCGCAGGCGCCAGTCGGCAATTTCATCCGCGATCAACGGCGGCGCCACCTGCGGGCCCTGGATGAACTGGCAGCCGTTGGCCTTGAGCCACTCAACTTGCTCCTGGGTCTCGACGCCTTCGGCAATCACCAGCAGATCAAAATGCCGGCACAATTCGATAATGCTGCGCGCCATCGCCGCGTCCCGGGATGAACCCGGCAGGCGGGCGATCAGCTTCGGGTCGAGCTTTAGGGTGTCGAATTCCAGGTCCCGCAGGTGGGCCAGGGAGCAGTTGCCCGCGCCGAAATCATCCAGGGCAATCCGCACGCCGGCCCGGCGCAACAGCTTGAGCTGCTTGGTGGACTCATCCAGATTGTGCATCAGGCTTTCTTCACTGATCTCCACCTCAAGCTGCCGGCCTTGCAACCCATGTCGCTCCAGCACCTGCTGCAGCTGGCTGGCCAGGTTCGGCATATTGAACTGGCTGCTGCTCAAGCTCACGCTCAGGACCAACTCATCGCTGAACACCCCTGCCCATGCCTGCCGCTGGGCGGCCACCTGCTGGTAGATCCAGGTGCTCAACTGGCTGATCAGCCGCGCCTCTTCGAGCAACGGCAGAAACAGCCCCGGCGGCACATCGCCGACACTCGGGTGCTGCCAGCGCAGCAGCGCTTCGACGCCCCGCAGATGGCCGTCGTGCAACGACACCTGCGGCTGGTACACCAGGGTGAAATCCTTGCTGTCGATGGCGCTGCGTACGCTGTCTTCGAGCATCAGGCGCGAGCGGGCCCGGCCGTTCATTTCCTGGTCGTAGTAGCGATATTGCTGACGCCCGGCGCGCTTGGCCTCGTACATCGCGACGTCGGCCGCGCGCAGCAGGCCGTTGAGGTCCGAGCCGCAGTCCGGGAAAGTGGCGATGCCGATACTGACGCCCAGCATCACATCCAGACCGTCGACCTGCTGACAGATCGACACCCGTTCGATCAGTTTTTCCGCAATCTTGGCCGCCTGCTCCGGGAATTCCAGCTCCAGCAGCGCGGTGAATTCATCCCCGCCCATGCGCCCGAGAATGTCGTAGGAGCGCAGGCACGCCTTCAACTGTTCCGAGACCCAGCGCAGCACGCGGTCTCCGGCGTCGTGGCCGAGGGAATCGTTGACCCGCTTGAACCCGTCCAGGTCCAGGTACAGCAGCACCAGCGACTGCTCGTTACGCTCGCTGCGCAACAGCACATTCTCCACCGACTGGTGAAACCCACGCCGATTGAGCAGGCCCGTCAGCGGGTCGGTGACGGCCTGGAACTCCAGTTGCTGATGCAGATGGCGCACCTCGGACATGTCCAGCACCGTGACCACCATGGCTTTCTGCTCGGCCGGCAGCGGGGCGCACGACATCGCCACGGGCAACTGCTGGCCGGGCGCGGTGCGCAAGATGGCGTCGTGCAGGCGCCAGGTTTCACCACGTTTGTAGCCTTCATACAAGGCAGAATCGGACCACCCAGGCACATGGGGCTTCTGTAGGAAGCCCAGGAACTCGGCACCCTGGATCTCAGCGACCGGCGCATTGATCAGCCGCGAAATCGCCGGGTTGGCGTAGCTGATCACGCCGTCTTCGCCCACCACCAGGATGCCTTCGGCGGCATTGTCGAGCACCGAGGCATTGAAGGCCCGGGCCGATTCCAGATCGTGACTCAGGCGCTGCAAGGCACGGCGGTTGCGCTGGTGCTCCAGCAGGGCCTGGACCTTGGGCTTGAGGATATTCGGGTCGAAGGGTTTCAGCAGGTAGTCGATCGCGCCGCTGGCATAGCCTTCCAGAATCGCCGCTGGCGATTGGGCGTGAGCGCTGAGAAAGATGATCGGGGTCATTTGTGTGCGCTGGCTGCCGCGCATCAGCCGGGCCACCTCGAACCCGTCCATGCCGGGCATCATCACATCCAGCAACACCAGGTCGACGTCGTGTTCGAGCAGCAATCCCAGGGCTTCCACCCCGGAGGCCGCCGTCACCACATGCCAATCTTCACGCTGCAATAGCGCACGCATGCTGATCAGGTTTTCGGGATAGTCATCGACCACCAAAAGCACTGAACAACCATCGCGAGGCTTGATTGGAGCGCATTCCATTGCTGCTTCTCTTTCGTCGGAGTCATTCCGGTCATTTTTGCGACAAAACCGGATAAACAATAAGGGCTCACTCTAGCCCTGGATCCCATAAAGCAGAAGCCACGACGGTGCCATCATTGCGCCAAAGCCCAGACAACCGACTAACGGTCAGTGCCTACAGCCCGCGGTTTACGGGAAACATGGCTTTTTGACATTTCATTGGCGCCAACAATCCGCCACAAAGCCATTAACAATCCATTTCGAGCCACCTATAAAGAAAGTGCCGGCTCCCGAGCCAAGGCCTTCTCTCCCCGTTAAAGGCGTATTCAATGATTGATCTGTCCACCTGGAACCTGAGCATCCCCGTCGGCTCCCCGCCCTCGACCATCGACACGCCGAAACTGCTCAGCGGGTTCAAGGACCAATACTTCCAGGCCGAAGGCAGCAGCGTGCAATTCTGGACCCCGGTCACCGGCACGCGTACCGAGAACGCCGTTTACCCTCGCAGCGAACTGCGGGAAACCTACGCCGACGGCCGCCTGCGTAACTGGCTGTACAGCGACGCCGACAATTTCCTGCGTGCCACGTTGGCGGTCAACAAGGTGCCGTCGTCCGGCAAGGTGGTGATCGGTCAAATCCACGCCTACGAAAGCCAGAAGCCACTGATCAAGGTCGAATACCAATACAAGGAAAAAACCCAGACCGGCAACATCGTCGCCAAGGTGCGCATGCGCCCTGACGAGTCGGAAGGCCGGGTGATCATCGTCGCCGAGAACGTACCGCTGGACCGCGACTTCACCTATGTCATCCACCTGAACAAGGCCGGATTGTTGAGCGTCGACGCTGCCAATGGGCAATGGAACGAACGCATCGGCGCTGCGTGGGGCAAACAACCGCTGTACTTCAAGGCCGGTGCCTACGTGCAGGACAACAGCGGCAACAGCAAGGAAGGCGCCCGCGTGACGTTTGCCAAGCTGGACATTGACCACGACTGAAGCTGATTCGCTTCAGCGACCGGTCCCACGACGCTTTAGGACAGAACCGCGACCCAGGGTCTCGACTTTCTTGTAGGACAATCCGAGTATGGCGCCGCGCACGCGCACTACCCCCTACAAGAAAGTCATGGAGACTGCCCAATGCCCTTTTCCCGCACCCTGCTAACCCTCTCTATGGGCATGGCACTGCTGCAAAACCCGGCCTTTGCCGCCCCGCCCCTCTCGATGGCCGACGGGGTGGCCCAGGTCAATATCCAGGACAGCAACGCCTGGGTCGAAATCAACAAGGTCGCCTTCGAAAACAATATCCGCACCCTCCAAGCCAGCCTCGCTGACAAGTCGAAAATCTGCGCCGTGCTCAAGGCGGATGCCTACGGTCACGGCATCGGTTTACTGATGCCCTCGGTGATCAAACTGGGCGTGCCCTGCGTCGGCATCGCCAGCAACGAAGAAGCCCGCGTGGTCCGTGAAAGCGGCTTCAAGGGCCAACTGATCCGCGTACGCACCGCCGCCCTGAGCGAGCTGGAAGCTGCGTTGCCGTATAACGTCGAAGAGCTGGTGGGCAATCTGGACTTCGCCGTGCGCGCCAGCCTGATCGCCGAAAACCACGGCCGCCCACTGGTCGTGCACCTGGGCCTGAACTCCAGCGGCATGAGCCGCAACGGTGTGGAAATGACCACCGCCCAGGGCCGCCGCGACGCCGTAGCCATTACCAAGGTGCCAAACCTGCAGGTGACGGCGATCATGACCCACTTCGCCGTTGAAGACGCCGCCGACGTGCGCACCGGCCTCAAGGCGTTCAACGAACAAGCCAACTGGCTGATCAACGTCGCCCAGCTCGACCGCAGCAAAATCACCCTGCACGCCGCCAACTCCTTCGCCACCCTGGAAGTGCCCGAGTCGCGGCTGGACATGGTTCGTCCGGGCGGCCTGCTGTTTGGCGATACCGTACCGTCGTTCACCGAATACAAGCGGGTGATGCAGTTCAAATCCCACGTGGCGTCGGTCAACAGCTACCCGAAAGGCAACACCGTAGGCTACGACCGCACCTACACCCTGGCGCGGGATTCGAAACTGGCGAACATCACCGTGGGTTATTCCGACGGCTATCGCCGAGCGTTTACCAACAAAGGCATCGTGCTGATCAACGGGCACCGGGTGCCGGTGGTGGGCAAGGTGTCGATGAACACCCTGATGGTCGATGTCACCGACGTGCCGACCGTGAAGAGCGGCGATGAGGTCGTGTTGTTCGGCAAGCAGGGCGCGGTGGAGACCAGCCAGGCGGAGGTTGAAGACATCAACGGTGCGTTGCTGGCGGATCTGTATACGGTGTGGGGTAACTCGAATCCGAAGGTGCTGGTGGAGAACTAAGTCTCCTCACATCTCGTAGGCACTGTCCTATGGACCCAAGGATCATTCGGTGATTAACACAATCAATTAAACAACACTTATCCCTGTGGGAGCTGGCGGTGCGACGATTCGACTTGCCCGCGATGGCGGTGTATCAGCCAACTTATTCTTCGACTGGCACACCGCCATCGCGGGCAAGTCGAATCGTCGCACCGCCGGCTCCCACAGGGGTTCTGTGTCCTACAGGGCCGTTGCGGTGAATCGGAGCGCCGCTTATAGTTCGCCCCGTCGCCGGCATTGAACGGCGATAGGGTTTCGCAGCCCTACAGAGTTAATACCGTACCCGTCAAAATACGACATAGGCAGTCCTGCCAATGCTCGGCTTTTTATGGCGGTTGTACGTGGGAGACCTTCGGGTCTGCCGGGTCTTAACTCCTCGGTCTGCGAACCCGCGTACAGCTGCCACCCTATTTGTTTCGCAGCAAACGGTGGCCAATTTTCTTTTGAGTTAAGGATTTGCCATGAAGCCACAACTCCCACCCCGCCGTTTCACCCCTTGCACCGAAACAGCCACCGAATACCCCGTGCTATTGATCGACAGCGATGCACCACTCACGGACCTGCACGCCTGCCTGCGTGAACGCCTCAACGCCGCCCTCGAACACCTCAACTTGATGGCCTGCTCCAGCCTGCCCGATTTTGCGGAGCGTGACCTGAACCACGTAACCAACACCGCCCGCATCCTGGTGCAGGACGTAAGCGACGTATTCCGCGTCATCGAATACCGCGGCTTCGACACCCCCGCAGCCGCCTGATCAAATTTCAGCCACAAAAAAGCCCGCATCGCTGCGGGCTTTTCATTAACGCGTAAGGCTTAGTTGACCTTGGCGTTCAACTCACCTTTCAGGTAACGCTGGTACATCGCTTCCAGGGAGATCGGCTTGATCTTCGAAGCGTTGCCCGCAGTACCGAAGGCTTCGTAACGTGCGATACATACATCACGCATGGCCGTCACGGTAGCGCCGAAGAATTTACGTGGGTCAAATTCGCTCGGGTTCGTGGCCATCAGGCGACGCATCGCACCGGTGGAGGCCAGGCGCAGGTCAGTGTCGATGTTGACCTTGCGCACGCCGTACTTGATGCCTTCGACGATTTCTTCAACCGGCACGCCGTAGGTTTCTTTGATGTCGCCGCCGTACTGGTTGATGATCGCCAGCCACTCTTGCGGTACCGAGGAAGAACCGTGCATCACCAGGTGGGTGTTCGGGATGCGCTTGTGGATTTCCTTGATGCGGTCGATGGCCAACACGTCGCCGGTAGGTGGCTTGGTGAATTTGTAGGCGCCGTGGCTGGTGCCGATGGCGATGGCCAGGGCGTCAACTTGGGTCTTTTTCACGAAGTCAGCAGCTTCTTCCGGATCGGTCAGCATTTGGCTGTGATCCAGCACGCCTTCGGCGCCGATGCCGTCTTCTTCACCGGCCATGCCGGTTTCCAGGGAACCCAGGCAGCCCAGCTCGCCTTCAACCGAAACGCCGCAGGCGTGAGCCATGGCCACGGTTTGTTGGGTGACGCGTACGTTGTATTCGTAGTCGGTCGGGGTCTTGCCGTCTTCGCCCAGGGAACCGTCCATCATTACCGAGCTGAAGCCCAGCTGGATGGAGCGCTGGCACACGTCAGGGCTGGTGCCGTGGTCCTGGTGCATGCACACCGGGATGTGCGGGAATTCTTCGATCGCGGCGAGGATCAGGTGACGCAGGAACGGGGCACCGGCGTATTTGCGCGCGCCGGCCGAAGCCTGGACGATCACTGGAGAGTCAGTCTTGTCAGCGGCTTCCATGATGGCGCGCATCTGCTCAAGGTTGTTGACGTTGAAGGCTGGAACGCCATAGCCGAATTCGGCTGCGTGGTCCAACATCTGGCGCATGCTGATAAGTGCCATTGTGAGTCTCTCTCCCGGTCGAGGGTCGTTAATCGTGCAAGCCTGCCGTAGCGGCGGCTGCTATTCAAGTTATTGAAGGTCAGGCTTTCAAAGCCTGCCCTGCTTAATCGTTAAACCTGTCTGTAGGACCCGGCTTGCCGGCGATGGCGGCTGACGCTATCGCCGGCAAGCCGGCTCCTACGGGTGATCGCGGCGTGTTATTGCGCTTTACAGCCACGCCCGATCAAATCATCGGTGGCAACCCAGTAAACCAGGCCTTCCTCACCTTTTGTGTGAAACGCCAACTGGCCGTCGCTGTACAGCACGCCCGAGGCCGCCACATCCTGCTTGAGGCGATACACCTGGTCCGAGCCGCCGAGGCGCACATCCACCTGGGTGCGGGCCTGGTCGGCAAATCGCCAGTTGACTTGCGCCTGGCTGTCACACGTCCAGGTGGTCCACTTGTCTGCCGGCTCTGCCTTCTTGTCGAACATGTTCAGGTTGGTGCATCCGGCCAATAACGCCAGTGCCGCCAGGGCGAAAACGCCTTTCATTGCCAATCCTCAAGCGGCGACCTGCGGCCACCGCGGCTGTCGGTTAGTGAATCAGACCCGTCAAGGGCAACCCTGTTCCTGACCGTTGGGCGCAGAGTCGTATTTCTCCAACCCGTCCGGCCCGATGCGCTTGTTGATCACCGGCATGGTTTCGGCTTGCCAGTCAGCCTGATAGCAACTCTTTTGCCGAGCCGCCCCGGCCTTTTCAGACTCGGGCGCCGCTTTCGGCGTGCTGCCGCAGCCGGCCAGCAGGCCCGCTGCAATCACCAGTGCCAACGACCTGATCATCGGAATGCTCCTTTTCCTCAGCAAGTGCCTTATCCCTTGGCCCGGCTTTCCAGCACTTCGACAGCCGGCAGTACCTTGCCTTCAACGAATTCGAGGAACGCACCACCCCCCGTAGAAATGTAGGAGATCTGGTCAGCAACGCCATATTTATCGATGGCCGCCAGGGTGTCGCCACCGCCAGCGATGGAAAATGCCGAGCTTTCAGCGATGGCGTGGGCCAGCACTTTGGTGCCGTTGCCGAACTGGTCGAACTCGAACACGCCGACCGGGCCGTTCCACAGGATGGTCTTGGACGACTTCAGCAGTTCAGCGAAGTTGGCTGCCGTTTGCGGGCCGATGTCCAGGATCATGTCGTCAGCGGCAACGTCAGCGATCAGCTTGACGGTGGCTTCGGCGCTTTCAGCGAATTCCTTGGCCACCACCACGTCTACCGGCAGCGGCACGCTGACCTTGGCGGCAATGGCGCGGGCAGTGTCCAGCAGGTCCGGCTCGTACAGCGATTTGCCCACCGGGTGACCGGCAGCCGCCAGGAACGTGTTGGCAATGCCGCCGCCGACGATCAGCTGGTTGCAGATCTGGCTCAGGCTGTTCAGCACGTCGAGCTTGGTGGACACCTTGGAGCCGGCAACGATGGCGGCCATCGGTTGGGCCGGAGCGCCGAGGGCCTTGCCCAGTGCGTCCAGTTCAGCCGCCAGCAACGGGCCAGCTGCGGCAACTTTGGCAAACTTGGCCACGCCATGGGTCGAACCCTCGGCACGGTGAGCAGTACCGAAAGCGTCCATCACGAACACGTCGCACAGGGCAGCGTATTGCTGGGCCAGTTCGTCGCTGTTCTTTTTCTCGCCCTTGTTGAAGCGCACGTTTTCGAACAGCACGATGTCGCCAGCCTTCACGTCCACACCGTTCAGGTAGTCGGCTACCAGCGGCACGTCGCGGCCCAGGGCCTTGCTCAAATATTCAGCTACAGGCTTGAGGCTGTTTTCTGCCGAGAATTCACCTTCGGTCGGACGACCCAAGTGGGAGCAGACCATCACGGCCGCACCTTTTTCCAGGGCCAGCTTGATGGTCGGCAGCGAGGCCAGGATTCGCGCATCGCTGGTGACAACACCGTCCTTGACTGGGACGTTGAGGTCTTCGCGGATCAGTACGCGCTTACCTTGCAGATCGAGGTCGGTCATCTTCAACACGGTCATGGGGGGCAATTCCTGAGAGCTAAAGTTGTGGAGAGGCTGTTTGCAGATAGTGTTCTGCAACGTCCAGCATTCGGTTGGCAAAACCCCATTCGTTGTCGAACCAAGCCAGGATGTTCACCAGCCGTGGGCCGGAAACGCGGGTCTGGCTGGCATCGACGATGGCCGAATGCGGGTCGTGGTTGAAATCACAGCTGGCGTGCGGCAACTCGGTGTAGGCCAACAGGCCTTTGAGCGGGCCGCTGGTGGCGGCGTCGCGCAGGATCCGGTTGACTTCGCCGGCATCGGTGTCGCTGACGGTTTGCATGGTGATGTCCAGGCAAGACACATTCACCGTCGGTACCCGTACGGCTTTGGCCTGGATTCGCCCGGCAAGTTCCGGCAACAGTCGCTCGATACCGCGCGCCAGGCCGGTGGACACCGGAATCACCGACTGAAACGCCGAACGCGTACGGCGCAGGTCTTCATGGTGGTAAGCGTCAATCACCGGCTGATCGTTCATTGCCGAGTGAATGGTGGTGATCGACACGTATTCCAGGCCAATCGCCTGGTCCAGCAGGCGCAACAGCGGCACGCCGCAGTTGGTGGTGCAGGAGGCGTTGGACACCAGCAATTCGGCACCGGTCAGGCAATCCTGGTTCACGCCGTAGACGATGGTGGCGTCGACATCCGCCTCGCTGGCCATCGGCTGGGAAAACAGGACCCGTGGTGCGCCGGCGTCGAGAAACCGCTGGCCGTCGGCACGGGTGTGATAGGCACCGGAGCATTCCAGCACCAGGTCGACGTCCAGCGCCGCCCAGTCGATGCCCTCAGGGGTGGCACTGCGCAGGACCTTCACGCAGTTGCCATTAATATGCAGACAATCGTCCTCGACCCGCACTTCGCCGGGGAACCGGCCGTGGGTGGAGTCAAAGCGTGTCAGGTATTCGATGCTGGCCATGTCCGCCAGATCGTTGATCGCGACAATTTCAAACCCGGCCGCCGGCCCTCGCTCGAACAGAGCACGCAAGACGCAACGACCAATCCGGCCGTAGCCGTTGAGTGCAACTTTGTAGGGACGCGGTTGAGGCATGGGGTTCTCGCATTGTGGGCGACACAAACCATTGTAGGAGCGAGCTTGCTCGCGAAGAACCCGAGAGCGCCGCGTTAAACCAGAAACGCTGCGATATCGTTGACGATCTTCGCGAGCAAGCTCGCTCCTACAGTGGATGCGGCAACCAAAGGGTCACCGCGTTCGAGCTTTTAGTCTTCCAGCAGCTCTTCAGCCTGACCCAGGATGTTTTCCAGGGTGAAACCGAACTCTTCGAACAACGCTGGCGCCGGCGCCGACTCACCGTAGGTGGTCATGCCGATCACGCGACCTTCCAGGCCCACGTACTTGTACCAGTAGTCGGCGTGAGCCGCTTCGATGGCGATACGTGCGCTGACCTGCAACGGCAACACCGATTGCTTGTAGTCGGCGTCCTGGGCTTCGAAGACGCTGGTGCACGGCATCGAAACCACACGCACGTTACGACCGGCGGCAGTCAGCTTGTCGTAAGCCTGAACCGCCAGGCCCACTTCGGAACCGGTGGAGATCAGGATCAGTTCCGGCTCGCCGATGCAGTCTTTCAGCACGTAGCCACCACGGCTGATGCCTTCGATCTGCGCCGCGTCGCGGGTTTGGTGCTGCAGGTTCTGACGGGAGAAGATCAGCGCCGAAGGACCGTCCTTGCGCTCGATTGCGTGCTTCCAGGCCACAGCCGACTCGACTGCGTCCGATGGGCGCCAGGTGTCCAGGTTCGGCGTGGTGCGCAAGCTGGTCAATTGCTCGACCGGCTGGTGCGTCGGGCCGTCTTCGCCCAGGCCGATGGAGTCGTGGGTGTAGACGAAGATCACACGCTTTTTCATCAACGACGCCATGCGTACGGCGTTGCGCGCGTATTCCATGAACATCAGGAAGGTCGCGCCGTAAGGCACCAGGCCGCCGTGCAGGGCGACGCCGTTCATGATGGCGCTCATGCCGAACTCGCGCACGCCGTAGTACATGTAGTTGCCGCTGGCGTCTTCCGCCGAGACACCTTTGCAACCTTTCCACAGGGTCAGGTTGGAACCGGCCAGGTCAGCCGAACCGCCGAGGAACTCAGGCAGCAGCGGGCCGAACGCGTTCAGGGTGTTCTGGCTGGCTTTACGGCTGGCGATGGTTTCGCCCTTGGCCGCCACTTCGGCAATGTAGGCCGAGGCTTTTTCAGCGAAGTCGGCAGGCAGGTCACCGGCCAGGCGGCGAACCAGTTCGTTGGCCAACTCAGGGAATTCGGCGGAGTAGGCCGCGAAACGCTGGTCCCACTCGGCTTCGACCGCCAGGCCGGCTTCCTTGGCGTTCCACTCGGCGTAGATGTCAGCCGGGATTTCGAACGGGCCGTGGTTCCACTTCAGCGCAGCGCGGGTCAGGGCGATTTCCGCGTCACCCAGTGGGGCGCCGTGGCAGTCTTCTTTACCTTGCTTGTTCGGCGAACCGAAGCCGATGGTGGTCTTGCAGCAGATCAGGGTCGGCTGCTCGCTCTTGCGGGCGGTGTCGATGGCGGTCTTGATCTCTTCAGGATCGTGGCCGTCGACGTTGCGGATCACCTGCCAGTTGTAGGCTTCGAAACGCTTTGGCGTGTCGTCGGTGAACCAGCCTTCGACTTCGCCGTCGATGGAGATGCCGTTGTCATCGTAGAAGGCAATCAGCTTGCCCAGGCCCAGGGTACCGGCCAGGGAGGCGACTTCGTGGGAAATGCCTTCCATCATGCAGCCATCACCGAGGAACACGTAGGTGTGGTGGTCGACAATGTTGTGGTTCGGGCGGTTGAACTGCGCGCCCAGGACTTTTTCAGCGAGGGCAAAACCCACGGCGTTGGCCAGGCCCTGGCCCAGTGGACCGGTGGTGGTCTCAACGCCAGGGGTGTAGCCGTATTCCGGGTGGCCCGGGGTGCGGCTGTGGATCTGGCGGAAGTTTTTCAGGTCGTCGATGGTGACGTCGTAGCCGGTCAGGTGCAGCAACGAGTAGATCAGCATCGAGCCGTGGCCGTTGGACAGGATGAACCGGTCACGGTCGGCGAACGACGGGTTGCTCGGGTTGTGTTTCAGGTAGTCACGCCAAAGTACCTCGGCGATATCCGCCATGCCCATCGGGGCACCGGGATGGCCGCTGTTGGCTTTTTGCACGGCATCCATGCTGAGGGCACGAATGGCGTTGGCACGCTCACGACGGCTGGGCATCGCTGATCTCCTGGAGGTTGAATAAAAGAAACGGAAAAAAGGATCGGCATTTTCCCTCAGCCACGGCCCTCGGGGCAATGACAGATAGTCACTTGGGGGTGTTTTTCCTGCGGATTGCCTGGAGAAACCGCCCCCCGCTTCGTCCATGGGTTATAGCGGCTGCTTATAACCACCGATTATCGACCAATATCAAAACTTTTTGATATTGCCCTTGCGGGGTTTTCCCACCGTCACTAGACTGCTGGCCTTATGAACCTGAGCGCACCTTCCATTCGACCCGACGACAGCGACGAGCTGGCAGCCCTGTGCAAGGCCGGTGGCGATCCGTTGCGCCTGAATGTGTTGCGCGCGCTGACCAACGATTCGTTCGGGGTGCTGGAGCTGGCGCAGATCTTCGCCATCGGCCAATCCGGCATGAGCCACCACTTGAAGGTACTGGCTCAGGCCGACCTGGTGGCGACCCGCCGCGAGGGCAATGCGATTTTTTACCGTCGCGCCCTGCCCCACACCGAGCAACTGGGCGGCAAGCTGCACGCCGCGCTGCTCGAAGAAATAGACAGCCTGGCGCTGCCGGCTGACGTGCAGTCGCGCATCAGCCAGGTGCACGGGCAACGTGCTGCCGCCAGCCAGGACTTTTTCTCACGGGTAGCCGAGAAGTTTCGCGCCCAGCAGGATCTGATCGCCGGCTTGGCGCAATACCGCGAAAGCGTGCTGGCACTTTTGGACAAGCTGAGCTTCAGTGATGAGGCTACGGCGGTCGAAGTGGGCCCGGGTGATGGCGGCTTCCTGCCGGAGCTGGCGCGGCGCTTTCATCAGGTCACGGCGCTGGACAACAGCCCGGCGATGCTGGAGCTGGCCCGCCAATTGTGTGAGCGCGAAGCGCTGGGCAATGTCCACCTGCAGTTGGCGGACGCCCTGAATGACACCAGCCTGCGGGCCGATTGCGTGGTGCTGAACATGGTCCTGCACCATTTCGCCGCCCCGGCAGACGCCCTCAGGCAGATGGCGAATTTGCTGCAACCAGGCGGCAGCCTGTTGGTCACGGATTTATGCAGCCACAACCAGAGTTGGGCCAGGGAAGCCTGCGGTGATCTCTGGCTGGGTTTTGAACAGGACGATCTGGCCCGTTGGGCCACCGCTGCGGGACTCGTTCCCGGGGAAAGCCTCTATGTAGGTTTACGTAATGGTTTCCAGATTCAGGTCCGCCATTTTCAGCGGCCGGCTGGCGACACTCACCATCGGTAAATATCAGGAAAACATCGAGATGAGCGAATACTCCCTTTTCACCTCCGAGTCCGTGTCTGAAGGGCATCCGGACAAAATCGCCGACCAGATCTCTGACGCGGTGCTGGACGCCATCATCGCTGAAGACAAGTTCGCCCGAGTGGCGTGCGAGACTCTGGTGAAAACGGGCGTGGCGATCATCGCCGGCGAAGTCACCACCTCTGCCTGGGTAGACCTGGAGCAGATCGTGCGTGATGTGATCATCGACATCGGCTACAACAGCTCCGACGTCGGCTTCGACGGTGCGACCTGCGGCGTGATGAACATCATCGGCAAGCAGTCCCCTGACATCAACCAGGGTGTAGACCGTGCCAAGCCTGAAGATCAGGGCGCCGGCGACCAGGGCCTGATGTTCGGCTATGCCAGCAACGAAACCGACGTGCTGATGCCGGCACCGATCACCTTCTCCCACCAGTTGGTGAAGCGCCAGGCCGAAGCCCGTAAATCCGGTGCATTGCCATGGCTGCGCCCGGACGCCAAGTCCCAGGTGACCTGCCGTTATGAAGGCGGCAAAGTCGTCGCCATCGACGCGGTGGTACTGTCGACCCAGCACAACCCGGACGTTTCCTACGCCGACCTGCGCGAAGGCGTCATGGAGCTGATCGTCAAGCACGTGCTGCCTGCCGAACTGCTGACCAAGGACACCCAGTTCCACATCAACCCGACCGGCCAGTTCATCATCGGTGGCCCGGTGGGCGACTGCGGCTTGACCGGTCGCAAGATCATCGTCGACAGCTACGGCGGCATGGCCCGTCACGGCGGTGGCGCGTTCTCCGGCAAGGATCCATCCAAGGTTGACCGTTCGGCGGCCTACGCCGGTCGTTACGTGGCCAAGAACATCGTGGCCGCCGGCCTGGCCGAGCGTTGCGAGATTCAGGTGTCCTACGCAATCGGTGTGGCCCAGCCTACGTCGATCTCGCTGAACACCTTCGGTACCGGCAAGATCAGCGACGACAAGATCGTCAAGCTGGTGCGTGAGATCTTCGACCTGCGTCCGTACGCAATCACCACCATGCTCGACCTGCTGCACCCGATGTACCAGGAAACTGCGGCCTACGGCCACTTCGGTCGTACCCCTGAGCAGAAGACTGTCGGCAACGACACGTTCACTACGTTCACCTGGGAAAAGACCGACCGCGCCAACGACCTGCGTACTGCCGCCGGCCTGTAATCGTCCTACGGTGTACACAGAGCCCCGGCGTTCTGTTCAAGCGAGCAGAAACATCGGGTAAAAAGCCTCGCGGTTGCGGGGCTTTTTTATGCCCGCGGGGATGGCTTAGGCTGGGCGCCCTTTTCAGAGCAAGGATGCTCATGATGACGTCACTTATGCGCTGGCTGTTTTTTCTTTTACTCAGCTTCTCGCCGCTCACTGCGTGGTCGCAGGGGTGCCCCGACTGGGAGGCCGATCACGCCCGGGCCCAGATCAGCACCCTGGCGCAACAAATCCGCTTGTGGGATGACAGCTACCACCGGCTCGGCCAGTCATTGGTCAGCGATGAGCTGTATGACCAGGCCAGCCAGCGCCTTGCCCAATGGCGCAGGTGTTTCACTCCCTCCGCCCCAGTCACGGACGACCCGCTGGGCAGCGCGCGGGGCACGACCGCCCACCCGACGCCCCACTCCGGCCTGGAAAAACTGCTGGACGATAACGCCGTGCAAACCTGGCTGGGGACTCGCCAGGACGTGTGGATCCAGCCCAAGGTCGATGGCGTCGCCGTCACGCTGGTTTACCGCAAGGGCCGGTTGAGCCGGGTCATCAGTCGCGGCGATGGCCGGCTGGGCCAGGATTGGTCAGCCTCCGCCCGCCGGATTCCGGGGATCGTGCAGCAACTGCCCGAGCCCGTTGACCTGTTGTTGCAGGGCGAACTCTATTGGCGACTGAATGACCATGTGCAAGCTGCCAAAGGTGGCCTCGGCGCCCGCGGCAAAGTGGCCGGGCTGATGAATCGCCGGCAGTTGAGCGACGCCGAGGCCGCCAATATCGGTCTGTTTGTCTGGGCCTGGCCCCAGGGCCCCGATGACTTTTCCGAGCGGCTGAGCCAGCTGGCGCAGTGGGGCTTCACCGACAGCGGGCGCTACAGCCACCCGATCAAGGACATTACCGAAGCGGCGCACTGGCGCAGCTATTGGTACAGCCACCCGCTGCCCTTCGCCAGCGACGGCGTGGTATTGCATCAAGGCCAGCGGGCCCCGGCCGAGCGCTGGCGGGTCAGCGCGCCCTACTGGGCGGTTGCCTGGAAGTACCCGGTGGCCAAGGCACTGGCCCATGTGCGCAAGGTGCACTTCAAGATTGGCCGCACCGGGCGCATCACCTCCATCCTGGAGTTGGAACCGGTACTGCTCGATGACCGGAAGATCAGCCGGGTCAGTGTCGGTTCCCTGAAACGCTGGCGGGAACTGGATATCCGTACTGGCGACCAGGTGTCCATCAGCCTCGCCGGGCACGTCATCCCCCGCCTTGACCGCGTCATCCTGCGCAGCCAGCCACGGGCCGAGTTGCAGGTCCCGCAGGCCAGGGACTTCCACCCCTTGAGTTGCTGGCAACTGGCCCCGGGTTGCGAAGAACAGCTGCTCGCGCGCCTGACCTGGCTGAGCGGCGCCCAGGGCCTGGCCCTGCCACACATCGGCCGCGAAACCTGGAACACCTTGATCCAGGCCGGCCTGATCGACGGCCTGCTCGATTGGTTAACCCTGGATGAGGCAGAGCTTGCTAACATTGATGGCTTCGGCGAACGCAGCAGTGCGCGTTTACTCGACAGCTTGCGCAGCGCCCGGCAGCGACCGTTCGCGCAATGGCTGATGGCCCTGGGAGTACCGCCCACGGCCCGCAACAATCTACAAGGCGGCTGGCAAACCCTGGCCGCCAGAGACACTCAAGCCTGGCTGGCCGAAGACGGCATAGGCCCGGGTCGCGCGGCGCAACTGAGCGCTTTTTTTCGCGACCCGCAGGTGCTGGCCTTGAGTGAAACATTACGGGCTGCCGGGATAGATGGTTTTTGACCTCTGCCCGACGGCATTAACCGGTGCCGGCAGAATTCATCCTGCCCACCTGATTGCGACCTTGTTTGCCTTGGAGCCTTTATGAAATTTCTTGCACCTTTTGCCCTGTTGACCGTCGCTACCCTTATGTCCGCGCCATTGCTGGCAGCCGAGGAAGCTGCGCCACTCACAGGCTGCGCCGCCAAGCGCGAGTCCATCAGCACCCAGATCGAACAAGCCAAGGCCCACGGCAACAGTGAGCAACAAGCCGGCCTGGAAAAAGCCTTGAGTGAAGTCACCGCCAACTGCACCGATGCCTCCTTGAAAAAGGAGCGGGAAAACAAGGTGCTCGACGCCAAGCACGAAGTCAGCCGCCGTCAGGCTGACCTCGACAAGGCCATGAAGAAGGGTGATTCCGAGAAGATCAACAAGCGCAAGGACAAGCTGGCCCAGTCACGCAAGGACTTGCAGGAAGCCCTGGACGAACTGGACAAGTAAGACGGCCTCAGTGATCGCGGAACTGTTTATGGCACGCGGTGCAGGCATCTTCGACCTTCTGCACGGCCGGCCCAAGATTGCTGGCCTTGTAGGGCTGGACCTGGCTGGCGATCACCAATTCACCGGTGGCCGTTTCAAGGTTTCGAGCCATTTCCTGGAAGCGTGCCTGCTGCTGCCACACGTCGTCCTTGGCGCTGGTGTGGTCTTCTTCACGCACGCTCGGGAAATGTTTCCACGGTTCGTGGGACAACGCATCAAGCTTGACCGCGCCTTCGGCAAATTTGCCGCCGTCGAACGGAATGCGCCCACGCAACATGCCGCCCAGGTCTTCGCCGGTCTTGAGCATCTGCTTGAAAATGGCCTTGCGCTGGCCAAGGGGCGAATTCGGATCAACCCCGCCGCAGGCGGACAGTGTCAGGCAGGCCAGCAATACAACGGTCAGTCTTTTAAAAGTCATGATGGCTCAAGGTCACGGGAAACGGCGGCCAGTATCCTCGCCCCGCCCGCAAAGACCAATACCCCTATTAATAATAAGGGTTGCTCGAGCACCAACCAGCGCGGGCAATCGCTTCAGGAATTGATTGTATGAGTATCCGCTTTAAACCCTGGAGCCGCCGCCTGGCGTGGGCTCTGCCAATGATCGCGTTGCTGGCCGGTTGCGACACCGGCAAGGACGAAAAAGCCAAGCCCCACGCCATCGCCACCTACGTTGGCGCTACCTGGGAAAACCTGCCGGCCGTGTCGGACAGCGACCTGCAAGCCGGCTTCGAATCATGGCGCAGTGCCTGTCAACGCCTCAAGGCTGACCCGATATGGGGCGCGACGTGCGCGGCATCGGCCACCGTGCCGTCGACCGCAGTGGCGATTCGCGACTTCCTCAAGGCCAACCTCGATGTCTACGGCCTGCGTTCGGCCGACAACAGCCCCAACGGCCTGATCACCGGCTACTACGAACCGGTTTACCCCGGCAGCCTCACCGAAACCGCCACCGCCCATGTACCGGTGTTCGGCGTGCCGGATGACCTGATCATCGTCAACCTGGAAAGCATCTACCCGGAGCTCAAGGGCAAGCGCCTGCGCGGTCGCCTGGAAGGCCGGGTACTCAAACCCTATGACGACGCCAGCACCATCAACCACCAAGGCTCCACCGCCAAGCCCATCGCCTGGCTGACCAACCCGATGGACCTGCAATTCCTGCAGATCCAGGGTTCCGGTCGTATCCAACTGGCCGACGGCCGCCAATTGCGGGTGGGTTACGGTGACCAGAACGGTTACCCGTACCGCCCCATCGGCCGCTGGCTGGTGGAGCAGGGCGAGCTGAAAAAAGAAGACGTGACCATGGGCGCCATCGCGGCCTGGGCCAAGGCGCATCCGCAGCGTATTCCTGAATTGCTGGCAAGCAACCCCAGCTACGTGTTCTTCAGTGCCCGCCCCGACAGCAACGAAGGCCCGCGTGGCTCGCTGAACGTGCCACTGACTGCGGGTTATAGCGTCGCGGTGGACCGCAAGGTAATTCCGCTGGGCAGCCTGTTGTGGCTGTCGACTACCCGACCGGATGGTGCGCCGATTGCCCGCCCGGTGGCTGCGCAGGATACCGGTGGTGCAATTACCGGCGAAGTGCGGGCCGACCTGTTCTGGGGAACCGGTGATGCCGCCGGCGAGTTGGCGGGCAACATGAAGCAGCAGGGCCAGATCTGGATGCTGTGGCCCAAAGGCGCAGCGTTGCCGAAAGTGCCGGATGCACCGACAGGCACCTGAAGAACACCACGGTCTATGTGAGAGCGGGCTTGTGTGGGAGCGGGCTTGCTCGCGAATGCGGTGGATCAGTCGATACATCCGGTGCCTGACACACCGCATTCGCGAGCAAGCCCGCTCCCACATTTGAACAGTGTCAGGCTTTAGATCGAGACGAAGAAGAAGCTCGCAATCAACGCCATCCCCACCGCCCACACCACCGACCGCAGCATCGCCCAGTCCGCCAGGTAGCAGATGATGTAGAGCAACCGGCTGGTGATGAACAGCACCGCCAGGACGTTGATCGTCACCAGCGACGCAACGCCAGCCAGATGGGCAATGATCACCGCGGCCGCAAAGGCCGGGGTCACTTCGAAGCTGTTGAGTTGCGCACTGTGGGCGCGCTTGGCAAACCCCTCGAGGGTGTCGAGGAACGCCCGCGGGTCATGGTTCTGCCGGGGCCCGAACTTGCCGCCGCTGAACTTGGCCACGCCCGTGCACAGGTACGGCAGAAAAATTGCGATCAACACACACCAGAAAGCGACTGTCATAACCCATTCCTTTTTTAGTTTTATCCGACGGTTAGAGTTTCATCACGAACATGCCGATCAGCACCAACCCACAGGCTATGAGCCGTGGGCGGCCGAAAGGTTCTTTCAGGTAACGCATGCCGAACAGCACCACCAGGATCACACTGACTTCCCGCAGCGCAGCGGCTTCGGCAATCGAGCCCAACTGCATGGCCCAAAGCACCAGAGCGTAGCTCAACAACACGCACAACCCGACACTCAGCCCCAGCCGCCACTGCGTGCGCCAGAACAGCCCGAACGCCGCCCGTTTGCGCACCATCGCCAGCAACGGAAACGGCCATGCGCTTATCAGCGTCAGCCACACCAGGTAGTCCAGCGGGTGTGACCAACGGCGCAATGCCTGGCCATCGAGGAAGGTGTAGCAACCGATACACAAGCCGATCAACGCCACCACCGGCAGCATCGACCAGGGCAACCGGTCGCCACCGCCGCCCTGCCACAACAGGCATAGCATGCCGAACGGGATCAGCAGAATGCCGAGAATCTGCTGGGTACTGAGCACCTCACCGGCAAACACCAGCGTCAGCGCCAGCACCACCAAAGGCGACAAGCCGCGCATCAATGGGTACACCAAGCCCAGGTCACCCACGCGATAGGCCTGGATCAGCAGGTAGCGGTAGAGCAATTCAAACAACGCCGAGGCGATGATCCACGGCCAGATTTCCAGTGGCGGAAACGATACAAACCCCACCGCCAGCACCACAAACAGCAACGCCACCGTGTCCATGCACGCGATGACCAACAGGCGCTCGCCGCTGAATTTGATCAAGGTGTTCCACGTCGCATGCAACAACGCCGCTACCAGTACCAGAGCTGTTGCAATCACGGTGACTCCCCAGTCATAAAAAGCGGAATTGATTCGCCATATTTCAGCACCTGTTTATACTAAAGCCGACCACGCCGCACTCAGTTGCGCAAAGACCTGGACCAATAAATTTTTGCTGCTGCCCGATCTTCGCCGATCCGGGCGTCGGCCTGCGTATGCCTGATCAGAGCGTCACGATTACCGAAGGAGATCCTCGCCTGCCGCTCGGTGCCTGGATCGGCGGGATGGTGGCGGCGGCACTTTTGTTCATCGACCTGCAACGTCGTCGCCTTGCTGCGGTCAACGTAGCCAACTGATAAATGTGTTCTGTGTGGGAGCTGTCGAGCTTTAGGGCGGCTTCGATACAGGCGCTGCGGTCTTGCAGCCTCACCCAGGTGATGCCATCGCAGCCTCGCTGGGGCTCGACAGCTCCCACATATGATCTCTACTCACTCCTCCATCCAAGGACCCCGGATGCTTGAACTTGTCGCTGCGTTTATTTGCCTCACCACCCTGCTCACGTATGTGAACTACCGCTTCATCGGCCTGCCGCCCACCATCGGTGTGATGGTCACGGCACTGATGTTTTCCCTGCTGCTGCAAGGCTTGAGCTTTATCGGCTACCCCGGCCTTGAAGAGCGCATCCAGCAGTTGATCGGCCAGATCGACTTCGGCGACCTGCTGATGAACTGGATGCTCTCGTTCCTGCTGTTCGCCGGCGCCTTGCACGTCAACCTGAGCGACCTGCGCAGCTACCGCTGGCCCATCGGCCTGCTTGCCACCTTCGGCGTATTGATTGCCACGGTGGTGATCGGCAGCCTGGCCTTCTACATTTTTGCCCTGTTCGGCTGGCACGTGAGTTTCCTGTACTGCCTGCTGTTCGGCGCGCTGATTTCCCCCACCGACCCGATTGCCGTGCTCGGGGTGCTGCGGACCGCCAATGCGTCGAAACCACTGAAAACCACCATCGTCGGCGAATCGCTGTTCAACGACGGCACGGCGGTGGTGGTGTTCACCGTGTTGCTGGGCATCGCGCAACTGGGCGAGACGCCTACGGTCGGCGCCACGGCCATGCTGTTTGCCCATGAGGCGATTGGCGGCGTGGTGTTTGGCGGGCTGATCGGCTACATCGTGTACCTGATGATCAAGAGCATCGAGCAGTATCAGATCGAAGTGATGCTGACCCTGGCCCTGGTGATCGGCGGCTCGGCGATGGCCACTGAACTGCACGTCTCGGCACCCATTGCGATGGTGGTGGCGGGCCTGATCATCGGCAACCTCGGCCGCAAGCTGGCGATGAACGACATGACCCGGCGCTACCTGGACGGCTTCTGGGAACTGCTCGATGACATGCTCAACGCCCTGCTGTTTGCGCTGATCGGCATGGAACTGCTGCTGTTGCCGTTCAACTGGCTGCACGTGTTGGCCGCCAGTTTGCTGGCGGTGGCAATCCTGTTGTCACGCCTGCTGACGGTGGCCCCGGCGATCCTGCTGCTGCGCCGCTGGCGCACGGTGCCCCGCGGCACCATCCGCATCCTCACCTGGGGCGGCTTGCGCGGCGGGGTTTCCGTGGCACTGGCCCTGGCCCTGCCACTGGGCCCGGAGCGTGACTTGCTGCTGAGCATCACCTACATCGTGGTGCTGTCTTCGATCCTGTTGCAGGGTTTGAGCATCGGCAAGCTGGTCAAGCATGTGACCAAGGATGAGCCTGTTCCCGAGGCTCACCACTGAAGCTCACAGTCAAAGCGTTTGCACGATGATCTGGCTTTTCAGGTCATTGACCATAGCCTGGATCACCGGCTTCATCTGCGCGAAGAGCTCGGCGCTGCAAACCGCTTCCGGGTGGGCAAACCTGGCCGTGCGTGAAATCAGTACGGTGTTGCCCTCCCGGGAATAGGTGGCGCTGTACTCGAAGCCAGCGCCCTTGAACGAAACCGCCTTGGGCACCGCCAGAATATTGAGGGCCTTGGGAAACTCGAACCGGGCCGTCTCAGTGCTCTCTCCAGAAATGCAGATGAAGGCCTGCGCCCGCTCTTTTTCCACAGCAAGGGCAGATACGTTCTGGGCAATCCCTCCGCCCAGGCTACTCAGCGCCGGCACACCTATCGGGCCCGGCACATTCACCAGGTTGTCCGTGCGCCCCACCATCACGGCATTGAAGCTTGGGGCGTCGCTGTCCAAGGGGTCGGTTTGCAGCGTGCCGCTGCCTGCCTGGCCATAACCGTGCAGGATTTTCTGGATCATCAAGTCACGGTCCGCCGGTTTCATCGACTTAATCGAGGTCCGGGCAAACTCCGCGCGCCAACCGTCCAGGCGCTTAGCCTGGGTGAAGTCTGCAGCGCCACTGGCGTCCACCTTGAATACCAGCTCACTGAACTCTTTGCCCGGCTGAGTCGCCGGCGTGCGGCCGATCTCGCCGGTACGCGTCAACAACACCGGTTTATCCAGGTCGAGGTTGGGCAGGTAACCGGCGGCCGTGCCAGTCGCGGTTGAATCCAGGTACAGGTCCAGGCCAGGGATATAGGTGATTGCGTGGTTGATCGGGCTGACCGCCGCAACCTTGGGCAAGGTGTAGGCACTGCCGTAGCTGATCAGCGCCGGGGAGCTTTCAATGGCGACGGCCTTGAGCAACGCTTCAAGCAGGGCCACATGGTCCTTGCAGTCACCATAGCGGTTGTCCAGCACCGACTGCGCAGCGTGGGGAACCACCCCGCCGGCATCGATGTACACCGCCACATACCGGATGTTCCGGCGTACCCAGTTACTCAATACCAAAGCCTTGGCCCGAGGTGTTGGCAAGTCGACCGTGAGTTGCTTGGCCAGCGTGCTGATCGCCGGGGTCACTTCGACGGTGGCCCGGGCATCGTAGGCTTTGGCCAATGCCTGATAGCTGGGGAACGTCGAGACCGCCAGACGCTGGCCGTAATCCACGTACGCCACCGCGCCTTGCTCGGGACGGGACTTTTCAGCCGGCACGTAATCCCAGCGATACACCTTGCGCCCGGGCGCCGCCGCCGGCGTAGATGCACTGAAGCCTTTGGCATCGACGTACAGCGGCTTATCCACCGGCAGATCGTAGGTCAGGCTGAACTGCTCCATCGGATTACGGCTTGGCGTTGCGAAGTCAATAAATTCGCCGGGGAACAACGGGGTCTTGCGCACTCGTTGAAAACGCAGGATCAAGCGATCACCCACCGCCACCTCGGGGAATATCACCACCTTGACCCGGGAGTCCTGGAACATCGGTGCGTCGGCGGAAGCCCGCTCCTGCTGCTCCTTGATCTGCTCGGCACTCACCGGCACTTTGCGCCCGTCAGGCTTGTGGGTGAACGCCTCGACAATCTCAAGCGTATCCAGGGAACGGTTGTAGCTCACCGGCTGCTGCGCCTGGGACCGAATGCCACGCTCTTCGTTGATGCGCACCACTGACTCGTAGTCCTGCACATAACTGCCGTCGGCGTTGATCACGAATGACTGAGCCATTTTCTCGACGGTCACGGAGTGGTCTGCACCATCATCCGTGGCCTGCGCAGAACCCAACACACCTGATACCAGCAGCAGCCCCAATAGCCTGCGCCATGGGAAAAGAGGGGAAGCCCGCATAAAGATCCTTCTTGATGAATGAAAAGCCGCGCCGCGACTTTGCCATTCATTTATGACGAATCGGCTTACGGTTCCTTGTTGATCTGATGAGGGTGACGCGGGTCGGCAACCTTGCCCGGCAGGCTGCTTTCGCTGCGAATCTGCGCATGGCTGATCAGCGCAAAGATAAAGCTGCCGCCGATGATATTGCCCGCCAGCGTCGGCCCGGCGAACACCAGCCAGAAGTCTTTCCACGGCAGCTCGCCGGCAAATACCAGGTACGACACTTCCGCCGAGCCCACCACAATGTGGGTGAAGTCTCCCAGTGCCATCAGGTAGGTGATCAGGATGATGATCCAGATTTTGGCGCTTTCCATGGATGGGATCATCCAGACCATGGTGGCGATCATCCAGCCCGAGACGATGCCCTTGGCGAACATCTGGTAGGCGTCGTTTTCCATGACCTTGCGCCCGATTTCCAGGAAGGCCAGGTCGGTCTTGGTGTCAAAGATCGGCAAGTGCAGCATCACATACGCCACCAGCAAGGTGCCGCACAGGTTGCCCACCAGCACCACGGCCCATAAACGCAGCAGGCGTGCGAAATTCTTCAGCGTGGGTTTGCTCATCACCGGCAACACCGCGGTCAGGGTGTTTTCGGTGAATAACTGCTGACGGGCGAGGATCACGGCAAGAAAGCCGGCGCAGTAACCAAAACTGGCGATCACCTTGAACTCTTCGCCATCCGGCAGGCGCGAGTTGAGCAAGCCCATGCCCATCAGTGACAGGCCCATGGTCAGGCCGGCGGCCAGCGCCGACCACCACAACGCGGCGACGTTGCGCTCCAGTTCCTGATCGCCCTGAGTGCGGATGATTTCATGCAGAACCGCCGCGCGAGGCGGCTGGTTCTTGTCGACGTCGTGCTGCTCTTCCTGCGACAGATTGGGGGTCTTGCCGTCTTCTTGCGTAGCCATGGTGATACCTGAACGGGGGGGCGATGTTCAGGTACGACCTATGGTTGATCAAGAGCGTTCACTGGCCCTGCGCAGGATTACTCGCCGAGGCCTTCCGACTGGAACTGATCCTTCACGTACTTGATCTCGGTACGGCCGTGGGGCGCCGGCAACCCGTCTTCACCCAGGTTCACGAAGACCATTTTTTCCACCGTCAGAATGCTCTTGCGCGTGATCTTGTTGCGCACTTCACAGGTCAGGGTGATGGAGGTGCGACCGAACTCGGTGGCGGTGATGCCCAGTTCGATGATGTCGCCCTGGCGCGAGGCGCTGACGAAGTTGATTTCGGAGATGTACTTGGTCACCACCCGCTGGTTGCCCAACTGGACAATCGCGTAGATGGCCGCTTCTTCGTCGATCCAGCGCAGCAGGCTGCCACCGAACAGGGTGCCGTTGGGGTTGAGGTCTTCGGGTTTTACCCATTTGCGAGTGTGGAAGTTCATGTTCACTCCAAAGCGTGTTGCGAAATGATGGGCAACATCATGGCAGAGGCCGGGCCCAAGCTCTATGAGCCATTGCCTATCAACCCCATGAGCGATCTTCATGCCGCCGACAGAAAGGCTTTAGAAGTCAGGCGCAGGCGGCTATAATCGCCTCCGCTTCAAAACGGTCATCTTCGATTGATACCGTTCTCCCGCCACCTGTCCGAGGGGCGCTGCAGCAGGCTCGACCTGTCAGGCTCGGATGGGGCGTTGTCCGGCCTGGTTAGCCAGCTGGATACTAAACGCACAACGGCGCCCATTCGCACACTACGAATGGAGGCTCTTCATGAGCGCTGTAATCACGCCTGCAGGTTTTACCGACTACAAAGTCGCCGACATGTCCCTCGCTGCCTGGGGCCGTCGCGAAACCTTTATCGCCGAATCCGAAATGCCAGCCCTGATGGGCCTGCGTCGCAAGTACGCCGCTGAGCAGCCGCTCAAGGGCGCGAAGATTCTCGGCTGCATCCACATGACCATTCAGACTGCCGTGCTGATCGAAACCCTGGTTGCCCTGGGTGCCGAAGTACGCTGGTCGTCCTGCAACATTTTCTCGACTCAAGACCAGGCCGCTGCCGCTATCGCTGCTGCCGGTATCGCCGTGTTCGCCTGGAAAGGCGAAACCGAAGAAGAGTACGAGTGGTGCCTGGAGCAAACCATCCTCAAGGATGGCAAGCCATGGGACGCCAACATGATCCTCGACGACGGCGGCGACCTGACCGAACTGCTGCACAAGAAGTACCCGCAGATCCTCGACCGCGTCCACGGCGTGACCGAAGAAACCACCACCGGCGTTCACCGCCTGCTGGACATGCTGGCCAAGGGCGAGCTGAAAATCCCGGCCATCAACGTCAACGACTCGGTGACCAAGAGCAAGAACGACAACAAGTACGGCTGCCGTCACAGCCTGAACGATGCGATCAAGCGCGGCACCGACCACCTGTTGTCCGGCAAGCAAGCGCTGGTGATCGGCTACGGTGACGTGGGCAAGGGTTCGTCCCAGTCCCTGCGTCAGGAAGGCATGATCGTTAAAGTCTCCGAAGTCGATCCGATCTGCGCCATGCAAGCCTGCATGGACGGTTTCGAAGTGGTTTCGCCGTTCATCAACGGCCAGAACGACGGCACCGAAGCCAGCATCGACAAGGCCCTGCTGGGCAAGATCGACCTGATCGTGACCACCACCGGCAACGTGAACGTGTGCGACTCGAACATGCTCAAGGCCCTGAAAAAGCGCGCCGTGGTGTGCAACATCGGTCACTTCGACAACGAAATCGACACCGCTTTCATGCGCAAGAACTGGGCATGGGAAGAAGTGAAGCCACAGGTACACAAGGTTCACCGTACCGGTGCTGGCGATTTCGACCCGCAGAACGATGACTACCTGATCCTGCTGGCCGAAGGCCGTCTGGTCAACCTGGGCAACGCCACTGGCCACCCAAGTCGCATCATGGATGGCTCGTTCGCCAACCAGGTACTGGCGCAGATCTTCCTGTTCGGCCAGAAATACGCCGACCTGTCGCCCGCCCAGAAAGCCGAGCGCCTGACCGTGGAAGTACTGCCGAAGAAACTCGACGAAGAAGTGGCCCTGGAAATGGTCCGCGGCTTCGGCGGCGTAGTGACTCAACTGACCAAGACCCAGGCCGACTACATCGGCGTGACGGTCGAAGGCCCGTTCAAGCCGCACGCTTACCGCTACTAAGTCCTACTGTAGGCACCGGCTCTAAGTGGGAGCTGGCTTGCCTGCGATAGCATCACCTCGGTGTGACTGACGCACCGAGGTGCCTGCATCGCGGGCAAGCCCGGCTCCCACACAAGCCCGCTCCCACATTGACGGTGTGCACCTTCTGGCTTTATGAGTTTCCATAGGTATGACCATGTCCCAAGATCGTCGCTACAGCTTCGAGTTCTTCCCGACCAAGACCGATGCTGGGCATGAAAAACTGATGGCAACTGCCAAGCAGTTGGCCAGCTACCACCCCGATTTCTTCTCCTGCACCTACGGTGCCGGTGGCTCCACCCGCGATCGCACGATCAACACCGTGCTGCAGCTGGAAAGCCAAGTCAAAGTACCTGCAGCTCCGCATTTGTCCTGCGTGGGCGACAGCAAGGCCGACCTGCGCAGCCTGCTGACCCAGTACAAGCAAGCCGGCATCAAGCGCATCGTCGCCCTGCGCGGTGACCTGCCCTCCGGCATGGGCATGGCCAGCGGCGAGCTGCGCTACGCCAATGACCTGGTGAGCTTCATTCGCGAAGAAACCGGCGATCACTTCCACATCGAAGTGGCCGCTTATCCGGAGATGCACCCCCAGGCGCGCAATTTCGAAGACGATCTGCAGAATTTCGTGCGCAAGGCCAACGCCGGCGCCAACAGCGCGATCACCCAGTACTTCTTCAACGCAGAGAGCTACTTCTACTTCGTTGAGCGTGTACAAGCGATGGGTGTGAACATCCCGATCGTGCCGGGCATCATGCCGATCACCAACTACAGCAAACTGGCGCGCTTCTCTGACGCCTGCGGCGCGGAAATCCCACGCTGGATTCGTAAACAACTGGAAGCCTACGGCGACGACGTCAAGAGCATCCAGGCGTTCGGCGAACAGGTCATCAGCGAAATGTGTGAACAATTGTTGCAAGGTGGCGCGCCAGGGTTGCACTTCTATACCCTGAACCAGGCTGAGCCTAGCCTCGCTGTCTGGAACAACCTGAAGCTGCCACGCTAAGGTCTGTTCCGAAATGCAAAGGCCCTCATAATGAGGGCCTTTGCCGTTCTAAACGCCCACGGAATTCTGCAGTCCATGAATACATCCGCCCCGACGTCCCGCCCGCAACTGGTCTACCTGGTGTTCGGCGCAGAGACTTACCATCAGGAAGCGGTATTCAGCATCGCCAGCGCCCTGTCGTTCCTGCGGGACGAGCCGGACACAGGCATCGACATCCAGGTCTTCAGCGACAACCCCGAGCCCTACCGCCTGCTGCCAGTACGGGTACGCCCGCTGGACGAAGCCACGCGCAAACGCTGGAGCGAGCCTCACGGCTACCACTTTCGCACCAAGCACGTGGTGCTGCGGCAAGTGTTGCAAGAATCCGAAGTGGCGCTGCTGATCGACACCGATACGTTTTTCCATCATTCGCCCCTGGCGCTGTTTGAACGCGTGCAGCCGGGCACCCTGCTGTGCAACGCCTTCTACACCAAGTACGGCGACAACCACGAAAGCATTCTGTACAGCGCCCTGTACCAGCGCCTGCTGGACATGGGCGTGGCCGACGATGACATGATGACCCTCAATTCAGGGGTCATGGGCCTGACGCAGCAGGACGCGCACATCCTCGACCGCTCGATCGAGTTGATGGACGAACTGTTTCCCCATGCCCAGGGCGCCTACACCCTGGAAGAATTCTGCCTGTCCATTGCCGCCTATCGCACCCTCAACGTGCGCGAATGCCCGGACTTGATCCACCATTACTGGAGCCGCAAGCAGCTGTTCCGGGCCAAGGTCAAGGCGTGGATCGCCAAGCATGGGGCAAACCCCACCGGCGCCACGGCCCTGGATGACACGCGCCAGGTTTCCGCCCACCTGCCCCGCCCGCCTCGTCTGCAACGCTTGATGTACAAGCTGATCACCCTGGCACTGCCCAAGCACCAACAGCAGTTCATCCGGGAAATCCTCTACGGCTGCTATGAACATGAAAACGAGTTCGACCAGGCGTGTGGCCCGGTTTGGTGGGACAAGGCCCGACAAAACCAGGAAGAGCGCCAGGGTCGACCGGTGGATGCCCATCTGCTGGAGCACTGGTTTGGCAATCCCGTGGTGCGGCTGATTCTCGGCGAGCGGCGCGAGGCGATCTACGAACACCTGATCAAATCTCCGGGCAAGTAAACCTGGCGGGCGCCCGCAGATCACTGTGCCAGAGCTTCTCTTTAGCCCGATACAGTCGTAATCTCAGGGTATGCCTGTCACTTTCCGGTTATTGACTGCTGTTCTTTTCGCTTGCCTGAGCCTCGGTGCCCATGGCGAGAAACTGCGCATTGTCACCGAGCCCTGGGCGCCTTACGTCTACGACGACAACGGCACCATGCGCGGGCTCGACTACGAGACCACGGTGATCGTGTTCCAGCGCCTGGGCATCGATGTGGATTGGCAATTCCTGCCCTGGAAGCGCTGCCTGGCGATGCTCGACCAGGGCCAGGCCGACGGCGCACTGGATATTTTCCATAGCCATGAACGCGACGCGGTGCTGCTGTACCCTAGCGAGCCGCTGTCCGAGGTGGAGTTCGTGCTGTTCTACGCCAATCAGCGCCCACACCCGTTCCAGACCTACGACGACCTGCGCGGCCTGACCATCGGCACCTCGCCAGGCTACCTCTATGGCGCCGAATTCAGCGAGTCCACCCTCTTCAAGCAGGAGCCGGCCGCCAGCCATGAGGCCAACTTCGGCAAACTGGCCCTTGGCCGGATCGACCTGGTGATCACGGACCGTCGGGTTGGCCAGCATGTACTCAAGGCCCTTGGACTTGAGGACCAGGTCACCCAGGCACCCCAGGTAGTCAGCAGCCAGCCACAGTTCCTGGCCGTGCGCCGCGGTGCCGGCATGGATTTGCTGGTGCAACGCTTCGCCGCCGAACTCAAACGCTTCAAGCAAGAGCCTGTCTACGCGGCCTTGAGCGCCAAATATGCAGGCAGCAGCCCGCAAACCAGCGCATCAGCCCTGCCCGTACGCACCGTTGAGCAGCAGGAAAGCAGCGCAGAGTGATTGCTCTGTTATACTCCGGCCTTTCCGCCAGGCTTACGCCCGGACGCTTCGGTCTTGCAAAAGGCACCCGACCCCGCTACAGCGCAGCTTTCAAGCCCGCGCGAGCCGTCTGAGTGCCCGCCAGCCCCAGCAGGACCGGACGGGATTGCGTTCATCTAAACGCCATTCACGCCAGGCAAGACTATCCCTCTGGGCCAAGCCCTAACTAAAACAGGATTACTCATGTCCTTTGCTTCCCTCGGTCTCTCCGAGGCTTTAGTCCGCGCCATCGAGGCAGCGGGCTATACCGAGCCTACTCCGGTGCAACAGCGGGCCATTCCCGCCGTGTTGCAAGGCCGCGACCTGATGGTTGCGGCTCAGACAGGTACTGGTAAAACCGGCGGCTTCGCCCTTCCGATCCTGGAGCGGTTGTTCCCCAACGGTCACCCGGACAAATCCCAGCGTCATGGCCCGCGCCAACCGCGCGTACTGGTCCTGACCCCTACCCGCGAACTCGCCGCCCAAGTGCATGACAGCTTCAAGCTGTATGCCCGCGACTTGAAGTTCGTCAGCGCCTGCATCTTCGGCGGCGTCGGCATGAACCCACAGGTTCAGGCCATGTCCCGCGGTGTCGACGTACTGGTTGCATGCCCGGGTCGCTTGCTCGACCTGTGCGGCCAAGGCAGCGTCGATTTGTCCCACGTGGAAATCCTCGTGCTGGACGAAGCCGACCGCATGCTCGACATGGGCTTTGTCCATGACGTGAAAAAGGTCCTCGCGCGCCTGCCGGCCAAACGCCAGAACCTGCTGTTCTCGGCCACGTTCTCCAACGACATCACCGCGTTGGCGGGCAAGTTGTTGCACAACCCCGAGCGCATTGAAGTCACGCCGCCGAACACCACGGTCGAGCGTATCGAGCAGCGCGTATTCCGCCTGCCGGCCGCCCACAAGCGTTCGCTGCTGGCCCACCTGATCACCGCCGGCGCGTGGGAACAGGTGCTGGTGTTCACCCGCACCAAGCACGGCGCCAACCGCCTGGCCGAGTACCTGGACAAGCACGGCCTCACCGCCGTCGCGATCCACGGCAACAAGAGCCAGAATGCCCGCACCAAAGCCCTGGCCGACTTCAAGGCCGGTGAAGTGCGCATCCTGGTCGCCACCGACATCGCCGCTCGCGGCCTGGACATCGACCAACTGCCCCACGTGGTCAACTTCGAGCTGCCAAACGTCGATGAAGACTACGTGCACCGTATCGGCCGTACTGGCCGGGCCGGTCGTTCGGGCGAGGCCATTTCCCTGGTCGCACCGGACGAAGAAAAGCTGCTGAAAAGCATCGAGCGCATGACCAAGCAGAAAATCGCCGACGGCGACCTGATGGGCTTCGACTCCAGCGCGGTTGAGGCCGAGAAGCCTGAAGTGCGCGAACGTCCGGACGTGCGCAACCCGCGCAACAACCCACGCGGTCCGAAGGGCGATGGCCCGAACGGCGGCGGCGGTGGTGGCGGTCGTAAAGACAAGGGCAAGGACAAGGGCGGCAAGGACAAGGCTGCGACCAATGGCCGTGGTGAACGCCCGGCCCGTGAGCAAAAGCCCCGTGAAGGCACCCCGGCCCGCGAACAGCGCCAGCCGAGCCAGCCGCCACGTGCTGCTGCCGACCGTGCTCCGGACGAGTTCCTGGACGACGACGTGGACAACTTCGGTAACCGCGTTGACTACGTGCCCCAGGCCAAGCCGGCCCAGGGCCGTGGTCGTCGTCCGGGCGCTCCGGCCCAGGGCGCAGGCGCAGGTACTCCGCGTACCGGCGGGCAGCCACAAGGTCGCCAGAACGGTCCGCGCAGCAGCAACGGCGCCACCACCGGCACCCCGCCTGCCAAGCGCAGCGGCCCGCGCAACGGTGCACCGCGTGACGGCCAGGCCCGTCGCGAAGAGTCGCGCAACCGTCGCCCGGCCCGTGATGATCAACCTCGCCTGTCGGAGCCAGCGGTGCAAAACCCGCGCGGCGGCCCGGCACCGAAGATCATCCACAAAGAGTCGAAAAGCGATCGCACGCTGACACCTGAGCAGTTGGATCAACTGCCGGGCCGTCCACGTGGTGAAAAACCGGCGTTGCTGACCCGCAACCGCTGAGTTTTCAAAGCGCCATAAAAAATGCCCCGGATCGCGAGATCCGGGGCATTTTTGTGTGGCCGGCGAAAATTACTTCGCTTTCACACCTTCAAACGTCACGTACAGCTCAACGTTGTTGGACGCTGGACCCAGGTCCATCTGCTTGCCGAAGTCCTGGCGATTGAAGGAGGTAGTACCTTCAAAGCCGGCACGGTAGCCGCCCCATGGATCCTTGCCTTCACCCAGGAAGGTCGCCTTGACGACGATCGGCTTGGTCACGCCGTGAAAGGTCAGGTCGCCGGTCACGTCAGCAGTGACTTGGCCAGCGGCATTCTTGCCAGTGGTCTTGACGCTGGTGGAGACGAACTTGGCATCGGCAAACTTGCCAACGTCCAGGAAGTCTTTGCTGGCGATGTGCTTGTCACGTTCGGCGTGGTTGGTGAACACGCTGGCGGTGCGGACGTTGAACTCAATCTTGCTGTCTTCAGGCTTGGCAGCATCGAAGCTGAACTTGCCGTCCAGGTCCTTGAAGGTACCGGTGATGAAGCTGTAGCCCAAGTGGCTGATCTTGAAGTCAACGAAGGCGTGCTGGCCTTCCTTGTCGACAACGTAGTCAGCTGCCATCGCCTGACCGGCAGTCAGCAGGGCAGAACCGATGGCCAGAGCGGCGAGAGTCTTTTTCAACATGCTTTCTATTCCTTGTGAGTCGAGGTTGAACATCAGGCTTTGCGCCCCAGCATACGAACCAGGGTCACATCACGATCAATGAAATGGTGTTTCAGCGCGGCCACGCCATGCAGGCCGGCGAACACCACCAATACCCAGGCCAGGTACAAATGCACCACGCCTGCAGTGTCTGCCTGGTCCGGTAGCCCGGAAACCAGCGCAGGAATCTCAAACAAGCCAAACACCGGGATCCCGACACCGTCTGCGGTGGAAATCAGGTAACCGGCAATCATCACGGCAAACAGCCCGAGATACAGGAACGCGTGGCCAAACGCAGCCCCCAGACGCGTCATGCGGCTATAGCTGGCAAGCGGTGGCGGCGGCGGGCTGACCAGGCGCCAGACGATCCGCACGAGCATGATGGCGAACAGCGTAATGCCGATGCTCTTGTGCAGGTCCGGGGCGTCTTTGCGCCAGGCACTGTAGTAGTCGAGACCGACCATCCACAGGCCCAATGCGAACAGACCGAACACCACCAGGGCCACGCCCCAGTGCAAAACGATGCTGACCCAGCCATAGCGGGCCGGTGAATTACGTAGTTGCATGTCCCAAATCCCGTAAGAGCTGTGGCAAGACTATCGATTTACCTATCGAATTAAAGCGGAAAATTTCGCTTTGAAATATCGAGAAATACGATCAAGAGCGTATGCAGAGTAAGTTAACAAGAGATTAAGGACTATCCAGAAGAAACGTGACGGACTGTCCTGCGTTTACCACCAATTTACGCTTCAGACTCGCAATGGGTTGTGACACAGGCCGGCATTGCATAGGCTTGCGCGATTGTTTCGCCCGCGCACGTCGCGAGCCGCTTCGAGGAGAATAAACATGGGTTTGAATAACCAGTGGATGCAACGCGACCTTGCGGTGCTGTGGCATCCCTGCACCCAGATGAAAGACCACCAGCAACTGCCGCTGATCCCGATCAAGCGCGGTGAGGGCATCTGGCTGGAAGACTTCGAAGGCAAACGCTACCTCGACGCCGTCAGTTCCTGGTGGGTCAACGTGTTTGGCCACGCCAACCCTCGCATCAACCAGCGCATCAAGGACCAGGTCGACCAGTTGGAACACGTGATCCTCGCCGGTTTCAGCCACCAGCCGGTGATCGAGCTGTCCGAGCGCCTGGTGAAGATGACCCCCGAAGGCCTGACCCGCTGCTTCTACGCCGACAACGGCTCGTCGTGCATCGAAGTCGCGCTGAAGATGAGCTTTCACTATTGGCTCAACCGCGGCCTGCCGAACAAGAAGCGCTTTGTCACCCTGACCAACAGCTACCACGGCGAAACCATCGCCGCGATGTCGGTAGGCGATGTGCCGCTGTTCACCGAGACCTATAAAGCCCTGCTGCTGGACACCATCAAGGTGCCGAGCCCCGACTGCTACCTGCGCCCCGACGGCATGAGCTGGGAAGAACATTCCCGGAACATGTTCCTGGCCATGGAGCAGACCCTGGCCGAAAACCACGACACCGTGGCCGCCGTGATCGTCGAGCCGCTGATCCAGGGCGCCGGCGGCATGCGCATGTACCACCCGGTGTACCTCAAGCTGCTGCGCGAAGCCTGCGACCGTTATGGCGTGCACCTGATCCACGACGAAATCGCCGTGGGCTTTGGCCGCACCGGTACGATGTTCGCCTGTGAACAGGCCGGCATCCGCCCGGACTTCCTGTGCCTGTCCAAGGCCCTGACCGGCGGCTACCTGCCGCTCGCCGCGGTGGTCACCACCGACGATGTGTACGACGCCTTCTACGACGACTACCCGACCCTGCGCGCCTTCCTGCACTCCCACAGCTACACCGGTAACCCGCTGGCCTGTGCGGCGGCCCTGGCGACCCTGGATATCTTCGAAGAAGACAACGTCATCGAAAACAACAAGGCCCTGGCCCAGCGCATGGCCACCGCCACCGCGCACCTGGCGGACCATCCGCACGTCTCGGAAGTGCGCCAGACCGGCATGGTGCTGGCCATCGAGATGGTGCAGGACAAGGCCACCAAGACCGCCTACCCGTGGCAGGAACGCCGTGGCCTGAAGGTGTTCGAACATGCGCTGGAGCGAGGCGCGTTGCTGCGGCCGTTGGGCAGCGTGGTGTACTTCCTGCCGCCGTATGTGATCACCCCGGAGCAGATCGACTTCCTGGCTGAAGTGGCCAGCGAAGGGATCGACATTGCCACCAACAGCAAGGTCAGCGTGGCGGTGCCCAAGGATTTCCACCCGGGGTTTCGTGATCCGGGCTGATTGAGTTGATCGTTCCCACGCTCCGCGTGGGAATGCAGCCATGGACGCTCCGCGTCCGCCCTGCACACTATTTCCAGAGAACAGAAATGAGACTGTCCCGCTTTTTTGTCGACGCCCCCCTGAGCCTTGGCGACCACGAGTTGCCGGAAGCCCAGGCGCACTACATCAGCCGCGTATTGCGCATGAGCGAAGGCGACCCCGTGCAGTTGTTCGACGGTTCCGGCCAGGAGTTTCGCGCCAGCTTGCTGGAAGTCGGCAAAAAACGCGTGGTGGTGCAAGTCACCGAAACCTTCGCCGGGCAGGTCGAGTCGCCGCTGCAGATTCACCTCGGCCAGGGCCTGTCCCGTGGCGAGCGGATGGACTGGGCGATCCAGAAAGCCACCGAGCTTGGGGTGAATGAAATCACCCCGATCTTCAGCGACCGCTGCGAAGTGCGCCTCAAGGACGAACGCGCCGACAAACGCCTGCAGCACTGGCGCCAGGTGGCGATCAGCGCGTGCGAGCAGTGCGGTCGCTCGCGAGTGCCGGTGATTCACCCACCGCTGTTGCTGGCGGATTGGTTGAAACAGGCCGAAGCGGATTTGAAGCTGGTGCTGCACCCGGTGGCCGAGCCCCTGGTCAGCCACGCCAAGCCTGGGAGCCTGGCCTTCCTGATCGGGCCGGAGGGTGGATTGACTGATGGGGAAGTCGAGACGGCACAAGGTGCGGGGTTTCATGCCGCACGGTTGGGCCCACGGGTGCTGCGTACCGAAACTGCGCCAGTCGTGGCGCTGGCGGTGGCTCAACAACTCTGGGGCGACTTCTAAACCCGTTTTGCAAACCCCATCAAATGTGGGAGCGGG